>CAIOSO010000092.1 GCA_903860985.1 uncultured Flavobacteriales bacterium
AAAAATAAGAATTATCGTGAAACACTTTCGCTTCGTTACACTGCTTTTTGGATTAGTGATTTTCATCTTTGCTTCCTGCTCATCGAACACGTACGAAGTAAACGTGGATGAAGTTCCATTAAACGTCGATTTTGTGAATTTAGATTCCTTAGCATTTCATGCAAATTGGAGTGAACGAGATGAGCTATTTATGGGTTTAAAGAAAACGGATGCCGAGCTTTTTAATTTCGCATTCTCTTTTGCTTTGGAGATCCCCTTGACCTCTGATACGGCCTTCCGAAATGGATTGAATCGTTTTTACAGCAATCCATACATTTCGTTATTAGAGAAAAAAATTCAGACCAAACAGAAATGGAGAAAAGAAACTAGTGAGGCATTACGAAATGGATTTAAACGAATGACGTATTTCCTCCCAAGGTGGAAAACGCCTAGAACTGTCTATTTCATCAATAGTCGTTTTGCTGCTAGTGCGTATTGTACAGATCGATCCATTTCCATCGGACAGGAAAGGTATTTAGGTCCAGCAGATAAACTTATTCAAGACCTACCATCTAACCAATTTTATGGTTGGATCAAAGATGCCATGAAACCAAACTTTGTGTGTTCGGATGCCTTTCTTGTTTGGATAAGTTCACATGGAATCGAGGAAACATCTGAAAATTACGCGAGTGAAATGATTCGCTGGGGCAAAATGCTCTTCTTAACACACATTTGCCTGCCAGAATTATCTGAAGCGGATGTTGTTCGTTATTCAAAGAAGGACTTCGAATGGGCTGTTGCTAGCGAGAAATCATTCTGGGAATACTTGGTTGATGAAGAACTTTTATTTAAAACAGACGAAGAAACTCGCATGAATTTTTTACATGAAGGTCCATTCACCACAGGACTTCCACAAGAAAGTCCAGATCGTATGGGAAGATTCATGGGCTACATGATTGTGAAAAAATACATGGAAAACAATGACGTGAGTCCGAAGGAATTAATGAAAACACCATACAATAAAATCCTCCAAAAATACCAAGTTAACTAGTTATGAGTGATCAAATTACAAAGAAATCCGATATCGTTATCACGGTTGGATTAGATGCAAACCAAATTCCATCAGCGATTAAATGGAGCGCTGTAGATACAAACGTTTCCGATGCCGCAGCATCTGCTTTTTTACTTTCCCTATGGGACCCAAAAGAGAAAAACACGATGAAAATTGACTTGTGGACAAAAGACATGAGCATCGAGGAAATGAAACAATTCTTTCATCAGACCTTGCTTACGATGGCAGATACCTTTGAAAAAGCAACGGGTGAACACCTGATCAGTGAGGACCTAAGAGATTATTGTTTTCATTTCGCAACCAAAATGGAAATCCTACCAGAGGAATGAAATTCACGTTAGAAAAAATGCACACGAAGCACGAGGAAACGATTCAATATTTCCTCTCTACGCAAGCTGAACAGGTGTGTGTGAATGATTTTATTGGAAAAGAAATTCAGTTACACTGGACCGGAGTTATTACGTGTCGCAAATGCGCAAAAACAACAAAGAAATCGTTCGGTGAAGGATTTTGCTTTTCGTGCTTCTCGAACGCTCCAGAAGCAAGCCCATGTATTTTACACCCAGAATTGTGCGAAGCTCATTTGGGTAAGGGACGAGACATTGAATATGAAGTTAAAAATCACCTTCAACCGCATTACGTGTACCTTGCAGCAACGGACATCGTCAAAGTTGGTGTAACAAGAGCTACACAGATTCCCACACGCTGGATTGACCAAGGAGCGAACAAAGCGATTCTGTTAGCGGAAGTACCCAATCGCTATTTGGCTGGCGTGATTGAAGTTGCCTTGAAAGATTTTTATGCGGATAAAACCAATTGGCAGAACATGTTGCGCAATATGCAAGATGATTCCATCGATTTGATCGACGAAAAATGGCAAGTGTGTGATGAATTACCGACTGATTTAGCTCAATATTGGATAGAGAACGATGAAATCCTTACATTTAACTATCCAGTCGCGGCGTATCCAAGCAAGGTACAATCGATGACTTTCGATAAGGAAGCAACGATTAGCGGAAAATTGGTTGGCATACGTGGACAATACCTGTATTTGGATGAGCAAAAAGTCATCAACTTACGAAGACACACGGGATACGAAATAGAATTTAACGCATAATGGTTCGACTCATTCATCAGATTTTGGATTTCTTTTATCCGCTTGTCAGACGTATTTTTGACAAGACGACCTATTACTATGCTGCCTGCGGAAGTGGGAATTTAGTACTCAGTTGGATCTTCTTTTTCGTTTTTTTCAACCTGATTTTTCAAAAGCAAGATTTTACATTTCACAACCTTCCCTTTGGATTAGGTGAAAAAACCATTTCGGCTTTGACCTTAAGTTCCATTGTCTGTGCCTGTATTTCTTTCCTCATTGGATTTCTGTTAATGCGTTATGTCGTTTTTACCGCAAGTCAATTGCGCGGAAGAGCGCAGTTTTTACGATATGGATTAAGCGCAGTGATAACCTCGACAACCAATTGGGGATTATTAAAAATCCTTGTTCTCGGGATGGGGGTTTTTCCATCCATTGCAAATGTACTCGCTTCATGCGTGGTGGTGACCATCAGCTATTTGCTGCAACGAAAATTCAGTTTTAAATAATTCGTATGTGCGGAATTAGTGGGATTGTTCAGCTTCAAGGTTCGTCAAATCAGTTGCCGGTCATCTTGAAAAACATGAACGATAAACTCAAGCACCGCGGTCCAGATGACGAAGGATTTACGCTTTTTAAAGATGGAAAAGCACAGTGTTTTTCTGGCCAAGATACGCCCGCTTCGAGTTTATCTTCGAATCTTGCTTTCGCTCCAAAATTTCACATTGATTCAGCAAAAGAACATCCGTTTCAAGTGGGATTTGGACATCGTCGTTTGGCAATTATTGATTTAAGTGCTGGTGGACATCAACCGATGTGTTTACAAGAGAACCAAGAAATTTGGATTACGCTTAATGGAGAAATTTACAATTACATTGAGTTGCGTGAAGAATTGCGCACTTATGGCTACACGTTTCATACGGAATCAGATGTGGAAGTTGTTTTGGCTTCTTATCAGCATTGGGGAAAAGACTGTCTCACGCACTTCAACGGAATGTGGTCTTTTGTCATTTATGACCTTCAGAAAAATCATTTGTTTGGCGCCAGAGATCGATTCGGTGTAAAACCATTGTATTATTTACAAAATGAGCAACACTTTGCGTTCGCTTCGGAACAAAAAGCATTATTGGAGGTTCCAAGTTATCATCGCGCAGTCAATTTGGATGCCATGCTGCCGTTCTTACTCTATGGACAAGTGGAACTGCAAAGCGAAGGATTTTTCAAAGATCTGTATGAACTAAAACCTGGACATTTTTTTACGTTTGACTTATCCAATTCGAAACTGAAAACAGAAAGGTATTTTGAATTATACGCAAGCAATAAAAACCAAGCTTTTCATGCTGCTTCTTTTGAGGACACTAAAAAGCTCACGAGGCAAATGATCAAAGATGCGGTTCGCATTCGGTTCCGCAGTGATGTTCCAATAGGATTTTGTTTAAGTGGTGGATTAGACAGTTCGACCATTGTCTGTACAGCAGCCGAAATCGCGAAAGAAGAATCCATTTCCTCCTTGAAAAATGGGATCAAAACGTTTACAGCTAGCAACGATTCTCCATTGGACGAATCGAGTTGGGCAAAGCAAATCGTTGATCACACCAATGCAGAATGGCACAATGTCAAAGTCGATTCAAAGACGCTTATCGAAGACATTCAACAATTGATTTATTTCCAAGATATTCCATTAGCAACGACGAGCACATATGCACAAAGTCGGGTGATGCACGCGGCCCATGAACAAGGAATGAGCATACTGATAGACGGACAAGGTGGTGATGAGTTATATTCTGGATATCAAACATTTTACTATTCTTACTTTCATCAATTATTTACCTCTTTTCAATGGAAAACATTGTTCAAAGAAAGTAGATCGTTGGGGAATAGTCCGGTGAGCCTGAAAGAACTTTGTGCGGCCATGTTCAAGATCAAGCTAAGTCATTTTCCGGCTGAAATCCGAGTTAAGTTATCGAAAAAATGGAAGTCAGAAACGAATTTAATCACACCGGAATTCCTGCGGTCCAATGCGAAAAACGTAAAGTTTCACGGTGAATTTCGATCCGATTCCTTAAATCAACGATTGAAGAGTTATTGCACTGAAACGTATTTGAAGGGCTTGTTGCGCTGGGAGGATCGTTGTTCCATGCACTATTCCATTGAGTCTAGAACACCATTCTCGGACGATATCAACCTCATCCAACATGCGTTTTCACTTCCAGCGAATTACAAAATTAGAAATGGATGGAGTAAATTCATTCTACGCGAATCTATTAAAGGACTTGTTCCCGAATCGATCCGTTTACGCAAGGATAAAAAGGGATTTTCCATACCACAGAATAAATGGTTAATGGAGCAAGAGACAGCCTTTTTTGAGTTGTTTCAATCATTGAAGCACTTGGATACAAATAATTTGGTCCAAAAAGAATTGATTGAGTCGAATTGGAAGGTATTTTTCTCCGATTTAAAGCATTCAAAGGAGCAAGACCTCATATTCCGCTATGTTTGCTATTTAAGCTGGTTAAAACAGTTTATTTATCTTCAATAGGTAGTTTCTTTAGCGTAAGTTCAAAGAAGTTTCTCGGTAAACGATTCAGTATTGGACTTTCATCCGAAATATTCGTGGGAATATATACCGCACACAGACTATTTTCCACCAGGTAAACCTGTTGATGCATGTGATCAGGCAAGGCTTGATAAATTCCCATTAATACTTCGTAGCGTGGATATTCAGTGTCTACTTTCGCATCATGCCACACCAAGATCGATTGTTCGTTTTTCAGATAGGACAACATTTTCACCGTGTCGCGTTTTACAGCTTCTGTAGAATGATCTCCATCGATGAAAATCAAATCAAACTTTTTTTCCAACTGATCAAATTCAAACGTTTGTGAATCCCCAAAAACATGCTGAATGTTTGGGATGTCTTTGGAAAAGAAGCGATGCGATTCCACGTAGTTTTTTTCCAATCCTAGAGAAAGCAATTGCTCATCTCCTAAATTGAACGAAGTAACGGAATCAACATATGGCGCCACATTCGCTGCGCTCTCCCCTCTCCATGTGCCTATTTCCAAGTAATCTTTCACCTGGTATTTCCGACACAACAATTGAAGTAAAGCGAAGTCCGTCGCTAAAGAAGAACCCGAGAGAAAAGCATATGGAGTAATGCAAACCTCGTCGGACTCCATCAAATCGACTAAACGAATTTGCTTGAAAGCGACGGATGGAAAGGCACGTTGAAAGCCTTCCTTAAAGACGATTTCATCTTTTAGCACATTATTTAATAAATAAGGCTTTTGAAGAATCAGAGAAAGTGCTTTGAGCAATTTGCTTAACTTATTCATGTGCTACGTTCGCTTTGTTAAATGTTGTTTCAATTGTCCGATGGTTGTTTTCAACTCCCCAAATGACGGAAAGACCACAAAGTTAGCACCTTCTTTTCGAAAATAAAGTAGGACAACCAGTGAGGTCGCAAAATACGAAATGCTAGCAGAAATCGCTGCACCTTGAATGTGCAAAGCGGGAATTAAGTAAAAGGCAGAAATAACAGTCACAATAAGTCCGATTCCAGATGCAATCGCATTCACATAATACTTTCCATGACCAGAAAAATAATGCCCGATGATTAAGGCATAATTGAACACCCAAATTCCCGGTGCAAGGGACCACATCAATTCATTCAACCCTCTGAATTCTTTTCCAAATAACCAAGAATAGAAATCAGCCGGAATAAACAACAAGGCTGTCAATGCGACAAAAGCAGTTAAAAGTCCATATTTCGTTAATTGCTCTGTAATGGTTTTGGTGTAATTGACATCCGTAGAATTGGAGATTTTCGCATATTGCCATAAAGAAATACTTGTTGAAATCATCCAAATGGATTCAATCACAGATACCGCATTGGAGTAAATCCCCACTTCTGCCTCCCCACAGTCACGTTGTAGGAAAAAATAACTGATGCGAAAACTCAACAATTGAAACACATGCGCCAATTGATTTTGGAATCCATAATAAAACAAGGATTTAAAAGTAATCCATGTGTTCGAAAATTGAAAAGCAGTGTCCTTTTTCACATGGCCCATAATGAGTAAGGTGCTCACCAGTAAAGTGATTCCGAAAGCCGCACATAATGCATACACATAAGCGTCTGCTGTTCGATTCCAGTTGAGTGAAAACTGAAAAAGCAAGGCCACTAAACTGATTATGGGAACGAGAAAACTCAATAAATTAAACGCTTTCAAATTTTCCTTTCCTAATAGTACGGAACTATGAATCGAAACGATGGAAGAAACAGCACTCAGTATGACCACCGATAAAATGAATTTGTCTGGAACCAATTCCACAAGAACCAAAACGATGTAGGAAAAAACACTGACAATCAATGTCCACACGTACGATGCAACAAACAATTCTCTAATGCGCAATTTATTCGTGAGGTAAACAATGGATGCACCTCCCACCATGTTATCAAAAATGGTGACGATGGCAATCATGGTCAACACCAAACTTTGCTCTCCCTTCCCACTCGCTCCAAGGTATTGCGAAACAACAATCGCAATCATCAAATTGACAATGGCCGAAAGCAATCGTACCCCGAAATTGCCTAGGATTTTACGAACCATGTTTCACAAGTATGTCTTCATAAATCTCTCCGAATCTCTTTCCAATAGACCGATAACTAAATTTCTCGCTTGCTTTCTGATGCATGTTGTTTGAATCGTACTCTTCCAAACGTGACATTTGCTCCTTTATTGCAGTAACGAGTGCATCTTGATCTTCAGATGGAACTAATTGTCCTTCCGTTGAATGAACGATTTCGTTGATTCCCCCAACATTTGTTGAAACAATGGGTACTCCGCAAGAGTTGGCTTCAATTAATACACATGGTAAATTTTCGAAGCGACTCGTCAATACAAACAACGCTGATTCTTTTAATAGCGCTGCAATTCCTTTAGCATCAAGCGTACCATGAAAAACGATGTTCCTTTCAATGTTCAAGACCTTTATTTCCTCTTGAAAAATGGAAAAATCTCCATCACTAACAATATGCAATTGAAGTTGAGGCTTCCACTTTATCAGTTCTGAAAAAGCACGAAACAATAAACTCGGATTTTTCTGAATTGGATCCAAAGAGGATACATGTATCAATTGATTTTCCTTTCGATCATTCTGATTTCCGGGAACGAACAAACCTGTATCAATGACATTAAATACTACGTTCATTTCGGAATGAATACCCGAACTGCGCATTGCTTTTGCAAGATCTTCGCTTACAGGCAATATCAAACGTGCTTTATTGGCAACTAAACGCGTCAACCATTGTTGCAACTTTCTTGGACGTGGAATTGCTTCTTGATGATAACACGTCCAATGTTCAGTAATGATATAAGGAACTTTGAAGCAAATGGAAAGCAATCTCGCGACGATTCCAATCGGATAAACGATATTGGCATGAATCAATTCTGGATGGAATCCTTCTTTTTTTAGTCCACGGTATAATTGGAAATAGCAGATTATCATCCGAAGATAATTCCAAATTGGACCAATAATTGGCCATGTTGATTTGGAGATATAAGCAATGGTACTGGGGAAAAGTTCGTTGCTTTGAACAATCTCTGTCTTTCCTTTGAGCTGCTCATCCAAACAAACATAGAGTATTTGCACATGATGAAATTGAGAAGCGGCTATTGCATGTTGAAACACAAAATTACCATGGGTAGGTTTTATCCTATTTGGATACCAACTGGAGAGGAATAAGATGTTCCTTTTCTGCATGCATTTGTGCTATTTCTAGCTATAGGTTATGTTGATATACTTGTTGTAATTGTTGCAAGGCGTAATCGATTTCTTCTTTTGTCGTGTAACGTGAGAAAGAGAAACGCACATTTGGTCGAGTCATGTCCGCATGAATTCCTTCCAATACGTGTGATCCTTTTGTTGCTCCTGACGTACATGCACTTCCCCCACTCACCGCGACTCCTTTCAAGTCGAGGGTAAATAACAGCATGCTTGTTTTATCGGTTGCAGGAAGACAAACATTCAACACCGTATACAACGCTTTGTCAAAATCCGTTTCTCCGTGAAACGATACAGTTGGAAACAAATCATGTAACTGATCCATCATATACGATTTCAAACCAAAAACATGTTTTTGATGTGCTTCAACATCTTCGTATGCTAAGTCCATTGCTTTTGCCAATCCAACAATTCCAGCCAAGTTTTCTGTTCCACCGCGAAGTCCTCTTTCTTGCGAACCTCCATGTATAAACGAAGTAACTTTCGTTTTCTTGTTTGCGTACAGAAATCCAATTCCTTTTGGACCATGAAATTTATGAGCGGCACAGGTGAGAAAATCGATATCTAAATCAGATAAATCGAAGGAAAAGTGAGCCATTGTTTGAACGGTATCCGAATGAAAATAAGCTCCGTTTTGTCGACACATCTGAGCGATTTTTTTCAATGGAATCATCGTCGCAATTTCATTGTTCGCATGCATTAAGGTAACCAACGTAGGTTTCCCATCTTTCAACAAGGATTCCAGCTGAACTAAATCGACGTTTCCTTTCGCATCTAAATCAACTAGAACGAGTTCAATTTTTTCATGTGCTGCAATCGCATCGGCTGCATGTACAACCGCG
This sequence comes from uncultured Flavobacteriales bacterium, assembly GCA_903860985.1. Taxonomy (GTDB): domain Bacteria; phylum Bacteroidota; class Bacteroidia; order Flavobacteriales_D; family Crocinitomicaceae; genus UBA952. The sequence continues at coordinate 8,774 of CAIOSO010000092.1, forward strand.
TGGTGTTCAATGGAACTTGTAATGATGCGCTTAACGCCTAGTTCAGTCACAGCAGTATGAATGGCCATGTTGTCCGCTTCTGTTCCACCAGAGGTGAAAATAATCTCAGAGGACGCGCAATTTAAATGTTTCGCAATTGATCGACGAGACGTTTCAAGTAAGGCTTTCGCATTTCTTCCAAATGAATGTGTGGACGAAGGATTTCCGAAAGTCTCTCTTAACACAGGAATCATGGCGTCAACCACTTCAGGAGCGACAGGTGTTGTAGCCGCATTATCTAAATACACACGCATATGGAAGTTTTGGCGAAGATAAGAATTTTATAGCACTTCAATAATTCTGCACATTCCGCAATTTGACAACAATAAATACTAATTTTATTTCATGAACGAAGACCTACAATTTTTCTGGGGAATGGGAATCCTTTTTGGGCTCGTTATGCTGTTCTCAAAACCACCTATTGGATGGAAGTATTTTCATGGAATTATTTTCCTTGGTTACTTTGTTTATGCTTACTGGGAAATGAACGATGGGAACCATTCAAACGGAGGAATGTATAGTGTCCTCGTTGCTATAGGAACTGGATTACACATCATTATTTACTTAATTGGAAAAGTGATTTTTGGTTTTTTCAGACGTTCAAATCAAAAGGAGAGCGAGTAAGAGAGTGAGAGCAAGAGTGAGAGCTAATTCTATTTAAGTTTTACAGGTATTAGTGAAGCTACCTTTATCGTATTTTTCTCAAATTGGAACGGAATAATCGTATCACACATGGGGAAATCATAAGGGACATGCACATAGAATTTACCTTTGCGTAGAATAAACTCCACACGATTGAAATCGGGCTGTGTACAACGACTCATGCTTCTAGTCTCGAGCTTTGTTGTTATTTCCTTTTTGAAATTAGCATGCGGTACGAATTCAACCTTAAAAATGGTGTCATTTTTCAATAAATACGTTTGAACTTCCTTGAATTGAAAATCCTTATTGCCCATAGGACAAGTTACATGTACCAGTTTGGACAAGCACAATAAACTGCTGCTAAAATGTTCGACTTTATAGGTGATGTCCAAGTATTCTTGTTCGGTACAAAAAACACCAATGGTATCGCGTTGAACCATGTGTTCAATCCATTCATTGAATCTTTTTGAAGAAAGATTTGGATAGTTCAAATGAATGCTTTTTAGCTGAACATCCTTCTGCTTCATTGGGAGTTGCGCTTCGGAAAAGGATGAAGATACTAGATTCAATCGTCCATTTTCAGCTGTTCGATCGGTATTACAGGATTGTAACACACATACGAACACACTAAAAATGATGGTAAATTTCATACTTAACATCTCGCTTTATTTTACGACTTGACCGTACAAATCATAATGATCTGCGCTAGTGATAAGAATACGCTCAAAATCTCCTAAACGAACAAATGACCCTGATTTTTTAATCAATACTTCATTATCTACTTCGGGTGAATCAAATTCCGTACGACCAATAAAATAATCTCCTTCCACACGGTCAAACAGCACTTTAAACTCTTTTCCGACTTTCAGTTGATTTAATTCATAGCTAATACCTGATTGCAATTCCATGATTTCATCTGCACGTTTTTTCTTCAATTTCGCGGATACATCATCCGTGAGGAGATACGCATGCGTATTTTCTTCATGAGAATACGTAAAGATCCCCAAGCGATCAAATCGACTTTTCTCTACGAATTCATGCATTTCCTTGTACTCAGCTGCCGTTTCACCCGGATATCCAGCGATCAGTGTCGTTCTTAAGGCAATTCCCGGAACTTTTTGGCGAATGGTTTGAATGAGTTCTTCTGTTTTTTCGCGGGTAATTCCACGACGCATGGACTGAAGAATTTTTGTTGAACCGTGTTGCAAAGGCATGTCCAAGTATTTGCATACATTGTCACGTTCATTCATTACATCCAAAATATCCATTGGGAATCCAGACGGAAAGGCATAATGCAAACGGATCCATTCGATTCCTTCTACATCAGAAAGACGTTTAATCAAGTCCGATAACGCTCGTTTCTTGTATAAATCTAATCCGTAATATGTCAAATCTTGCGCAATCAACATCAATTCCTTCACGCCTTTTGCAGCTAGGTTTTTCGCTTGCAGTACTAAATCCTCCATTGGAGTGGAAATGTGTGTCCCACGCATGATTGGAATCGCACAAAACGAACACGGACGATCACATCCCTCCGCAATTTTGAAATAAGCGTAATGATTTGGTGTCGTCAACAAACGCTCCCCTACTAATTCGTGCTTGTAATCTGCTTTTAAGGTTTTAAGTAATCGAGGTAAGTCCCTTGTTCCAAAATACGCATCCACTTCTGGGATTTCTCTTTCCAAATCGTCTTTGTAGCGTTCGGACAAACATCCTGTTACGTAAACTTTATCGACAAGTCCTTCCGCTTTTGCCTCAGCATAGCGAATAATCGTATCAATCGACTCTTGTTTGGCATTATCAATGAAACCACAGGTATTAATGATAACGATTTCAGCATCATCATCCATCGACTCATGTTCCACGTCAAAATGATTGGCTTTTAGCTGCGCCATCAAGACTTCAGAGTCGAATGTATTCTTTGAACAACCTAACGTCACGACGTTTACTTTGTTCTTTTTTAGTGTTTTTGTTTTCATTGCGTGCACAAAAATAGGACACTTTAGCGAAATGGTATTATTTTTGACCCCTTGCAAACCAAAAAATATAGGAATATGCGTTATTTACTTCCAATCATCCTTATTATTAGCGCTTGTGCTTCGTTAAAAAAAACAAAAACTGCAAACATGAGTGAAACTCCCGCAACAAAAGCGTTTATTCGTCAAAACGAATCGATCGATATGGGAGGGGAATTATTTCAAATACAATCTGCTAACATTATCGGAAATCGACTTCACATCATCATTAAAGCTCATCCGATGTTGAATGCTGATGATTTTGATTTAACAGGAAGTGGAAATATTTCCAAATCGCTCCCACCGATTCGCGCTATACGATTGGATGTAAAAAAAATACCGATTAAAAAAGGAGACAATTCCATCGCAATGATGGAGCTTGATTTGGTGTTCGACATCAAAGAGTTAGCATACAAACAAGAAGCAGGATCACAAATTTACTTGCAATTTGAAGGAGCGAAAGAACGCTACTTATATACGTACAAATAAACATGGAAGAAGAACGCATTGACAAAATCATCATGGAACGTAAATTGGTTTCATCCCGCGTACGGGCAGAGGAATTGATTTCAAAATTTGGCGTATTGGTCAACGGGAAATTAATTTCTAAACCTGGAAAAAAAGTCCCCGTGGACGCAGAAATCAAATTGATTTCAGAAGAAATTCCATGGGTTTCGAAAGGTGCTTTAAAATTAGTCGCAGCGATAGAGGAATGGAAATTTGATTGTCAAGAAAAAGTATTTATTGACTTAGGTGCTAGCACAGGTGGATTTACAGAAGTGCTTTTATCTAAAGGCGCAAAGAAAGTTTTTGGCGTAGATGTCGGATCCAATCAATTGCATGAAAAATTAAAAAATGATTTGCGCGTGATCAATTTAGAAAAAACACACGCACGTGACTTAACAGAAAAACAAATTACCGAAGAAGTTGACGGATTGGTTGTCGATGTTTCTTTTATCAGTTTGGAAAAAGCAATTCCATTTGTCATTCGTTTTTTGAAATCAAATGCGGATGTTGTGTTGTTAATAAAACCACAATTTGAATTAGGGAGGACATTTTTATCCAAAGGTGGAATTGTGAAAGACGTTCATCAATACCCCATCCTCTTAGAAAACATCAAAGAAATGTGCAGTAGAAATCAATTAGAATGGGTTGCCTACATCGACTCCCCTATTCTTGGCGGTGATGGAAATAAAGAATTTTTAGGTTATTTTAAACGAAAATAATTTTCTTTGCAGGATTATGACAATCGACGAATTATACAAAGCATTTAACGACATTGAATTTCAGGCAACGCGCATTTTGAAAGCTAAAAACTTGGACAGAGACCATTTGAGTCGCTTTAATGAGCGAACGGAAGAAATCCGTCGTCAACTCGTGAGCATGCGTTTACAAGGAGCTATTCACGATACGATGAACGAACTAAAGAAGTTTGACGAAGAATATTTGCCGAGATTATCGTTTGGACGTAAAGTGTTGAATATCCTTCTTTTCGGACAGCATAAAAAACGTTTTCAGTCTAAGGGACAATTGCGCTACTTCATGGAAGAAGTATCCAAGAGAAAGCAATTGTTTGCCTATGCAAAAGGTGAGTTAAACGAAGATTGATTATTTAATAATCAAGTGAGATTTAACCTCCACATCCGAGATAAATCGTAACACATAAGATCCTTTTGATAAATCTACCAAGTCAAGCTTAAGATTTTCTTGATTCGTTTCAACAGGAATAACCTTTACTACTTTCCCTTCTAAATTTAGAATTTGAATGGTGTTAATTCCATGATTGACATGAGGGAATTGAACATCTAATTCATCGATAAATGGATTTGGCGACACGACGATTTCCTGCAACTCATTTTCTATAACACCCACATTTGGATCTGCTATCGCACAAGCACATTTATTTTTGACAACGTTGGTTTGCACAATTTGTGGCGCGAAATACGTTGCTTTCACCCAACATTTTTGTCCCAATTGTGTACTGGAGGCATTTCTAATTCGTAGTGTATACCAACCATCATAAGTTGCCACATAAGAATAATTGATGGTACCCGCTTGAACAATGGAATCTATTTCCTGACAATCCTTATCGATGAGAATAAGACTGATTGGCAAGGTAGCTACGGTTGAATACAATTCAACGTTTATGACGGAACCAGCTTTCGCGAAAATTCGACCGACTGTTCGACATTCCAAACTATTATTTGGTAGCGCTCCGCCCTGTTGTAAGGAAGATAAATGGCTATCTCCTAAATCATTGGACATCTCCCACTCTTGCGTTGTTGATTTACCTGGTCTGACATAATTTGTGTCGATTCCCTGTGGAGCCCAAACACAATAACCTCTTCGCCCCAAGTTAGCAGAACCATCACAAGGTGGAATGCTAATATTCACTTTTCCACCTCCATAAACGATGCTCGTTGTATTTCCATTTGCTCCGGAGTAATCCACCAATACGGTTCCATCGGACCAACTTGTCTGCACACCAACCAAATTTTGCCAATTTGACCACTGATCATTCACTCCAACCAATGCTTTTGATTCTCTTTCAATGACCAACGCATCTGGAGCCTGCCATCGAACAAGGTAATTTCCTTGCTTAAAATGTAAATTCTGATGGCACCAAAGTAAATTTTCTACATCACTGTCCAAAGGTAAATTCGACAAAGAGGTTGGTTGATGTGTAAATCGATTCCCATTATAGCCGATTGAAAATAAATCTTCAAAAAAGAGTTGTGGAGCACCGTCCAAAGACAGCACAATGGCATGTGCGACCGAATTCCTCCCATCATTGGGTTCAATATGTGGACTTAATTCGGAACCTGAATTCCAACCAGTATAATTTCCTTGACTGTTTAAAGTCGGCCTAAAAGTGTCATGATTATTAACAAATGGCACGGTGCGACCACGATTCAGTTGTTGTTGACTTGGAATGGTCGCTAAATCGAAATTACCATTTCCACTGACCATTGACGCCAAGGCAAAACGCAAATTAAAATCAAAGGTCCCAGCTCGATTTTGAACAGCATCACACCAAGCGTCCAATTGCGCAGTACTTCCCACCCATTCTCCAACAGCAAACATATCAGCCCCACCACTCGCATAGAGTGCGTTGTATTGTAAATTCCATAGAAAATCCTCTGCTGTATAACTTGGAAAATGCTTTACAGCATCCAATCGAACACCATCCCACCCCACTTGTTTTTTATACCAAATCAACCAATTGCGCATGTTTGAACGCATGTAATCAGTGGATTGTGTAGGATTAAATGTAGCATTACTCGATAATCCAAAAGCATTGTTTTCATAGGATGCATCTGGACCCCAAAAAGGAGAATTAATGTCATTAGAGCAACATACATTCGAATTGTTTGGATAAAAATTCTGCCAATTTTTAGGAAACCTGCCTTCGCGTGCTAGATAATTAGTGGCGGTTTCTGCGCTTGCAGGAGTTTTAAAACAGGTGTAGCGGAAATTTTTGTACTTATTGGTTTGACCATCGTCCATCGCTGAAGGATCTTGTCCACCTGCACCATTAGCACTACCGGCATTTGAAACATGATTTAATACAATATCTTGAATAACGTCGATGCCATTCGCATGCATCACCGCGATCATGCGCAGCAATTCATCCTTGTCTCCCATTCTTGTTTTCGTGGCGTTTTTTTGAAATTTATCACCCAAATCATAGTGGTCAAAGGGAGAATATCCAACACTATTGGTTCCATTGTTTTTCATTGTTGGAGGAATCCAAACGGCATCAATGCCAAGCTCTTTTAATCTAGGGGCTAATTCTGTCAAATAGTTAGCCCATCCATTCGCATAATTGGTATTCCAATAATCCCACCAAAACGATTGCAAAACCACTTGACGAGAAGTTGGATTTACTTGTCCAATCAAACCATTCAGCTGTGTAAAGCCGAAAAAAAACAAACTAAAAACGATTATTTTCATGACAAAAGTTTTATACTTTGGTTACATGCACTTCTCCAGCCCTTATGGTGATCATTTCTTTCTTCACTAAGCAAGTAACTGGTTTATTACCAATATTTTTGATGCTTACATTTGATTTGTCAATCGAAATCTCCAAAGGAACTGTTTGATATAAAATTCTAAACGTATAGGAATCCCATGCAGTTGGAATCGTTGGATTGATTTCTAATCCAGACTCGTGTACACGAACACCTGCCATTCCTTCGACTACAGCCATCCACGTACCCGCCATACTGGTAATGTGTAAGCCTTCGTCCGCTTCGTGATTATAATCATCAAGATCTAAACGGGAAGTTCTTAAGTACAATTCATAGGCTTTCGCAAGATTTCCAATCTTCGCTGCAAGAATCACGTGAACACATGGTGACAAGGAAGATTCATGTACCGTTTTCGGTTCATAGAAATCAAAGTTATCACGAATGGTTTCAAGGTCGAAATGGTCTTCAAATAAATACAATCCTTGAAGGACATCCGCTTGTTTGATGAAAATCGAACGAAGAATACGGTCCCAAGACCAATGTTGGTTAATTGGACGCTCCGTTAAAGGCAAATCATTCGCAGATAATTGTTCTTTATCCATGAATCCATCTTGTTGAAGGAAAATATTCGTTCCTTCTAAAACAGGGAAATACACATTTTTGACAATGTGTCGCATCGCTTTAATTTCCTTTTCGGAGATCAATTTATTGTTTGAACCGCCGATTTCCTCGTTGATTTTCAAACAATAATCGATACACCATCGTGCGATGTAATTCGTATACCAGTTGTTGTTGACGTTGTTTTCGTATTCGTTTGGACCCGTTACACCAAGCATCACGTAAGCTTGTTTGCTATCAGACCAGTTGAAACGCTGTGTCCAGAATCGTGCAATCCCTAAAAGAACTGGAAAACCATATTGCTTTAAATAATCGCGGTCTCCAGTGTGTCGCACGTAGTTGTAAATTCCAAAAGCAATGGCTCCATTACGGTGAATTTCTTCAAACGTAATTTCCCATTCGTTGTGACATTCCTCCCCATTCATGGTCACCATTGGATAAAGCGCTGCTCCGTCTTTGAATCCGAGTTTCTCGGCATTTTCGATGGCCTTGTTTAAATGGTTGTAACGATAAACCAACAATTGACGAGAAATTTTCGGGTCTGCCGTTTTTAAATAGAATGGCAAACAATATGCTTCCGTATCCCAGTACGTTGCACCACCGTATTTTTCTCCGGTAAATCCTTTCGGACCGATGTTTAGTTTTGCATTTTTACCTGTATACGTTTGATACAAGTGGAAAATATTGAAACGAATTCCTTGTTGAGCAGCTGTATCACCTTTAATGACGATATCCGCATTTTCCCAAATCTTCAACCACGCTTGTTCGTGGTCCTGACGTAATTTGTCAAATCCACCAGTGTACGCATCACGGACTCTTGAAATAGCTTTCGCCGCTAATTCAAAATCCGAGTGATTCATCGTTGAAGTAATCGCTACATATTTTTTCAAAGTATATGGAATACCTTTCTCCAAATAATGTTCAAAGTTATTTTCTACATAGAAATCTCGTTCAGCTACATTCGGATGAATCGTCAATAATTCAGAATCCTTCCAGAATGAATAACGCATCGCTGTAGCCACAGAGAAATTAGTCTTTTTAGTTCGTCCACAAATGATTCCTTTTTGTGCATCGACTTTGCGACTATCCTCCAACCAGAAAAACTCATCGTAATTCGCATCGTGGTTACTCACTTTTCCATCAAGGTATGGTGTGAATTTCACATTCCCACTAAAATTGATGGGAGTTACAGTATAGGAAATCGCAGCGATTTCTTCTTTCGCCATGGAACAAAAACGAATGGACTGAACCTCCAATTCTTTACCATTCGTCAAGATCACTTTAAAATGACGAGTAAGTATTCCATGTTGCATGTCCAATTCTCTGTGAAAGGACTTTACTTCGCAGGTATTTAAATCCAACGGAATTCCATCTACTTCGATGTTAATCCCAATCCAATTGCAGGAATTCAGGACTTTCGCAAAATACTCCGGATAGCCATTTTTCCACCATCCAACGCGTGTTTTATCTGGGTAATAAACACCTCCGACATAACTTCCCTGCAAGGTGTCACCTGTAAATTGCTCTTCAAAATTGGCGCGTTGTCCAAATGAACCGTTTCCGATACTAAAAATACTTTCCGCTTGTTTTTGTTTGCTCGGATCATATTTATTCTCAATGATTTTCCAAGCATCAATTTCAAACAAATTACGCATACGCTTCTAAACTAAATTCGGTTAAATCATTAAAATATGTGTCCGCCATTTCAGCGATGTTCGGATTCCCGACCGCTATTGCGATGAATCCACCAGCTTTGGCAGCTGTTATCCCGCTTGCTGCATCTTCAAATACAATGCACTCCGCTGGAGATAAACTCAATGCTTTTGCACCATTTAAAAACACTTCTGGATGCGGTTTTGGGTGCTCTACCCCATTTCCATCGATTACGACATCAAAAAAGTGATCAATCTTCAACAGTTTTAAGATGAAATTGGCATTTTTACTAGAGGAGCCAATTGCTAATTTTATTCCTTTTGTTTTCGCTTCGTTCAATAAATCAAGCACGCCAGGAAGTAGATCCGTTTGATTCAATTCTTGAATCGAATCGACATAAAAGTCATTTTTACTTTTGAGTAAGGCATCAAATTCTGTTGTGGAAATAGTTTTGGATCCTAGTTCAAGGATTTTCTTCAAGGAATCTGCTCGACTAACACCTTTCAGTAGTTCGTTCTGTTCTTCTTCAAATGGAATCCCTAATGATTCTGCTGTGCGCTTCCACGCGATATAATGATTGTGCTCGGTTGTCACAATGACACCGTCTAGATCAAAAATGAGTGCTTTCACCATCACAAATTACCTTTCCTCTTTAATTCTCAATGTTAAAATTCCCGCTAGTATCAATAAACAACCACCAATGGTTACCGCGGCAATTCTAGATCCATCTAACACATTTTCCATCACCTTTCCGAAGAAAAGGGAAGCGATAATTTCTGGTAAAACAATAAAGAAGTTGAAAATACCCATGTAAATTCCAATCTTATTTTCAGGTAGACAATCAGCCAACATTGCATACGGCATGGAAAGAATGCTACTCCATGCAATACCAACAAGTCCCATGACAATAAACAATCCATAACTCATTTCTTCACCTTGAATCAGGTTTATAGAGATAAGTCCGAGTCCACCAATCAACAAACACAGAAAATGTGTCCATTTCTTACCGAATTTACCTGCTAGGAATGGCAACACAAGTGCGAACATTAAAGTCACGACATTTTCAATGGAATACGTTAATCCAGCGAAATTTTGCCCGTCGGAGTATGCTTTCGATCCCACTTCGCCTCCAAAAATATCATTGGCAACAGTTGGTGTGTAATAGAACCACATGAGGAACAATCCCGGCCAAGTCACAAATTGAATCAAGGCTAATTGTTTCATTCTCTTTGGCATGTGCGTAATGGTGTAAACAATTTCATTCGCTCCACTAAGTAAACCTTTCTTTTCTGCTTTCTTCGCAGCGAGTTCCTCTTCCGTCGGCGGATATTCTTTGGTAGTAAAAACGGTATATAGTACGGCACCAAGGAAAGCGATTCCACCAATGTAGAATGACCATTTCACATTATCGGCAACATGCCCATGTGCAGCTGTGGAGTTCACATTGAACCAATGGGTAAAAATCCATGGTAAGGCACTAGCAATCGTTGCTCCAACTCCAATGAAAAAACTCTGCATCGAGAATCCAACTGTGCGTTGATTTTCTGGAAGTTTATCCGCAACAAACGCACGAAAAGGCTCCATACTGATGTTAATCGAAGAATCCAAAACCCAAAGCAATCCAGCTGCCATCCACAATGCGGATGCATTTGGCATAATGAATAAACAAAGTGAACTTAAGATTGCACCTATTAAGAAGAACGGACGTCGTCTTCCCATTATTGGATGCCAAGTTCGGTCGCTTAAGTAACCAATAATAGGTTGTACAAGCAATCCAGTTAAAGGTGCCGCCAGCCAAAGTGCTGGAATGTCCTCCGGTTTCGCTCCTAAATTTTCATAGATGGAACTCATATTGGCCATCTGGAGTCCCCAACCGAATTGGATTCCCATAAATCCGAAACTCATGTTCCAGATTTGCCAAAAAGATAAGTTTGGTTTCGTACTAGTCATGGTTTAGTTTTTAGTAGCGTCCTTACTTGTAGTATACTTGGTATCCCCAAGGACCCAAAGCAACTTTGTTTGAGTTTAAAAGTGTTTTCTTTTTATTAGAGAACAAGTCAGTGTATTCACCTGAAATATTTTTAGAACTAAAATTGAATTCCGACTTTTTGTTAGATAGATTCAAGACTGTGATTACTTGGTGACCGTTTGATTCTCTAATATACACCAATTGTTCTTTGGGATTTGTCGTCTCTACGAATCTCGCTTGATTGGTTCCGTCATTTACCCAAAGTGCATCATTCGTTTGATGTAATTTCAGCAACTTCGTATAGAAGGGGACTAGGTCCATTTTTTTCCACTCGATGCTGTCTTTGTCGAAGAATTTCAAACGACGATCCAAAGATGTTTCCTGTCCATTATAAACCAACGGCATCCCTTCAATGGTTGCTGCTAAAACAGCCAATGCGAAGCGCGCATCACCCATGCGTTCCATTTCTGTTCCATTCCATGAGTTTTCATCGTGGTTGGAGGTGAAATTCATCCGAAAGGCGTTACCTGGATATTTGTTCTCATTCACGTATTCTTGAATTGCGGCCGCATCTTTTTTACCTTTCGCCACATCGTTCATAATGTGGTGAAAATTCCACCCATAAGTCATTTCAAATGCATCGTGTAATGGAACTTCCTCTGCTTCTGCCAACATAAAGATTGGTTTCACTGCTTGCAATTCTGCACGTGCTTCCATCCAGAAGTCCATTGGAACCCAACCTGCAACATCACAACGGAAACCGTCAATGTTTGCATCGGTCAACCAATATTTCATGGATTTGATCATTTCTGAGCGCATAGCTGGATTTTCATAATTTAAATCGGCAACATCCCACCAATCTGTACCGATGGTTGGTTGAACATTTCCGGTTGAATCTAATGTATACCAGTCAAGATGTCCTTCATCTAGCCAAACATTATCTGGAGAAGAGTGATTCGCAACCCAGTCAATGATGACGTACATTCCTAATTCATGTGCTTTATTTACCAAGGTTTTGAAATCATTTAAATCCCCAAATTCACGGTTCACTGCTCTGTAATCTTGAACAGCATAATAGCTCCCCAAGGATCCTTTGCGGTTTTTCACCCCAATCGGATGAATAGGCATCAACCACAAGATGTCCACACCCATAGATTTTAAACGTGGAAGTTGTTTCGTTACTTGCGTGAATGTTCCATCTTTCGAAAATTGACGTACGTTGATTTCATAAATCGTTGCATTTTGCGCCCAATCTGGCGTATTTCGTTGTGCAATGGATGAAAAGGTAAAAAATGACAACGCGGTTAAAAGTATGGATCTTAACATGATTTCACAGTTTGTTTGTTTAGAATATAGTTTAGGTGGTAATTTACCAGTCCCGTTACTGGCTTTTGAATAATAGAAGTAACCGTTATTTGTAATTCACCTGCCGCCTTATTTAATTCAGCTTCAAATATTTTTGAAAGAGACCCAACAAAGTGCACCTCTGTACTTTGATAATTCTCGTAACAACACACATGAACCTCCATGAACTTCTTAAATCCTTGGTACATCATTTCGCTAAAAAACGGCTCGTTTTTGTGTTTTGCAATAAAAGGCATGAAGGACGCGATATAAACATTTGCATTTGGCTCGCGGTAAACTTCATTGACGATTTGATCTTTGTCCAACTTATATGTTTGAATAAAATCCGCATCAACATGAGCTGGAAGTTTGTGATACAAGAAGTTACTCAGCAATTGTTTACCAAAATAACTACCACTTCCTTCATCACCAAGAATATAACCCAATGCAGGAACGACTTCGGTTAATTTTTCCCCATCAAACAAGCAGGAATTTGAACCAGTGCCTATAATGCAAGAAATTCCAGGATTACCCGTATAAGTTGCGAAAGCACATGCGAGCAAATCGTGATCTACGACCACCTCTGCATTTTTAAAAATTCTTTTAAGTCCGATTTGAACAATTTTATTCATTTCATCACTAGAGCAACCAGCCCCATAAAAATAAATCCCACAAACATCGTCAGCAACTGCGAGCATGTCCACATGCTTCTTTAATTCATTCTCAATCAAATCAGATGAATGAAAATATGGATTGAAGCCCATTGTCGAATAAAAACTTTGGTTATTTTTGCTATCAACTAAAACCCAATCGCTTTTGGTTGAACCACTTTCTACTATAAAATACATACCTCTAAAATGATAATTTGAGTCTTTGTGTCATTTTTACACTTTCCAAATATATACAAAATCCTTCTTTCGTGCATAATAATCTTAAAAAAATAGCTTCTGAATTAAATCCAAATGTCTCTGTAGATTGCGTCATTTTTGGATTCGACTTGGAAAAATTAACCGTTCTTGTTATTGATAGAGGGGAGGTTTCGGCAGCGAATGGACCTAGGCTTGCCCTACCAGGAAACTTAATTTATGACAATGAAAATTTAGATCAAGCTGCAAGCCGTGTTTTAGAGGAATTAACCGGATTAAAAGATATTTACTTGGAACAGGTTGGTGCCTTTGGAGACCCTTTTAGGATTCACAAGGAATCCG
>CAIOSO010000093.1 GCA_903860985.1 uncultured Flavobacteriales bacterium
TCGAATAACAAGTACTCACTTTACGGAGCGATTCGCGCATCGTCGCAAATGATTTCTTACGAATTAGCCATGGGAATATCAGCGATAACCATCGTGATGTTGAGTGGAAGCTTAAGTTTGAACGACATCGTAAAAAGCCAGCACGGAATGAACTGGAACATTTTCTATCAGCCGATTGCTTTCTTTATTTTCTTCATCACTTCTTTGGCAGAATTAAACCGAGCACCGTTCGATTTACCGGAATGTGAATCTGAGTTGATTGGTGGATACCACACAGAATATAGCTCCATGAAATTAGGATTGTATTTGTTCTCTGAATACACATCAATGTTTGTTTCTGCAGCAATTATGGCTATTTTATTCTTTGGAGGATATAACTTCCCAGGAATGGATGCCTTCTCTGGAAACGTCTTAGCGATTTTAAGTATCGCTGCATTTGCTTTGAAAATTTTCTTATTCATCTTTGTGATTATGTGGATTCGCTGGACTATTCCTCGTTTCCGTTTTGATCAATTGATGCATTTAGGATGGAAAGTACTAATCCCAGCTGCCATTGTCAACATGTTGGTTACAGGACTTGTAATTGCATGGAACGAAGGATGGATGTAAAAGAACGTAGAAATGGAAAGTTTAACAAATAGAAAGAAAGTCGTTTCAGACAAACCAATGACTTTTTTGGAGAAAATCTATATTCCAGCGATTGTTGGGGGAATGATGACTACGATGAAGCACATGCTTCGTCCACGTAAAACGATTAAGTATCCTGAAGAAACACGTGTATTTGCTCCTGTTTACCGTGGACAACATGTATTGAAACGCGACGAAGAAGGACGTGAAAACTGTACAGCATGTGGACTTTGCGCCGTGGCTTGTCCAGCGGAAGCAATTACCATGACATCCGCTGAACGTGTAAAAGGTGAAGAACATTTATACCGCGAAGAGAAATATGCTTCAAGTTACGAAATCAACATGTTGAGATGCATCTTCTGCGGACTATGCGAGGAAGCGTGTCCGAAAGAAGCAATTTTCTTAACAGACCGAATCGTCACAACAGAATTTGAACGCGACGAATTCATTTATGCGAAAGACAAGTTAGTTGAAGCAATCGATGATCGCATCGACATTACAAAAAGACAATTCACCGGAAAAAGAACTGACAAATGAGTTTACAAATGATATCCGTTATATTGGGTAGCTTGACGATTGCCTCCGCATTGATGGTGATTTTAAGCAAACATCCGATTCGAAGTGTAATTTACTTGGTAATTACCTTCTTCTTTATCTCTGCCATGTACATTTTAATGAATGCACAATTCCTTGCAATCGTGAATATGATTGTCTATGCAGGAGCCATCATGGTATTATTCCTATTCGTATTGATGTTGCTTAACTTAAATAAGGAAATGGAACCAGAAACGAATCGCATGGGAATTATTTCCGCGCTAGTTGCTGGTGGAACTTTGTTTTTGGTTTTAATTACTGCCTTACGAGATTCCTTCCAATATGGTAAAGGATACACCATGGTAAAAGTACCTGAAGCTGGACTTGTAGAAAACCTAGGTAAACTTCTCTTCTCTAAATACTTAGTTCCATTTGAAATTTCTTCCATTCTCTTTATTGCAGCAATGGTTGGAGCCGTATTATTAGCGAAAAGAGAAAAACAAATCATCGATTAAGAACTTAAATATGGAACAGTTAAACAATATAGGGGCATCCTTAGATTTTTACATTTTCGTATCCATTGCTTTATTTAGCATTGGAGCGATTGGTGTGCTCACAAGAAAAAACATGATTGTCTTATTGATGTGTATCGAATTAATGCTTAACGCAGTGAATTTGCTTTTGGTCACTTTCTCTACCTTCTTTGGTAACGGTGAAGCGCAAATATTTGTCTTCTTCATCATTGTTGTAGCCGCTGCAGAAGCTACCATTGGATTATCCATTTTAATCATGGCATACCGCAACAGCAAATCCATCGACATCGAAATGTTCCACAAATTAAACGGTTAAGAAAATGGGAAAAGATCTATTATTATTGACCTTGATTTCTTTGCCTTTAATCGGTGCGGCAATCAATGGCATACTTGGAAAGAGAATGCCGAAATTAATCGTTGGTTCACTAGCGACTATGATGGTTTTCGTTTCTTTCCTCATCGGTCTGACCTTATTTACAGGCTTGGATAAAACGACCATCGTTCATTTGTTTCAAGTGGCGAAATTTGAAGATTTCACTTTGGATGCAAACTTTCAACTTGATTCCTTATCCATTTGGATGACTTTGATCATCACGGGAATTGGATCCTTGATTCACTTGTTCTCGATGGGTTACATGAGTCATGACGAAGGATATCACAAATTCTTCACGTATTTGAACTTGTTTATTTTCTCGATGCTCTTGTTGGTATTAGGAAGTAACTACTTCGTATTGTTCTTCGGATGGGAAGGCGTTGGAATATGTTCGTATTTGTTGATCGGATTCCACTACAACGATGCTGAAAAAGGACTTGCAAACAGTTTAGCTGCGCGCAAAGCGTTCATCATGAACCGTATTGGTGATGCTGGATTGTTGTTTGCACTCTTCATGATGTTAAATCACTTCCATACCTTGGAATTCGTTGAAATCGGAAAAATGGTCACAGCGAGTCCAGAATTGTACACAGGAATTGCGGGAGCGATTACCCTTTGCTTGTTTTTAGCTGCAACAGGAAAAAGTGCACAAATTCCTTTGTTTACGTGGTTGCCCGATGCGATGGCCGGACCAACTCCAGTATCTGCTTTGATTCACGCGGCAACCATGGTAACTGCCGGAATCTACTTAACGGTTCGTTCGAATTTCTTGTTTGAATTAGCTCCAACGACCAAAGACATTATTTTGGTGATTGGAATCGCTACGACGGTTGTCGCTGCGTTTATTGCCATGCGTCAAAACGACATTAAAAAAGTATTAGCTTACTCCACGGTTTCACAACTTGGACTCATGTTCGTTGCATTAGGAATGGGTGCGTACACAGTAGCTTTGTTCCACGTAACAACACATGCATTCTTCAAAGCCTTATTGTTCTTAGGTTCTGGTAGTGTGATTCACGCGATGTCCGATGAGCAAGACATCCGTAAAATGGGTGGCTTATCGAAATTAACACCAATCACACATATTACCTTCTTAATTGGAACACTTGCCATTGCAGGATTCCCTTTCCTTTCTGGATTCTTTTCCAAAGATGAAATCTTGGCACATGCGTGGATGTCAAGTCCAATCGTTTATGGAATCTTGATGATTGCTGTTACGATGACTGCTATCTACATGTTCCGTTTATACTTCCTAGTATTCCACGGAAGTTTTAGAGGTGGAGAGAAATTAAAATCACACGTACACGAAAGTGGCTTATCCATGACGATTCCATTGATGGTTCTTGCTGTATTATCTGTTTTTGGAGGAATCTTGAATTTACCGGGTATTGTTTTTCACGATGCTGGACATTGGATGTCGCACTTCTTAGAAAGCACAACCTACGGATTAAATCAAATTGAACCAGAACACATGGATGGAAATCAGTCGATCATTCTGATGTGTATTGCAAGTGCTGTCGCATTATCAGTGATGACTTGGGCATACATCACTTACGTGAAGAAGCAAGCTGTTGCCAAGGAAGATGCTGATATGAATGCATGGGAGAAATTATCGAGCAATAAATTGTACATCGATGAAATCTATCAAACGATTTTTGTTCAACCGATCTTGTGGTTGTCCACCACCCTAGCGAGTCAATTCGAGCAACGCGTATTGAACAATGGAATTTTTCGTTTGACAAGCGCGATTGAAGCCAGTGGAAATTACACACGCAAATGGCAATCAGGATTCTTGTCAAGTTATCTATTCTGGATGGTTATGGGCATCATCGGATTTATTAGTTATTACATCATAAAATCAACATTTTGGAACTAATCTTTTTACCACTTATCCTTGGGATCATTGCTTTCTTTGTCCCAACTAAATGGGTTCGTCCATTTGGACTATTAGCAAGTATTAGCATTTTAGCGGTTTCGATCGTTCATTTGATCAATTTCAATACTTCTGATTATGTGATGCTGTTTAATCCAGCAGAAATATTCCCATTAGGATTGACCTTTAAAATGGGTTACGATGGATTGGCATTAGTGATGGTCTTGTTAACGAATGCGGTCATCAGTATCATTTTGTTAGCGAATTGGAACAGAGAAATTTCTTCCAATGCACGTTTTACCGGATTGACTTTCTTGATGCAGTTTGCGTTAATCGGATTGTTCACTTCCCTTGATGGAATCTTATTCTACACCTTCTGGGAATTAGCCTTGATTCCCATTTTTCTCATTCTTTATTGGTTTGGGAAACAAGATAACAACCGTGCCTTATTCAAGTTCTTCTTGTATACCTTATTGGGTTCATTGATGATGTTATTGTCTTTCATCGCTTTGGGATATTTTGCACCAAATTATTCCTACTTCCAATTGGTTCAAGCAAATTTTGTTGGAAAAGAAGTCGCAGCAGCATTGATTATGGGAGGAATTCTTTTTGCATTCGCTGTGAAGATTCCATTGTTTCCTTTCCATACGTGGCAAGCACCAACGTATACGAATGCACCGATGGCTGGAACCATGTTACTTTCCGCATTGATGTTGAAAATGGCCTTGTACGGAATGATCAAGTGGATGATTCCAATTGGATTTGAAGGATTGGTTTACTTGAAATGGCCTGTAATCACACTTGGTGGAATTGGAATCGTTTATGGTGCAATTATCGCCATGAAACAAAAAGATTTGAAAACCCTGTTCGCTTACGCTTCTATTAGTCACCTTGGATTAATTGCAGCTGGCATCATGTTGTTTACCGTTTCAGCAATTGAAGCATCGATGATTCAAATCATCAACCACAGTATTGTTGCTGTTGCCTTGTTCCTTTGTGCTGGAATCATTGAAGACCGATTGAACACACGAAACATCGATGACCTAGGTGGAATTGCTAAAGTAGCTCCTCACTTTGGATTCTGGTTTGCAGTGATGACGTTCATCTCTGTTTCTGTTCCATTTACAGCTGGATTCATCGGAGAATTTGTATTGATCAAAGAATTGTTCACCGCTCATTGGGTGATTGGAATTACCGCAGCATCGACCTTAGTTTTCGGAGCAGTGTACATGCTACGTGCCTACCAAGGATCGATGTTTGGTCCTTCGAAAGTAACCGTATTTGCCGATTTAAAATGGAACGAATACCTTGTATTTGCCTTGTTAACGTTAGCAGCAATTGGATTCGGACTTTACCCACAAATCATCATTGACTTCATTAAACCAAGCATCCAATTCACACAAGAATTGATGTCAGGTGACTTAACACTAACAAAATAAGATGGACGCTTTAATTATCATATTTATTACCGGTTTAATCGGTTTGTTTGTTGGAATGTTAAAAAATAGCCGATTGACCTTGGCTGTCATTTCTGTCGGATTAATTGCTGGATTCCTTTCCATGTATTACATGAACGATTATCAGTCGATTTTCCAATCCTACCAAGGATTGCAATTCTCACGCACACAGCACATGTTTGCGTTGCTGGCGATTGGATTAACGTTTGTTTCCGTTTTATTAGGATACACCTATTTCAAGGAGGACGAAGAACACACATCTGATTACTATGGATTGATGCTTTTCTCTTTGACCGGAGCACTTTGCCTTATTGGATTTTCGAACTTATTCATGTTCTTCCTTGGCTTAGAAATTCTTTCTATTCCGATTTACGTGCTAGTTGGAATTCAAAAGGGAAATTCTTTGTCATCTGAAGCATCCGTGAAATATTTCTTTACCGGATCCTTCGCAACAGCCATCATGTTGTTCGGTATCGCCTTGGTTTATGGTTCAACTGGATCATTCGAAATGAACGAAATTCAAATGGCTCTCGATATGGGAATGTCTCATTCACCGATGTTGAATATTGGCGTATTGATGATGATGGCCGCATTCTTATTCAAAGTAGGCGCTGTACCATTCCATTTCTGGGGTCCAGACGTGTACCAAGGATCTTCCAATGCAGTAATGGCTTACATGGCATCTGTGGTGAAATTAGCCGCATTATTCGCCTTCGTCCACTTCTTTAATTTCACTTTCCACAGCGTGACGCCATTCGTTGCAGGACTCATCCTGTTTGCGATCGTAGTTTCCTTGTTCCTTGGGTATTTATCAGCCTTGAAACAAACTTCCTTCCGAAGAATGATGGCCTACTCAAGTATTGCCAATACTGGATTCGCCTTGTTTGCTGTATTGAATCAACAATACGGTGAAGCTTCTTTGTGGATTTTCATGATTGGATACGCTTGTTCGACGATCGCTTTGGTTACCATTAACATGATTGTCGAAAAAGAAACAGATAACATCGCTAATTGGAAAGGAATTGGTTACTCGAATCCACTCATAGGCATCACCTTAGTAATTTCTCTTTTATCCCTGTCTGGAATTCCTCCATTCACTGGATTCTTCGGAAAATACTTATTGTTATCCAGTGCGTTCACCAATTATCTACCAGTCGTGATTTTAGCGATCATTGCCTCACTCGTTGGAGCATATCTTTACTTGCGTTTAATGGTGCTTGCTTTATCTAAAGAAGGTGAAGGAAATAAACTGAAAATGAACCTAACCCAAATTATTGTATTGATTCTTTGCTTAGGTGGAATTCTTGGTGGATGGTTGGTTTTACTTATCTAGTAATAAACAATAACCATGTCCTACCAACCTAATTTCAGTTTCAAACGTCTTTAGGTCAATGCACAAAGAAGTTCAAATTTTCGAAGCACTCATAGATCGTTGTATTCAACGAGATGAAAAGGCACGAAAAGAACTTTACGATTTATTTTCTGCTCAAATGTTTAATGTTTGTTTGCGCTATGCAAAAAACAGAAGTCAAGCAGAGGATATTTTTCAAGATTCATTCATTAAAGTATTTGAGAACTTACCGAAACTATCAAACAAAAATCAATTTCCCGGGTGGATTAAACGCGTGTTCGTCAATACGGCAATAGATAATATTCGTTTGAACAACAAATATGAATCGAATGAGCATTTGCATGTCATCGAACATTTTTCGGATGTTGAACCGAATATCATCGATGAACTTTCTCATGAGGATTTATTGAAACTTGTTCAACAACTCCCTCCAAGAGCAAAAATGGTGTTTAACTTATATGTCCTTGAAGGATTTTCACACAAAGAAATCGCAGATGAATTGGGGATTTCTGTGGGTACCTCCAAATCACATTTGTACGACGCAAAAAATATCTTAAAGAATAAATTGTTATTACAAGAAGCCAAACTATTTAGTATCGTTAGCTAAAATGAAAAGAGAATTAGATCCATTTGAGTCCAAACTAAAGGAAAAACTTCAGGGAAAAGCATCTTTCCCGGAGGACATCCTATGGAAAAGACTGAACGATGAACTCCTTCGTTCGGATCAACAAGTTGCGTCAAAAAATCGCTATTGGATTCTTGGTGCAGCGTTACTTGTGTTCATTTCTCTTGGGACAGGATACTTCATCGGTGTTCGTCAAGAAGCTTCCAGAAATCTTGCTGTAAATACGGCATCTTCTACTTCTAAACTTCCTGCAAGACATCATTCGGTTTCACCTTCAAATCAATCCACTGGCATCCAAGCTCTACAAAAAAAGGAAACAGTTAATAATCTTCAAGGAAAACAAACCAACTCCTTTGAATCGCTTTCCAAGAATGAGCTGAACAGAAATAGATCCTTAGTTCATGTCAAGAATCAGGATCAATTTTACACTATTGATCAAGCTCAAGTAAATACTAAAGAAAATATCCGAACACTTCCGTCATCGAATGTGATTGAAAATGCGAATATGAACGCTGAATTGGCTGACGCTCCGTCAACACAGCAGCATGACCTATTCGATGATTTTTCATTCGAAAAACTAGCACTCCGAAAATCTCATCTTTTACTTTCCTCGAATACCACGATGGCCAAAGGGTCGCCTTATAAAAAACATTTTCCTACGTTTTTGTCCGCTAGTATAGGATTTCAACCAACTGAAAACAATCGCTTTCAAATCGATCGAATTTATGGTTCAGGGTCCAAATATTCAAGTAATGAAAAAGGACTATCGACACTCAACTTAAAAGTTGGATTACAAGCACAATTGGGTCGTCATCTTGAACTTGGTTTAGGTTTGGGAACAGCTAATTATGTGACCAAACAAACGGTTCAAAATCAAATCGTGGAAATTGATCCACTCGTAAATCAGTTGAATTTTGAATCTTCCATCAGTTCTTTTCAAATACACGAGGATTATTTACAGGACGACCCAGAAGATCAAGAAGATCACGAGTTAAATTTTATTGATTCGACTTCGTTCCATTTGAACTATCAACTTTCAAATACAATAAAAAGCATTCAAGTTCCGATAACAGCCGGCTTTGTTTTTCAAGTCAACAAATACACGTTCACATTGAAAACCGGATTCATCTTCAACCACATTACGCAAGCGAATCAAGTGCTAAACATCAGTGGATTCAATGCCATTCGAACAAATGTGCAATCACAACTTGTTTCTAATTCCTTTTATCAACTTTTTCAAATCGGAGCTGAATTCCCAGTGTCATCTCATGTCTCTTTGATGCTTTCTCCATCCTATAGCCATGCCTTAAAATCGATTTCCAAATCATCTACGCTTCGTCCAAATTCACTTGGACTTGAATGTGCATTGAAATTCTATTTTTAATTTTCCTCGTTAGAATTTTACATTCTTTACGTTTACTTTGTCGGCTGATGAACCAAGTCTTAACTTAGTTGTACAGAGGCTCACTAAACGTCTACTTTATGAATATTTCTTTTCCAAGCGTATCAAAAAAACACATCCGTTTTGGCCTCATCTTATTGATTGCCCTAATCGCTGGATTTCTTTTCAATTACTTGAATCGACCAGAAACACCGACAAAAAAGATAGATCCGTACGCAGGACTCTTCGATCGAAAAACAGACGGATTGATTCAAGAAAAAACCTTACTGGCAAACAAGGCGGTTCCCGTATTGAAAATCTCGAATGAACGAGAAAAAACCGTTCAACTTTCCAAATTATCGATTTCCTCAACGATTGAAAATGGTGTCGCTCGCACACGCTACGACATGTATTTCTACAACGAACAAAACCGGGATTTGGAAGCAGAATTACAATTTCCACTTGCCGATGGACAAACCATCTCCTATTTCGCGATGGACGTCAATGGTGAAATGAGATCCGGTGTAGCCGTTGAGAAAGTTAAAGCGCGCATGGCATACGAGGCAACAGTTCGACAAGGAATCGATCCTGGATTAATCGAAAAAACACAGGGGAATAATTTCAAATTACGCGTCTTCCCTGTTCCATCGAAAGGTTCAAAGCACATCATCATCGAGTACATGCATGAACTTGCGATGGATGTCAAACATGCCTATTACTACCTCCCCCTTTTCTTTAAAGAAAAAATTCCTGTTTTCGCCTACCACCTTTCCATCGTTGGAGAGGCTGAAAACCCACACATTCTTCGTTCGTGTTCCGATGATTTCAAGCTATCGGAAGTTTCTAAAATTTATAAAGCATCCGTGCGTAAAACACAATTTCTGGCGAACAAACCTATTGTCATTCGCCTACCGAATCGTCAATCTGAAGCAGTGGCTGCTTGCGAACAAAAGTCAAACGGAATTTTCTTCCATACCAATCTCAAACTTCCGCAAAAGTATGCGCGTAAAAAGCAGCCTAAAAAAATCACAGTCATGTGGGACGTGTCTAGTTCTCGATTCCTATCCCAAATTCCAAAGGAAATCAGCTTGTTGAAGAAGTATTTAAGCACCATGAAAAAAGGAGAAGTGGAATTCATTCCTTTTGGATTCAAAGCGCTATCTAGTCAAACTTTTCGCATCAAAAATGGAAAAAGCACGGAATTGCTTCAAGCCATTCAGAAACTAACATACGATGGTGGCACGACCTTAAATCAATTGCCATGGAAATCCTGCAAAGGCGAAGAAATCTTGCTGTTTACCGACGGACTTCAAAATTTAGGGAGCGCAAAGAGTCCCTTAACCTCGAAAGAAATCTACTGCATTCAAAGCGCCATTAAATCCGATAATGGATTCCTAAAAAATCTCTCACGGACTTCTCACGGTGAATTCATCGACCTTTGTTCCTTGAGTGAGAAGGAAGCTTTGGAACGCTTGAATTCCAAATCACTGCACTTCATGGGATTTGAACCGGATTCGGAATTGGAAAATTATTACCCAAGTACCGGATTGGGCAACAACGGCATTCTTTCCGTTTCTGGAAGGTTAACGAAAGTGCGTCCTTTCGTCACAGCGAAATTCGGAATCGGAACGAAAGTCCTCTTAAAAACCCGAATCCCACTAGAACTTAACGATCAGAAAGCACATGCTAATCTAGAAAAAATGTGGGCGATTCACCAGCTCAACGAACTTCAAGAAAATTCCAAACAAAACGAAGAACAAATCCTGGAGACCGGTTTAACATACCGTTTGGTTTCTGATTTCTCTTCCTTATTGATTCTCGACCGAGTGGAGGACTATGTTCAACATCGAATTCTTCCTCCAAAAAGTTTACAAAAAGAATACTTCAAACAATTGAAGGCTGCGGAAAAAGAAGAGAAAGAGAGCAGTTATAACCACATGCGTAACATCAAAAAGGAATGGAAAACGCAACAAGCTTGGTGGAAATCACATCGAAAAGAACCGAAGAAAAAAAGAAATCGGCACAACACACAACGTGCTCCAATGCCAGGTGATGATGTAGAAACACGAAGTGAGATTGTTCAAGGTTCTAGCGAAGAACGTTCCGTTCCACCTCCTCCACCACCACGTGTTTCAGCCAATTCAACGGAACAAATGACGGCTTTCATTCCTCCTGTAGTAGAAAATGATGAAGTGACAAACGCACGATTAGACACGCTACGAATCGGAGCGGATATGCAGTTAACCACAACTGGAGCGATGAGTTATTCTTGGGCCAATGGGGATTTCAATGGAATGGCTAGTTCATTTGCTTCTGCGGGAACCTACAGTTTAACAGTTAACAATGTCAACGGGAGCAACAGTTCAAACGTTGCTGTTCGAGGTTCCTTACGCGTGAAAGCGTGGGATCCAAAGTCGCCATATATGAAACGAATCAAAACTGTTCCACTATCAAAAGCCTATCGTGTTTATTTGGAAGAACGTAAAAAGTACGCAAGTCAACCATCGTTTTATTTAGACGTGAGCGATTACTTGATTTTCAAAAAACATTACGCAGAAGGAATTCGTGTCCTTTCGAACATTGCCGAATTGGACATGGAGAATCACAGTCTATTGCGCATTGTTGCACAACGATTCCTGCAATTAGGTGAAAAGAAATTGGCCTTAGCGCTTTTCAAACACTTGATCGAACTTCGTCCGGAAGAACCACAGTCCTACCGTGACCTTGGACTCGCATTCGAACAAACCGGCAATTACAACGAAGCCATTCGCTATTTATACAAAGTTGTCAAAGAACCATACGATGGTCGCTTTGCTGGAATTCATTGCATTGCCTTGAATGAAATCAATAACATCATTGCCAGTCATCCGAGAAACTTAAAGTACGACTACATCGAAAAAGCGTTTATTCGCAAGATGCCGGTGGACATTCGCATCGTCTTGAATTGGGATACTGATGATACCGATGTCGATCTATGGATTACGGAACCTGATGGTGAAAAATGCATGTATTCGTATCCGCTGACCGCAAATGGCGGACGCATTTCCAATGACTTTACACAGGGCTATGGACCAGAAGAATACATGATTCACGCAGCAAAACATGGAACATACCGCATTCAAGCACATTATTACGGTGATCATCGTCCGACGGTAAATGGCAAAGCGACCTTAAGTATTCAATTGTTTAAGCAGTATGGAACTAGTTTACAGTACAAACGAGAAATCACGCGCAGATTAAACGTCACGGACGACGTGGTTGACCTTGGAGAATTTGAGTTTTAAGGAAAGGAATTCTTGTAATATCCAACTAAAAGTGCATTTAGCAAAATAATTATTGTACTTTTAACTAAAACATACCTCATGCGTAAACTTCTATTTTCCTGCTTTTTATTGAATTCACTCTTCTCTATCGCTCAAAATGTTCCCATTACATTCGAACAAGGAGCGTTTGGTTCAACATGGAATTGGACCGTTTTTGAAAACGTTGGTAATCCACCATTGGAAATTGTGGTTAATCCAGATGTAACTGGCATAAACACTTCTACATCCGTAGCAAAGTTCACCGCACTTTTAGGAGGAATGCCTTATGCAGGAGTAGAATGTGCACATGGAGAAGTAGGAACGTTCACTTTAACTCCCGCGAATTGCATCGTTAAAATTATGGTCAATAAACCAGTTATCAGTAATGTAGGGATAAAATTCGCGACAGGATCTGGTGCCTCAACAGGCGAATTACTGGTTGCAAACACGCAAATCAACAAGTGGGAAGAATTAACATTTGATTTCACACCCATTCTTGGTTTAGCATCTTCAAGTGGCATCAACCAAGTGATTATTTTCCCTGATTTTCAAAACCGTATATCAACGAACATCTGTTATTTCGACAATATCACTTTTGGAACACCGGGTCCACCATTGGCAACACCAATGACTCCTGCTCCGGATCCAACATTTATTGCGAATGATGTGATTTCGATGTTTAGCAATGTCTATACAAATGTCTCCGTAGATACATGGCAAACGTCATGGTCACAAGGAACATTGAACGACATTCAAATTCAAGGAAACGATACAAAAAAATATTCTGGATTGAACTTTGTAGGAGTTGAAACTACCGGAAGTAATATTTTGAATGTTTCTAATATGACGCATTTGTACCTCAACGTTTGGACAGCAAACATGACGGAATTTCGTGTCAAACTGGTCGATTTTGGAAATAACTTATCCTATGCTGGTGGAGACGATTCAGAACATGAATTATCTTTTACACCAACATTAGAAAGCTGGATGACCTTGGACATTCCATTAACAAACTTTGTTAACCTAGCCTCCAACAATCACATTGCTCAATTGATTTTTTCTGGTAATCCAAGTGGAAGTGGTGTCGTTTATGTAGACAATGTATTGTTTCACACTGTTGTCACAGGAATCGAAACAATTCAAGCCAACGAAATGAAGCTTTACCCGAATCCAGTTCAAAACGAATTATCCATAGCACATCCAGAGAATTTGTCATCCCTTCAAATTTATTCATTGACAGGTGAGAACATGCTTGTTCAAACGGATATGACAGCTGCAAAAATGGACGTTTCACAATTAGAAAGTGGCATGTACGTTTGTGTAATGGAAACCATCAATGGAGAAATTGTTCAAGAAAAGTTTATCAAGGAGTAAGGTTAACGTTTGTTTTCATGCCTTGAATTACATCTTAGGTAAATACAGCGTTGAATGATTCAAATTCCCTGAACTCAACGTATCTTTGTTGCATGAATGAACATCAAGTAAAGATTTCCAAGGTACTTTCGTCCATTGGATTTGACTCATTAAATTCCTTGCAGGAGGAAACCTTGGACAAAAGCGTTACCTCGAAAAATATCTTCATCCTCTCACAAACGGGTTCCGGTAAAACCTTTGCCTTTCTTTTGCCCTTGTTTTTAAATTTAGATGCAAAGGCAAAACACATTCAGGCATTGGTATTAGCTCCTTCCCGAGAGTTAGCCTTGCAGATAGAGGATGTTTGGCGTTCCATGAAAACAAATTTCAAAGTGCTGAGTTGTTACGGTGGACATTCCATTTCGACCGAAAAGAAGAGTTTAACAGAGGCTCCTGCCCTATTAATTGGGACACCAGGAAGAATTTGCGATCACATTTCTAGAGGAACAACAGATCTATCAAAAGTGGAACAGTTCGTGGTGGATGAGTATGATAAATGCTTAGAATTTGGTTTTGACGATCAAATGAGTTACATCAACGAGGAATTTCGTTGCTTAGAAAAAGTGACCTTAGTTTCTGCGACAGAGCACAAAGAATTTCCAAACTATTTATCCTTTGACAAACCTTCTGTCATCAATCACTTGCATTTATCAGAAGACCCAGCTATATCCTTTTGGAAGTTTCCCGTTCGCAATCAAAATAAGTTTGAGCGATTGTTTGATTTGTTATGCTCTTTCCGAGGAGAATTAAGCATTGTTTTCTGTAATTTCCGCGAAGCGACAGAAAGTGTTTGTACGTATTTAGCGGAGAACGGCTACGACGCCATCGTTTACCATGGTGGAATGGAGCAGGATGAACGCGAACGCGCATTGATAAAGTTTCGAAACGGAAGTTTTCACACCTTAATTTGCACCGACTTAGGTTCCCGCGGACTAGATATCCCGGAGATTCAGCACGTTGTGCATTTTCAATTTCCGCAAAGTGAAGAAGCGTTTATTCATCGCAATGGACGAACAGCACGCATGAAAGCGAATGGATCCTCCTACTTGTTCATGAATCCAGATGAACGCACACCAGATTATGTAAATGTTCCACGCGAGGAGTTCAAACTACCCAAGCAAATGGACGCTCCAGTTGAGAGTCCATGGATCACTTTGTACTTTAGTGGCGGAAAAAAA
>CAIOSO010000094.1 GCA_903860985.1 uncultured Flavobacteriales bacterium
CGGAAAATACCGTGGTGTTCCAGTGATGATTTCTGGTAGTCAACACGTTCCACCAGCGCCATATCTAATCGATAAACTCATGGAAGATTATTTTATCTACTACGAGCAAAACCGAGAGCGTTTACATCCCGTTTTATTGGCAGCAGAAATGCATGAGCGTTTGGTAACGATCCATCCATTCATCGATGGAAACGGCCGCACCTCGCGTTTGGTCATGAATTTTATCTTATTGCAAAACGGTTACACCATTGCCAACTTAAAAGGAAACTTAGAAAATCGTTTGGCTTATTATGCAGCACTTGAAAAAGTACAGTTAAATCACGATAGCAGTGATTTTTATGCGCTCATCATTGATCATGCGCTCGCTTCTTTGAAAGAGCATTTGTTGTTGGCGGGGGATTAAAATTATCGCTCTTTCGAATCCATCACAATCGTCACTGGTCCATCATTGACGAGTGAGACTTTCATATCTGCACCGAATTTCCCACTAGCGATTTTACCTGGAAACATCATTTGAAGTTGATGTAGGAAGTATTCGTAAAGTGGAATGGCTTGCTCGGGACGCGCAGCGCGAATGAAGCTTGGACGATTTCCTTTTTTGGTTGTGGCGTGAAGCGTAAACTGACTCACAACTAGGAAGGATCCATCAACTTCTTGAATGTTTAAATTCATTTTTCCGTCGACGTCTGAAAACACGCGCATTTGACTCACCTTTTGGATGAGGTAATCGGCGTCCGACGTGTCGTCTTCGGTTTCAATGCCAAGTAAAAGGAGGAATCCATGTGCGATTTCACCCACACATTCATCAGAAATATGCACCGCCGCTTCGGAAACACGTTGAAGTACAACTCTCATTAGTAATCACTTCTTCGATGTGGGTCGTTCGCGTCTTCGTGCATCAATTGCAAATACGTGTGATAACGATGCGCAGCAATTTTTTCATTTTCGACTGCGTCTTTCACGGCGCAATGCGGTTCATTGATGTGTTGGCAATTGTTGAAACGACATTCCCCCAATAATGCACGCATTTCAGGAAAGTAATGTGCGTAATGTGCTTTTTCTAGGTCAACAATTCCAAAAGCTCGAATTCCTGGCGTGTCGATGATGAATCCACCGGTTGCTAGTGGATGCATTTCTGCAAATGTTGTGGTGTGTTTTCCTTGTTCGTGTGCTTTCGATATTTCACCGGTTCGTAAATCAAGGCTGTCATCTAACGCATTGACCAAGGTTGTTTTTCCAACACCCGAATTCCCTGAAATCATGACTTGATGTCCATTGATTTCTTCCCGTAAAAAATCAACGGTAGACTCTTCAAGTGCGGAGATGGGGTAACACGGATATCCCGCTTTTTCGTAAACGGATTTCAAGTAGTGAAATTGTGCGTTTTCCTCATCTGTAAATAAATCCACTTTATTGAAAAGTAAAGTAGTTGGGATGCGAAAAGATTCAGCAGCAACGAGAAAGCGATCAATGAAGGCTACCTGCGTAACGGGAGATTTTAGAGTTACCACCAAGTAAGCACGATCAATATTCGCTGCCAAAATTTGCATTTGTTTGCTGAGATTGGTGGACTTTCGCACGATGTAATTGTGTCGGTCTTCAATCGAACGAATGGTGTAATATTCCTCTCTGCCTTCGATAAAGTCAGTCTTGTCGTCTAAAATTACTCGGTCCCCAGCGGCAATTGGATTCGTAGTTTTCAGTCCTTCGATGCGCAGTTTCCCGCGGATACTAGCTTGCACGACTTGTTGGTCCTCCAATAAGATTTGATACCATTTACCCGTTGACTTTAAAACGATTCCGTTCATGGACACAAAGTTAATCAAACGCCGAGATGGACAAAGCAAAAAATATACATTTGAAAAATGGCGCTAATGGCAGCGCATAAATTTCCCTACCTTTGAGGCATGAAACAATTTGGACTCATAGGCAAGCATCTTTCGCATTCTTTTTCACCTTCCTTTTTTGCGGATTTTTTTCAAAAACAAGGGATTGATGCACACTATACAGCGTTTGAGCTCCAAGAAATTTCGGACTTTCCTGAATTGATCAAGGATCCTATTTTTGGTGGATTGAATGTCACGATTCCATACAAAACAGCGATTATTCCTTTTCTAGATGAATTGGATCCACTTGCAGAAGAAATTCAAGCAGTGAATGTTGTTTCCTTCGAAAACGGAAAAACGAAAGGATACAACACGGATGTTTACGGTTTCCAGCAAAGCATCAAACCCTTCTTAACGTTTCACCACGAGCGCGCTTTGATTTTCGGTACAGGTGGTGCGTCGAAAGCAGTCGCTTATGTGTTTAAGTCACTCGGAATTGATGTGATTTTTGTATCTCAAACGGAATCAAGCGAAAGTAATCACTTCACGTATGCGGATGTCAACGCGCACATGATCGCTGCGTGTAAAGTTATTGTCAACTGTACACCTCTTGGAATGTACCCGAACGTGGATTCAGCACCAGAGATGCCTTACGATGCGCTAAGTGCCGAACATTTACTCATTGATTTGATCTACAATCCAGAGGAAACCTCATTCATGAAACAGGGTAGAGCGAATGGAGCAACGTCCATGAACGGACTTTCCATGTTACAACATCAAGCCTTGAAAAGTTGGGAAATTTGGAATACCCCGCGTTAAGACGCACGGTTATTTCCATTATTTCCAATACTGTACCAGTCGATTTTTCTGGAGAAGTACATGATCAATGCCAAGATGATGAATACGCCGATACTTCCAATCAATAACGCGAAGTCTTCCAATTGAATGATCACAAAGATGAAGATGTAAAGGATGCTCAATAATCCGGAAATGAATAAGGTTAATTTCGTTGATTTTAAAATCGCCTTGACGTAACCGGAAATCAGTATTAACGTGGCTAGAGCAGAGATAAAGAAGGACATGTTGAACTTCAAGTATTCTGAAATAGACAAGAGTAAGGTATAGAAAATCACCAATGCAATTCCGACTAAAATGTACTGAATAGGGTGAATAAATGCCGATTGGAACACTTCAATGAAGAAGAAAACCAAGAAGGTTAATCCGATGAAAAGGATGGCGTATTTAATCGAACGATGCGATTTTTGGTAGTTGTCAACTGGTAAGATTAAATCCACACCAAAAGCTGAATAGTTAATGTTGTAGCGACTTCCCACCCATGATTGCGGATAGTTTCTATTCAAATTTAAGACATTCCAATGTGCGGTAAATCCGTCTTTTGTCACCTTATTTTCATCAGGTAAGAACGAACCATTGAAGCTAGGAGTTGTCCAAGTAGATGAAACATGGATGTCTGTTTCTTTTCCAACTGGCGTGAAGTACAATTGCTGACTTCCTTTTAATTTTAATTCAAAAGAAAAGGTGTAAATATGATTGTCTGTCGGACTCAAAGCAATTTGTGCATTGATTCCAGATGTAAAATTGTCCGAAGTAGACACACCCGGACTAAACGGAAAACTTAAATTATTCCAAGATAATTCGATTTGTTTTTCGATGCCTCGAAGATCGTCGATTCCAACATTTAAGCGTGCTTTTGAGAAATCGAAATTACTTGCAGGGATATCTAATTCCTCGAAATTCAATTTATTAAATTCACCACTGACCTTGATAATGGAATTGTATACAACGATTTCATAAACGCCACGGTAGCGACGTTCTGGTTTCATTTCGGTAACGATTTTCAATTTACTTGGAAGAATGTGTAGTTTCTCATGAACAGTCACTAATTTCTCTTTCCCAGTTTCCTTATCCGTTTCTTTTGCATAGCGCATGAACGGTAAACTCATGATTGGACCCTTAATGGTTTGCGCTTCGCCCCATTTGGAGCTCACTTCCTGTATCGCTTGTTCTTGCGTAGATTCTCTTTCGTAGATAATTCCGCGAATCATTGAGGTTGGAATTAACAGCAACAAGGCAATGATAACGATGGTTCCAATTTTAAAGTAGAGGTTTGATTTTAGTTTATTCATGAGAGGTAGTTTTTATCTACAACGAAGGTGCACTTTTTTTATTGTGTTTCAAAATTATAATAACGCATTTACAGCCTGGACTTAGCGCGATTTTGTCGTTTACAAACAACTAATTATCGAAAACAAGCGACAAACAACCGAATAAAAAATGGGAGTGTAAGAAACTTTGCAGAGTCGAATTCAAGGAACGAATGGAAGAGCGGCAAAACAATTTTTTCAACCTTTTTAAAAACAAAACAATGAATGCATTAAAAAACAACGTGAAATTGATCGGTAGACTCGGTGTTGAGCCAGAGCTAGTGAAATTTGAAACCGGTCGAACACTTGCTCGATTTACACTCGCAACAAACGAGAACTACAAGGATAAAAAAGGCGAGTGGCATGAGCTTACACAGTGGCACACGATCAATGCCTGGGGAAAACTAGCGGACTTGGTTCAGAAACTTTTGAAGAAGGGACAAGAAGTCATCGTCGAAGGAAGATTAGTCAATCAATCGTATGAGACTAAAAGCGGAGAGAAACGATTTTCTACCATCATTGAAGCGAGTGAATTTTTAGTACTAACTCCAAAACCAGAGAAATAATGAACGATTTGAATCACGTGAATTTAATTGGTAAAATAAGTTCGACACCAAAAATAATGGAGTTAGAGAATGGGAGACGCATCGCGAAATTCACGCTTTCCACGAAAGAACAATACTTAGATGCGAATGGTATAACAAAGACAAGGAGATACTGGCATGTACTTAGTGCATGGGGCCGATGGGTGAAAGTCCTAGAGGAGATTGGGAAAGTCGGGTCCGAGTTAGCGATTGAAGGAAAATTGGTCACACGATTTTACCAATCCAAGGGTCAGCGCAAATTCATTTCCGAAGTGGAGGTGAATGATATCGTAGTCATGTAATTCTTAGAAAGTAAAAAATGAACACCATTCGAAACTTCGTTACCTTGGTTGGTAACATAGGAAGTGATTCAAAAATCACAGAGTTTGACAACGGACAACGTGTCGCACGTTTTCAATTGTCCACAGAAAAAAGTCTTCGTAAAAATAATGGCAGGTACACAGCGGCGGTGGAATGGCATCGGCTTTTTGCTTGGGGAAATATGGCTCAGTTTATTGAGCAGTATGGAGAGAAGGGAAAAAAAGTCGCCATCCATGGTCGCTTGGTAAAGCGCACGTATTTAACAAAGAATGGCGTTCAACGAGTTTTAAAAGAAGTCGAAGTGCGTCAAATCATAGGCTTGTAATATCGACCAAACGTGCACAAGTAAAGAAGCGACTTTCGGGTCGCTTTTTTTCATGAATCGAGCTGAAAAGCATTTACAACATCGCTGATGCGATCAATAAAATTGGATTCGGTTTGGTTATCTATTCTTTAAGCAGAACAGAGGACTAAATAAATCTACACTCAAATTATTAAGGGTAAGAATGTTCATCATTCTTACCCTTTTTTTATTTCATTGTTTTTTGAAACATTGTGTCAATGAACTTTGTACTTTAGTCAAAAATCTCAAATGGGTTTGTTTAGAGCGATTTTATGTATCATTTTCCCGCCTTTAGCAGTTGCTGATAAAGGATGTGGTTCCTTTTTAATTGTATTCGTTTTAACGCTGGCAGGATGGATCCCTGGAGTAATAGCGAGTTTAATCATTTGTAGCAAGCGATAATAAGATTCATTCTTTATGAAAACCACGCCTGAACACAATCAAAAAATAGCGAGACTTTCATTCGCTTCAGTCTACCCACATTACATCAACAAAGTGGAACGCAAAGGAAAAACAAAAGCAGAATTACTTCAAGTAATCGAATGGCTAACTGGATTCAAGGAAGAAGAGCTACAAGAACTTATCGCAGAGAACGTTACGTTTGAAGTCTTTTTTGAGCGAGCAAAACTCCATCCAAATGCATCGTTCATTAAAGGTTCTATATGTGGGTATCGCGTGGAAGAACTCTTGAATCCACTGACGCAAAAAGTGCGTTACTTGGATAAATTAGTGGATGAATTGGCAAATGGAAAATCCATGGAGAATGTGTTGAGAAACTAATTTTCAAGTATCGGCTTTAGTTCCGGCCTTGGTATAAGATAAATTCTAACTTTGCCGCAAATACAAACGCCATGTCAGAAGAACTAAAAGAATGTCCATCATGTGAATCACCGTATGGATACGCAACCGGAGAAAATCAATATACTTGTCCAGAATGTTCTTTTGAATGGACTATTGAGCCAACTCCAACTTCTTCTGATGAACTGATTGTGATGGATTGCAATGGTGTTCAATTGCAAACTGGGGATTCAGTTGTGGTCATCAAAGACTTACCTGTGAAAGGAATGCCAAAATCCATAAAATCAGGAACCAAAGTGAAAAACATTCGATTGACGTTTGGCGATCATAACATTGACTGCAAAATCGATGGATTCGGTGCAATGGGATTGAAATCAGAGTTTGTAAAAAAAGCATAATTCTCGTTTTTGCTCCTTCGTTTCCCCAAAAAACCCTAAACAAAAAGGCCATATTCGTGTTTTAAGTCTAGAGTTTTAGATTACGTAAAAATGGAACAAGTCGACGTCGATCGCATCATCGAAATGGCCTGGGAAGACCGCACGCCATTTGAGGCTATTTTCGTCCAATTTGGAAAAACGGAAACTCAGGTTATCGCCTTGATGCGCAAGGAATTAAAACGAAGTAGTTTCATTCTTTGGCGCGACCGTGTGAATAGTGGTGTGAGCTTAAAACATGCAAAAAAACGCAATCCAGAAATTCAACGCTTCAAATGTTCTCGTCAAACAAGTATTTCGATGAACAAAATCAGTAAGCGCTGATGAAATTCCCCACAACATATCCCGAAATTCTTCAACGAATCCATAACCTTGACCCGATTCGTTATGGCGAGACAAGAAATTACCTTTCAGGTGATGTCAGTTATTTGTCGCTTGACATAAGTTTTCATATCCGAATCATTCGTCATTTATGCTATCTTTAGTCAATGAAACGAAGTGATTTTATCTTAAAATCTTGTTTGCTCACGGCTGGTAGTATTCTGGTTCCGTCCACGATATTAAATTCATGCCGCAAAGATTCTTTTTTTGATCAGGAAGAATTTAAGGGTTCGGTACTCATTATCGGAGCAGGGGCAGCGGGTTTATACGCTGGATATTTGTTGCGTTCAAAAGGAATTTCTTTTCAGATTTTAGAGGCTAGTGATCGGATCGGTGGTCGTTTGGGGAAACTATCAGGTTTCGCAGATTACGATGTAGATACCGGTGCGCAATGGTTACATGGAACGAATAATATTTTAGGGGATTTAATACTTCAAACAAAAACAAAAATCACGATAGATGATTCATCGATGAGTTATTGGTTTGAAAATAATATGGTTACTGAATTACCAAAAGACCCGTATATTTTCGAACATAAAAATCTTCCGGATATTTCCTTCAAAGATTACGCGCATCAGCAAGGACTAGATAACAGTTATGATCAAATCGTTGAGGCAATTGCCGGCGATCAAGGAGCGTCAGCTTCCCTTTTATCTGCCTATTGGAATAGCAAGGATGAGGAAAATTGGGTTTCAGGTGATGAAGATTATAAATTCTCTGGAACTTATTTCGATTTCATCTATCAGCAATTTGCTCAACCAATAGTGAATCAAATAAATTTGAATAAGCCCGTTGTTTCGATCGATTATAGCGGAACTCAAATTCAAGTAACTGATCAAACTGGTGCTGAATATTTCTGTGATAAACTTATTGTGACCGTGCCCATTTCTATTTTGAAATTAAATGAGATTCAATTTAATCCTGCGTTACCGGCAACAAAAACAGACGCATTTGCTCGTTTTGGAATGGGACCTGGGATGAAAGTGTTCTTGAAATTTAACGTGAAATTCTTTCCGGAAAATACTTATGGAGGATCTGTATGTGCTGCATACTTAGATGATTCGATAGGAAAAACCACAAATGATATCGTATTGATAGCCTTTGTTATGGGAGATCAAGCAGCAAATTTACATGCATTAGGGAACGATGCTGCTATTACAAACGCTTTGATTCAAGAATTAGACCTCATGTTTAACAGTCAAGCTTCCTTGTATTTTATACAATCCTTTGTTCAAGATTATACGGACAAACCATTTATCAAAGGTGCTTATTCGTACAGTACCATTGGCATGGACAATGCACGTCAAATCGCCGCGGAGCCGATTGAAAATAAAGTTTTCTTTGCGGGCGAAGCGATGAACATAAACGGTCATCATCAAACCGTTCATGGCGCAGTAGAGTCTGCGTATAAAGCAGTTCTTGATCTAATCACTTCAAGTTAAACTATGAAAAACGCCCTATTTTTTTCTTTTTTCTTTTTCCATGTGATGCATGCCCAAAAATTATCCTTGGATGTATCTTACAAGTACATGTATGCCAAACAATGGGACCGTTCCATTCAACTATATAATTTTAGCAGACCTTGGTTAATTGAAAAACAGCCGTTATTGATGCATGGAGTAAATGCTGGTTTTTCCTACGATGTTTCTTCCAAAAAAGAGTTTAATCGCGGACTTTCAGTTGACTTTTCCTTTTTTAGAAGTGTTGCGGAAAATAAAAACATGGCGAATGCCATCAATTTGTACATCAGTAATGTGGGGTATTTTGCACGCAAGGACTTCAGTATTCTTCACTCGAATTGTTATACTGAAATAAGATTGGCCTTGACTGTAAGCGGGCTTTTTCGAAGGGTAAACCAAGAGCCTATTCTAGTGGATGATACACAAACGAGGGCTTTCGGAATAGGTTCCGATATACAAGTGAAGTTTGGATATGATCTTCCATGTTTAGCGGGAATTAAAGGCTCCTTGTTTTTGGCAGTTTCTTATGCGCCATATGTATATTCCCCGTATAGTGAAAGTGTCTTAAACCAAACGATGGGCATTACAAACCATTATGGAACTGGAATAGTTGGTGCGCAAATTGGTTTTAGAAAAGTATTTTCTTAAAGTCGTTAACGGAACTTTAATTATTTCATAGCAGCCGTTCTTGCAATAAAAAACGGATTCAAGAGATTCGCTTTGTTATATCGAAGTGCTTCACCTGTTTCTGCATGAACAACGGATCCACCAAGCGCTTCTAAAATCGCTTGTCCGGCAGCAATGTCCCATTCCATGGTTGGAGCAAAACGCGGATAAATGTCAGCGGTTCCAAGGGCTAAATCGAAAAACTTGAGAGCAGATCCCTTTTGTGTGAATTCGATTTCCGAAGACATAGACTTTAGGGATTCAATGATTTCAAGCATCGAACCAGAATGGTGACTTCTGGAACCAATCATAACAATGGGAATGTTGTGTTTTTCAGGAATGGAAAGTTTTTTCCAAGTGGAAAAATCATGTGCATCGTCGAATGAAAAAATGTAGACACCGGTTTCTTCTGATCCAACAATAATTTCACGTCGCACAGGAGAAGCAATGAGTCCGAAGTGGGCTTTTCCGTCTTTAAGCAATGCGATATTCACGGCGAATTCCCCGTTTTTTTTAATGAATTCTTTTGTTCCATCGAGTGGATCCACACACCAGCATTCGGTCCATTCTGCACGTTCCTCGAAGGACATTTTTTCCGTTTCTTCGCCAGTAATGGGAATTTTAAAAGGACTTAAGTGCTGACCAATAATGTCGGAGGAAGCAAGATCTGCTTGTGTTAAAGGAGAACCATCCGCCTTGATGATTTCTTCAAAATCGTTTTGATAAATATCCATGATCGCTTCCGAGGCAGCGATGCTCGCATGAATGGCGGCGATGTATTTTTCGTGAAAAGGATTCAATCAAAGTGCATTTCAGGAACAATATCAGGAACAACAAGGTCACCTTCCGTTTTTGAAATGATTTCTTCGACGCTCACTCCTGGAGCTCGTTCAATCAGGTGAAATTTACCGTCCTTGATTTCCAATACGGCTAATTCCGTCACGACTTTTTTCACACAGCCAACACCTGTTAATGGCAAGGTACATTCCTTTAGGATTTTTGACTCTCCTGCCTTATTACTGTGCATCATAGCAACGATGATGTTTTCTGCAGAAGCTACGAGGTCCATTGCACCACCCATTCCTTTGACCATTTTTCCCGGAATTTTCCAATTGGCGATGTCACCGTTTTGTGAAACTTCCATGGCTCCAAGAACCGTTAACTGAACGTGTTGGCCACGAATCATGGCAAACGAAGTTGCGGAGTCAAAAAACGAGGCACCATCCAGCACAGTAATGGTTTGTTTTCCTGCATTGATTAGGTCGGCATCCTCTTCTCCTTCGAAAGGAAAAGGACCCATGCCTAAAATGCCATTTTCTGATTGAAATTCTACTTCAATTCCTTTGGGAATATAGTTTGCTACAAGCGTTGGAATTCCAATCCCCAAGTTGACGTACCATCCGTTTTTTAATTCTTGTGCAATGCGTTGCGCGATGCCGTTTTTGTCCAGTGCCATATCGTCTTGCTTATGCGTTTTTTCTAACTGTTCGTTGCTCGATTCTTTTCTCGAATTTCTCCCCTTGGAAAATGCGTTGAACAAAAATACCCGGTGTGTGAATTTGATTTGGATCTAATGTTCCAGCTGGAACAAGTTCCTCGACTTCGGCAACGGTAATTTTACCGGCCATGGCCATCATTGGATTAAAATTTCGTGCAGCTGCTTTGTAAATGAGGTTTCCTTCTGTATCGCCTTTCCATGCTTTCACGATGGCAAAGTCTGCTGTCAATGCACTTTCCAAAATGTGTGGTTTTCCATTGAATACACGCACTTCTTTTCCTTCAGCTACTTCCGTTCCGTATCCAGCGGGCGTGAAAAATGCGGGGATTCCAGCACCACCAGCCCGACATCGTTCAGCTAAACTTCCTTGTGGAATGAGGTCTACTTCGAGTTCACCACTCAGCATTTGACGTTCAAATTCATCGTTTTCACCGACATACGAACTGATCATTTTCTTCACTTGCTTGGCTTGCAACATCAGTCCAATGCCATAATCGTCCACCCCAGCATTGTTGCTAATACAAGTGAGGTTTTTAGTCCCCAGTTTGACTAATTGTCCAATGGAATTTTCAGGAATGCCACAAAGACCAAATCCACCCAACATGAGTGTCATGCCATCTTCGATGCCTACTAACGCTTCTTCTACGTTCTTTACAACTTTGTTCATGTGTTAAAATTCAAATGGTACTTCTGATTCATCGACTGTTTCAGGTTGTGGAGCATCGGTACAATCGTACGCTTCTTCGTCATAATCTTCCGGTGGAACGAAATCACTTGTAGATAAGGCAATGACCGCATCTTTGTACACGCGTTGCATATAATATCCGTAGATCGGAAGTGCCATTCGTGCTCCTTGTCCCCAAGTCATGCTTTGGAATCGTACAGCGCGATCTTCCGCTCCGACCCAAACACCTGTTACCAATTCCGGAGTGATTCCAATAAACCATCCATCGGAGTTATTTTGTGTTGTACCGGTTTTACCTGCTGTAGGAGCAGTAATTCCTCCCCAACTTCTGCCACTTCGCAGACTTCCAGCAGTTCCATACTGAACAACACCTTTCATCATTTTTAATATTTCATAGGAAACGGTGGAGTTTAAGGCTTGTTCCCGGTGTTCAGTTGCGCTATAAATCACTTTTCCGTTACGATCCGTAATGCGCTCGATCGTTGTTGGACGCACGTAAATCCCGTTATTCGGGAAGATACATTGTGCCGCTACCAATTGATACAGGGAAAGGTCCATACTTCCCAAACACATCGAAGGAACGACATCGTTTTTATTTAATTCGATTTCTGTTTTCTTCAATAGTTTCTCAATTTGAAAGGGACCACCAATTTTCTGGACAGGATTGAATGCTCCCATGCGTGCCATCACGGCAACGGTGGTTGGATTGGAGGATTGTGCTAATCCATCCTTCACCGAACCAGCAGGTGTTCCTTGTGGACAATATTGTCCAACGACTTTGTTATGATCATCCACCAAATCCACACAATACTCACCAGCTGAAAAAGTGGTGCATGGATTCACCACCTTCATGGACAGTGCTGCGGCGTAGACGAATGGTTTTATCGTTGATCCAACTTGACGTTTTCCTTGACGCACGTGATCGTATCCGAAGTGCTTGAAATTTACACCGCCAACCCACGCCCGGACAAAGCCAGATGATGGATCAATGGATAAAAGTCCAGCGTGTAAGAATGCTTTGTAATAACGAATAGAATCATTAGGTGTCATGGTCGTATCACGTTCTCCGCTCCAAGAAAAAACAGTCATCGTGGTCGGCGTATCAAAGCTTTTACGAATTTCGTCTTCGCTGTATCCTGCTAAAGTCATGTTTTGAAAACGTCCTGATGATGTTCGAGCTGACCCCATGATTTGATTGACCATTTTGGTTTCAATGGCATTTGAGAACGGATAGTTTTTTACACGACGGTTATTAATGTCAAATTGAGGCTGTAATTCTTCTTTGATGTGTCGTTCCACCGCATATTCCGCGTAGCGTTGAAGTGAAGGATTCAAGGTAGTGTAGATTTTCAATCCATCACTATAAATATCGAAAGGCTCACCCTCTTCGTTGACATATTTATAGGAACCGTCTTCGTTTTTCGTTTGTAGAATTTGAGTGACTTCTTTGCGCAAGGACTCACGGAAGTACGGTGCCATTCCCTCTTTGTGGTCTAAGGATTTGTAGTGAATAACAATAGGCATAGCCTTCAAGCGGTCGTATTCCTCTTGGGTTAATTTATTTTTGATGCCTTCGTTTTCACCTTTACTGTTTTTCAACCATTGAAACAACACTTGGTTTCTTCTGGAAAGTGCACGCAATGAGTCTTCCGAACGGATCGCAGCCATTTGAGCTGCAGTTACTTTCTCAGGGGTAATTCCTGCTCGGTCCGCTGCTTTGTTTCGGTAGTTTTTGATGGTATACTTGTATGGATTAAACAAATCTGGATTTTTACACATGCCCACTAATACCGCGGCTTCTATTTTGGAAAGTTCTTTCGGTCTTTTGTTAAAGTATACACGGGAAGCATTTTCAATTCCAACTGCATTATACAAGAAGTCAAATTGATTTAAATACATCGTGATGATTTCCTCTTTGGTAAAGCGTTCTT
This sequence comes from uncultured Flavobacteriales bacterium, assembly GCA_903860985.1. GTDB lineage: Bacteria > Bacteroidota > Bacteroidia > Flavobacteriales_D > Crocinitomicaceae > UBA952. The sequence continues at coordinate 13,093 of CAIOSO010000094.1, forward strand.
CCAAGCGTTTAGCAATGATATTTTCACGTGCTTTTTCATTCAGACGACGGAATTTACCAAGAATCCCACCTAATGGCAAATCAAATGTTTCACCGTTTGCACGGGCCAACTCTGCTAACTGCCGTTGTTTTAGGGTATAAATCAATTTTGCTAACTGCTGCGTAATGGTAGAAGCACCACCTTTGCGACCAAGACTTGCAAAAGACCTTACCAATCCTTTAAAGTCCACTCCAGAGTGACTGTAAAACCGTTCGTCTTCTGTGGAAATTAAGGCATCAAAGACATACGGGGAAATTTCACGGTATTTCACACTGGTGCGATTCACGGCCCAAAAACGTCCAATAACCGTATCTTCTTTTACGCTTTTTTTCGCGATGATTAGGGATGCTTGTAATTCAGGTGGGTTATCCAGACTGGCAACAGATGGAAGCACACTTTCCGATTGTAACAGCAATAAAGCGGTCACCAATACAAATGGAATCAAAGACAGTCCCCAGAATATTTTGGTGAACTTCTTTGTTTCTTCTTCTGACATTTTTGGCTCATTCTTTTTCATAACTCAAAATTAACGACAATTATCGTAACACATCTTTCCGCTGACTATCCAATTTTAGCAGGATAAACATCATCATACAAAAGGACATCATGGAGGAACCTCCATAACTAAAGAAAGGCAATGGAATTCCGATTACCGGAGCAAAACCAATGTTCATCCCAATGTTAATCGCAAAGTGATAAAATAGAATCATTCCAACGCAATAAGCGTATACACGATTAAAAATGGACCGTTGTCGTTCCGCAATGAAAATGATGCGTATCAACATGAATAAATACCCACCAAACAAGAAGATGATTCCAACAAACCCCCATTCTTCTGCAAATGGACAAAAAATGAAATCTGTTTCACTTTCAGGAACATGGTTACTTTCCACGCTGGAAACAGATGCTTTGTTGTATCCTTTTCCAAGTAAGCCACCTGATCCAACTGCTGCCATTGCTCGGTTACGGTTGTAATCTTTTCCGTTTGGATCTTCCCGTAAACCTAAAAACAATTCAATTCGATCCTTTTGGTGTGTGGCCAAACTATTAAAGCCATTATCCACAATAAAGGACAATCCACTTGTTAAAATGAATCCCAAGATAATGATCACCGTTCCTCTCGTCCGTTCTCTTTTCGCGGAAAAACGCTGAAGAAATAATATCGATAATACCGAGAAGATTAGAATAGTGGCAATCACTCCTATCGACCCAGAAACAGGAAATGGCAAAAAGAAAAAGTCTAATTGTACGGAATTCAACAAGAGCGTGATCACACTAATAAAGATCATCACAAATAGTATCGGAATAAAGTGACTTCCTACCCAAGTTTCCTTGAAGCGAACACCTGGAATACTATTCACAAAGCTTAAAATAATGGGGTCGAATGTAAGTCCTTCGCGGTACATGACAAACAAAAAAGAGGTGAAAACAACAAATGTTCCTGCATCCGGCTGTAGTAAAATGAGGGCCATTGGAACGAGTAAAATCGCACTCGCGGTCATCACACTACTAATGTTTTGTTGCTTGACACTAATTCCACTTATGTATTTAGCCAACAAAAGTGCGGTGGAAATTTTGGCAAATTCAGCAGGTTGAATCCCCATAGTACCTATGCCAATCCATGCGCGCGCACCATGTACGGCTGGCATAAAGAGAACGACAACGAGTAGAAATAAGGTAAATAAATAGATGGGGAAAGCAAAACGACGGTAGATGTCGGAATCAATTAAAAACACAATTAGTCCAAGAAATAAGGATACCACAATCCAAATTAATTGTTTTCCATACATCATGGAAACATCGTAAATGGCCGGATGTAAATCATCGTAAGCAACGGAATATAGCGTAGCCATTCCAGCCATCAACATCAACATAAATGTGATGAACAAAGGCCAGTCCAAATGGGAGATTAAACCTTCTTCTTTTCTCATTCTCCTGGAGTTGTTATGTAGGCCAATTTCGCTTCCAAAATACGCTTCTCTTTTTCCTTGTCAGTAATTTTTCGTTTGATGTATTTTTCGATCATCAAGCTTGCAATCGGCGCAGCCCATGTTCCACCGAATCCTGCATTTTCAACAAATACAGCAATAGCGATTTTTGGTTTATTCATTGGCGCAAATGCAATAAATACCGAGTGATCTTCCCCCTGTGGATTTTGTACGGTCCCGGTTTTACCACAAATCATGATGTTGTCTAGGCGCGCCATTCTAGCGGTGCCTCCATTTTCATTCACCACTCGTCGCATTCCTTCAATCACCGGCCAGAAATGTTTGGCGTTTACCATTGTTCGTTTTTTCGTGCGATATTCGATTAATGGACCTTTTCTTCCGATTGATTTTACAAAGTGGGGAACATAATACCAACCTTTGTTTGCAATAATGGCGGCGATATTCGCCATGTGTAATGGAGTTAGTTTTACTTCTCCCTGACCAATGGAGATGGAGCGAATGGTGGAGAAGGCCCATTGGTGATGTCCATACCATTTATCGTAATATTTTGCATCAGGAATTAACCCAGGACGCTGTCCTGAGATATCGGCATCTAATGATTTCCCCAAACCAAAACTATTCATGTATTGGTGCCATTTGTTGAGTCCGTATTCGGCATCAGCAAATAATCTTTTTTTCTTTCCTTGTTGAATTATACGTCGCACCACGGCGTAATAATATGGGTTACACGAAAACTGAACGGCTTCTGCGACATTTCGTGCGGAAGGGTGATTATGACAACCAACCATGCTTTTATCACAGGGAAAACCAGATTCCTCCGTGATAACACCTTCTTGTAAACCAATTAACGATTGCACCAATTTAAAAATGGATCCGGGGGGATATTCTGCTTGTAGTGGACGAGGAAACAAGGGCATGTTTTTGTCTAAGGCAAGTTTCGGATAGTTTTGGCTGATATTTCGTTTCCCCACCAACATATTCGGATCATACGAAGGAGCCGAAACCATGGCTAAGATTTCTCCAGTGGATGGTTCAATCGCAACGATACATCCTTTTTTGTTTTTCATTAATTTCTCCCCGTAGGACTGAATAATCATATCCATGCCTAGTTTCAGTGGGTCCGCTTGACGGGCAGTAGTGTCGTATTTCCCATCGGCAAATGGTTCAATGGCATTGTTCAGCGCGGACGTGACAATGTATTTGATTCCTTTTCTTCCGCGTAATTCACGTTCATAGAATTTTTCAATTCCAGATCGGCCAATGTTATCTCCTGGTCTGTAAAAGCGATCATCATCAACTTCCTCCCGGTTCACCTCGGATAAATATCCCATGATATTTGCACCGCTTTTAAACGGATAATTCCGCATACTAGTCACCTTCTCATAGAAACCTGGGAAATTTTCTAGGTGCGGCGCAATGCGGGAAATCTCTTCCAAGGTTAACTCCTTCAAAAATGGATACTTGCGTATTTTTTGGTAATTCGAGGTGCGTTTGCCAGAACTTTTGTTGTAATACGTTCCTTCTCCTTTGACAATTTCCTTAAATCGATTGCGCACATCTTTGACTGTCCACCCAATGAGTTTGGCGAAAGCCGCAGTGTCGAGGTGTTTGATTTCGTCTTCCACCATCATCAAGTTGAAATAAGTGCGATTAGAAACGATTTTCATTCCATTTCGATCGAAAACAACGCCGCGGGGTGGAGTAATTTCGATTCGTTTTTCTGCCACCTCATGTGCACGGAGTGTCCAGGTGTCATCGAGAACCTGCATGTACAACAATCGAAACGTGTAAAGGAATCCCACCAAAATAATGAAGGCCATGATCACATAACGTCGGATGTCAAAATTCATTTCGATTTGGATTTTTTAATCAAGAAGCTTTGTAATAGCAAGCAAATCAAAAAGGATGGTACAGCACTAAAGACGGTTTTTTGTAGGATAAAAAAGAACTGATTGAATTGAAAAATTTCCACAAGGAAGTACCAGAAGTGATGGATCAGCAATAGGATGCCAAAAACAAAAGTAAACCACCGATTCCCCATGTCGAATACATTGGGTTCTTTCAGCGGATCATATCCCTCACGTGGACCATAGAACTTGAAAACGAGTGGACGAAAATACGCCATCATGACTAAGGATGAAGCGTGTAATCCGTAGGTATTTGAAAAAATATCGATAATGATTCCCATTAAGAAAGCTAATCCCATTAAAGAGATGACGCCCAACTCAAATGGTAGTAACATGATAAAAAGCGGATGAATCATCAAATGAAAACCGTAGCCAATCTCCAATTGATTGAAAACGATGGTTTGCAGCACGACAAACACAATGAAGCGAATGATGTTTTTTGTTAGGTTATTCATCTCAATATGTCTTCTTCTTCATCAGGTGGAATTTGTCCCTCCAATGCTTGTTGTTCTTCTATCATTAAATTTTTCACCACATAAACCCGTTGCAAGGTGCGGTAATCTTCTGAGTATCTTACTACGACATTCCATAGTGGTTCTCCTTCAATGGACTCAATTCGTTCCACTTTTCCAACTGGTATTCCTTTAGGAAAAATACCGGATCCACCACGCGTGACCACGCGTGACCATCGTTTAATACGCAAGTCATTGGAAATGCCGTCAATAGATCCGCGTCTTGGATCGTGTCCATCCCATTTTAGAATCCCCGCCAAATGAATGGGCTCAATAATCACATCGATGTTGATGTCTTTCGTTAAAACGGACTTCACCACACAATAATGTTCGCTGACATTGTGAACAATTCCTACAACTCCTTTGTCCGAAAACACGCCCATATTCGGTCTCACTCCTTGTTTGATCCCGATGTTCAGAGTGAAATAGTTATTTCTTCTCGTCACCGAGGAATTAATCACCATGCCAGGTATGTACGTGTATTGTTGTTTGAAAATAGTATCCTGTACCTTTACTTTTCCAGCACTTATGGTATACATGAATTCAGGCAGTCGCTCACGTAAACGGATATTCTCACGTTGCAATGCGTAGTTATTTTTGCTTAAGTCAAAATGCTTCGTCACATCGTTTTCCCAAGTGAGAACTTTGGCCGTCACATTTGATGCCGTTGTTAAGTATTGACTCCTAGGAAAACTTAAAAATTGCACATAAATCACCAACGAAATGATCTGCAAGGAAGCAAAGACCAAAAAGATTTGAAATCGACGTAAAAAGGCGATGAGATTGCGCATAAAAACAAAGGTAATGATTGCGATTTATAACCTTTCAATCTATGGATGATTGATATTAACAAAATAGCGATATTTATTAAAAGTTGGTGAGTGATTAGATAACATCGTTTGGTGACATCTTTCGCTTAGCTCAAGAAATGAAATCGTTTTACAGGATTAACGCTCTCCGCTCTCGTTGTTCGCTCTGATATTAGTTTCGCTTAGCTCAAGAAATGATTTCGCTGGTAAAATTAGCAGATTAGCACATTCTTTCGCTTAGCTCAAGAAATGAAATCGTTTTACAGGATTAACGCTCTCCGCTCTCGTTGTTCGCTCTCATATTGGTTTCGCTTAGCTCAACCAATGATTTCGC
>CAIOSO010000095.1 GCA_903860985.1 uncultured Flavobacteriales bacterium
ACGCGAAAATCATCTCGGCGGAAACAGGCTACACCTCCGCACCCTTTACCTTGCTTTATCCGCTGACTTCTGGATTGGATAAAATCACCTTTAAAAACAACCTTGCCCCTTTCTTGCGTTTGGGCTTCAATTACAAGTGGTTTGTACTTCGTTTTAGCATTCCAAACATTGGAAACATCCGAGATGTGAGCAACTACGGAACAACCAGACAATACAATTTAGGCATGGACTTTAGCTTCAAGAAAGTCTATTACGATTTTGAGTTTAAGTACATCCGTGGTTTTTCCATACAAGGCGCAAACCGCTGGGATAGTAGCTTAAATGAAAATCAACGAAATTCCATTCAACCAAAAATTCAATCCCTGAATATTTCCGCGAATGCCTGGTATTTTCACCATAAGGATTTTAAAATGGGCGCTCTGCTTGGAAGACGATCTTACTACACCAAACTTGTACACACATGGTATATCAAAGGAACCATGAACTTTTTTGGCGTGGACACAAAAAATGGCGGACTTATTCCCAAGGTTTTACAAGATGAACAAAACTCTAAGACGATGAGTAGCACCTTCTCCGCCTTTGATGTAGGATTTGTTCCAGGATACGCTTACGTGAATCGTTTTAAGAATTGGCAAATTGCTGGTTGGGCGGGATTCGGACCTGTATTGCAAGCCAAGTACTATCAATACAACGGGGATTTCCGTGGTTTTTTAGGACTCGCGCCTCGTTACGATGTGCGACTAATGGGTGGATATACCACACCAAAATATTTCTTGTTTTTGGTAACGGATTTTGATAATAAGTCCATTCGTTTTAATCAGCTGGTTTACCGACAATATTTCTACACGGTGAAATTAGTTGGAGGCTATCGTTTTCCGAGAAAGGAAAAGAAACAAAGTGAATCCTCGGAAGAAATTAAATTGTAAAATTGAAAATCGTTTTGTTTTTTCCGGATTCTATCACCATTTGATACACCCCTTTTTTCGGGAAATTCATGATAAATCCATCGTAAAATGGTGTTGGGTAAAAGAAGTTTCTATACGAATCTTGAACCGTGATCTTTACATCCGCTGGACGAATGCCATTGTAAAGAATCTGATAGGTTCCTGCATAACCCAGCTCCGTATTCGTTTGGATAGGCACCAAAGACAAGAATCCCAGTTCTTTTGATAGGTTTTTCTTATTGTATACAAACCGTACTTTTTTCTTGATGTTGAACTCCGAATTTGATTCCGAAGCTTCTATCAATGCTGGGTATTTCAATGGAGCAATCGCCCGTTTCGCCCCCAAGAACATGCGGGTTTTATATTCGTTGTCTGAAACCAATTTCCACACACGAATGTAATCCACTTGATAGTCCGCAGGGAATTTCGTCTCGGTATTTGGACCTGGATTAAACGCAAATCCATCGCGAGCAACGGCCATGTTTGCAATGACATTCATTGGGGTGTCGAAATCTCCAGCGTAATGTGAAACGGGGACACCATTGACATAATACGTTAAGGAATTTGGCAGCCAAACACCAGAATAGGTCACGTATTCATCGGTCAATTGCTGGTTCATTTTTACCCATCCGCCCCAGTTTTGTGGCAATCCAAATGGTTTTGTGAAGACTTTCTCACAGGAATCTGGACAATGAACGTCAATATGAAGTTCATTCGGACGTTCCCCTTTCATTTCCATGAAATCAATTTCATCTTTTTGATTTTGTCCAAATAACCAGAACGCTGGCCACAAACCTTGTCCAGACGGCGCCTTTGCACGAATTTCAAAATATCCGTAGCGAAAGGCTTGCTTGCTCCAAATACAAGAGGTCACATAATCCAATTTGACTGAATTCCCTTGTATTTCCAATCCATATTTTTTCGCTTCTTCGTGGTTGATCATCCAATCTTCCACTGGATAAAATCCTTTGTTATCGCTTACGTTTAAATGAAGTATACCACCAGACTGACTGAGCATTTCTGGCGAAGCATATTGTTTTTGATCGGCTAACAATCCGCCCCAAGGATAACGTTTGTGCCATTTTGATTCATCCACTTGTCCACCTTCAAAATCATCTCCGAAATAGTAATTCCAAGCGACAATTCCATCCATTTTGATTTGAAACATACGCGGTTCCAATTGTGCATGAATCTGTCCTGCAAACAACAAGATTATGATCAATTTTCTCATCAGTACTTGATAAAAATATTTTTTGCTTCTGTAAAGAATCTCAATGCTTCCCATCCGCCTTCACGTCCTACACCCGATGCTTTTACTCCTCCGAATGGCGTTCTTAAATCGCGAACGAGCCATGCATTTACCCATACAATTCCGGATTGAAGTTCATCTGCCACACGGTGAGCGCGGTTCAAATTGGAGGTCCAAATGGTCCCTGCTAATCCATATTCGGTTGAATTCGCCATCATTAATGCTTCTTCTTCTGTGTCAAACGGTGTAATCGTAACCACCGGTCCGAAAATTTCTTCTTGGTTGGTTCGACAATCGTAGGAGAGTCCTTCAATAATCGTTGGTTCAAGGTAATATCCTTTGTCATGCGGTGCTGGTAAATAAACCCGTTTTCCACCTGTTAGCACCGTTCCACCTTCTTCCTTCGCCAATTCAACATAGGATAAGATTTTCTCCATGTGCGACTCAGAAACAATCGCTCCCAATTTCGCTTCCGGATCACTTGGAAAGGAAACTTTTGATCTCGAAACTTTTGCGACAAACGCTTCTTTGAATTTCTCGTAAATCGGTCGTTCCACAAAAATGCGCGATCCACATAAACAAATTTGACCTTGATTCGAAAAGGATGAACGTATCGTCGTACTCAACATATCGTCAAAATTGCAATCTGCAAAAATGATGTTCGGATTCTTCCCGCCTAATTCTAACGACAGTTTCTTAAACATGGGTCCGGCCGTGCGTGCGATGTACTCCCCCGTTTTCGTTCCACCCGTAAAGGAAATGGCTTTGATTTTCGGGTGTCTGACAATCGCGTCTCCCACTTTTGGTCCTGTACCGTGCAATATATTCAAAACTCCAGCAGGTAGACCCGCTTCCTGAGCAATTTTACCCAATAAAAAAGCGGTGTACGGAGTAATTTCTGATGGTTTCGCAATGACACAATTTCCAGTAGCCAATGCAGGAGCAATTTTCCAAGAAAACAAATACAATGGCAAGTTCCATGGAGAAATACAGCCAACGATTCCAATCGGTTTGCGCGTCGTGAAGTTAATGCCAACTCCTTCCATGTGGTGCGACTCAGAAGCAAAATGCGTGATGGCCGTCGCAAAGAAATGAAAATTCGATACAGCACGTGGAATGTCCACATGTGCCGCCAATGAAACGGGCTTTCCATTGTCGCGGCTTTCCGCTTGGACAAATTCATCCATGTTTCGTTCAAGACCTTCGGATAAACGAACCAAAATTTTACTGCGGTCCTCAATGGACATATTAGACCAAATGGGGAAAGCAGTTTCTGCTGCTGCTACTGCCGCCAATACATCTTCTTCATCCGAATCCGGAATTAAAGCGTAAACTTGTCCCGTTGCCGGTTCATAGTTGTCGATGTATTGTCCATTCTTCGGTGGAACATAGGTTCCATTGATGAAATTTTGCAGTTTTTCCATGTAAACATTTTGAACTACAAAGTTGAAAAAAAGAAACGGAAAAAGGATGGAATATTCGAGTTCGATTCCTTTTGACTAATTTTAGTCCCGATTATGACCATTAAAGAAGCACAAAAAACGATTGACGAATGGATCCAGACTGTTGGCGTTCGTTATTTCGACGAGTTAACAAACACGGCCATTCTCATGGAAGAAGTAGGCGAAGTTGCCCGTATCATGGCTCGTCGATACGGAGAACAAAGCGAAAAAGAAAGTGACAAAAACAAGGACCTTGGGGACGAGTTAGCAGATGTGCTATTTGTTGTCATGTGCTTAGCCAATCAAACCAATATCGATTTAGAACAAGCGCTCAAATTGAACTTAGAGAAAAAAACCAAACGCGATGCCGACAGACATCAATCCAACAAAAAAATCAATCCATGAGCGAGCTAATTGACCAAGTAAATAAACAATTAAAATCAAGATCTTCAGTTGTGGTGCATGCCGAACCCGAAGAATACTTGGATTATCTTTGGCCCATCGTTGACGATATTATTCCTCATCCTGAAGAAGGTTCTCCGCGCGCCATTATTGTTTGTGCAAACAATGAAGACGCACGTCACATTGAAGAATATTTTCAAAAGGCAGCAAAAGCGAAAGACCTCACGGTGGATTTAGTCGTGGAAAAAGGGAATAAATTAAAGCAACGGAACGATTTGTTCGATGGCACAGAAATCATCGTAGGAACGACACGTCGTGTGTGCGAAATGTATTTTCAGAATGGATTTAACATCAAGAAATTAAAATTATTCATTGTTTTATGTATGGATGACCAAATGCGTGCAGGTCAGAAAGGATTCGTTGCGCGGTTAGCAGAGAGCTTACCGAAATGCAAGACTGTTTTGTTTGCTCGAAATAGCAATGATGAACGCATGATTTCTTACATGGAAGAATTCCTTGTGAACCATACTATTGTTGAATTACCTGAATTAGATGTCTAGAGAAAACGAACAACTTCAAGGCTTACGTCCGGACGTATTTACGGAAAATAATCATGCGACACCCATCGAACGGTTTCAAAACGAAGTGTTGCGGCCCATTCTAAAGTTTCAACATGACCTCTTTGTCACTGAATCGAAGTCAAATGTCATTTTAGATCATTGCTTTAAACGCAGCATTCAAGAAGAACAACGCGCTGAAGTGAAGCACGTATTCGCGAAAAATACTGGCATCAAATATCAGTTTATCGGCATGGTGACTGGACTCATGACCAATGAAGAATTCCAACAATACCAATTAAATAAGTCCGATTTCGACAAACGAATTACGGCAATGGTGATTGAACGTTTAATTGATTCCCGTCGATAAAACTTAAATCATATCGAAAGCAGCAATATACATGGGATTTTCAGGTTGGAAATCACCCCGTATGACAACATCCACTGGGGAGACACCCAAAATTCGGTGCAAGATTCCCCAATTTACTTTTTGTTGAACTTGAACATACAATTCATCGCGTTCATCCATCCACCAGAGCATGGTGTGACGTTGTTCAATGGATAAAACACCTGATAAGAATTCTGTTAAAAGTGTGGGGTCGTTGTCAGCCACGCATAACGCTTCTGGCACC
>CAIOSO010000096.1 GCA_903860985.1 uncultured Flavobacteriales bacterium
CATAAGCATATTTTAATTTAAGCTCTGAGAAAGGGAAAAAATTCTCCTTTGCATAATAGGCATTTTCTTTAGCCATCATGAGACAAATAAAATTGATAAAGCCCCACAAAACCAAAAAGCCTAATACAATTCCGTTTTCTTTAATTAGTTTGTTCATATTGTAACTTTTTCTTTCAAAGATATAAATAAATCTAAAACTAAACATATGTGTTTAGTGTGCTAATATCCATTCTCCCCAAATTGGCAACTATGGAAAAAGTTGCTTTCAACAAAGTATTTGGGGAGTTTGTTAGGAATAAAAGAATGTTGATGAATCTTAGTCAGGCTCAATTAGGAGATAAGATGGCATTGGATTATCAATACATTTCAAGAGTTGAACGTGGTTTAATTTCACCAACACTGTATTGGATATCTGGTTTAGCTAGGGCTATGGACTTACCCTTGGAATCATTCATCAAAGAATTTGTAGATTATTCTGGTTTGGAAACAACATCTATCAAAGCTTGATTCATCTTGTCCACCACATCATTATCAAATTGCTCCAGATAAATTCCAGTTACACTATTTCCATATTCATGTCCTAGTGCTTCTGCAATCAAGTCTTTAGAGTAACCCAATTGCTTGGCTAGATTGGCATAAGAATACCTAAATACATAGGTGCTTATTGGTTCATTTACCTCCAAAAATGCACCAATTTTCTTCAGGTGTTTGTTGGTTACTTTCAGAAATTGTTGAAAGTGATTGATTTTGAAGGAGGAATGAAGTTGTGCATGGGTAATTAAACCCAAGATAGTTTCATTTGGTGTAAATGTACCTAATATTGAAGAAATTTCAGGTGTAACATGTATACTATATAACTTGCCAGTTTTAGCTCTACGGTAGATCAATCTACCATTCTTCATGCATTCAGGTTTAAGGAGGATTAAATCACGCAGATTAATACCTCTTAGCATGAAAATTAACCTTCCAATATTCCAGTATATGTAACTTGGGTGGGTAGGAGGTATGTTCAATGCAAAGAAGCTTTTGATTTCTTCCATAGTCATCACACGTGGAACAGTCTTCTCTTTTCTCATTCTGTGTTTTCTAAATGGATACCATTCCAGCTTTACAATATCTTGGTTAATTGCTTTATTACAAACTGCTCTAAATGTCCGGAGATATACACTGCAGCCATTGATGGACATACCTCTTTTATACAACCTAGTTTCTAAGTTCATGATATCCTTATAGGACAAAGCAGAAAATGGTAAGTCTAAGTTGATCTCCTTTCTAATGGTACTAAGGCTCTGTTGGTATATTTTTACTCCGCCATCTCTGCCTGCAATTTTCATATTACCAATTAAGTTTTCCCAGTATTCAGCTACCGTAAATTCTTCAGGCTGTTTGTTTAATATACAGGCTTTGGCTTCAGACAACTGTTCATGACCTTGGTGGTTTATTATGTACTGATAAAACCTAGACCTGTATTGTGTATCAAGGTTCATTAATAGTTCATTTGCCTTAGGATTACCAATAATTAGGTTGGACTCTGAATTGAATTCTGAAGGTTTAACACTAATGCCGGTAGTAATTTGGGTTTTTTCTCTGTTTATAGAGAGTTTAAATACAAGTGGGAAAGTCCCATCTTTCTTTGCTCTGCGGGTATCTAGAGCTAGTTTTAATGTTGCCATTGTTAAGTACAATTATGGCATTCCCCCATGCTAAAATTTGCACACTATTTGCACACTTTTCATCTTTTTCACCCTAAAATCAGCCAAAAACAGTCTTTTTTTAAGAAAAGTTGAGTGCATTAAAAAACCCAGTAAAGCCTTGACTGTACTGGGTTTCAGAGTGGGAGTTGAGGGATTCGAACCCCCGACCCTCTGCTTGTAAGGCAGATGCTCTAAACCAACTGAGCTAAACTCCCCGGTAATTTGTGAGTGCAAAGATAGCTATACTTTTTAAATTTGCAAGACTTTTTGAAAAAATTATTGGTTCAATTTGATTTCGTCTATTTTTGCTAATACGTCATCCAACCCTTCTCTGAATTTCTCAAAGTCCTCCTTATAAAGGAAAATCTTGTGCTTCTGATAGTTACCATCACCATCGTCATCAAACGATTTTTTGCTCTCAGTTAGTGTGATGTATAAATCATTTCCTTTGGTCGCCTTAATGTCAAAAAAATACGTGCGCTTTCCAGCTCGAACGACTTTTGAGTACATTTCCTTTTGTTCATTGCTCATACACAATCATTTGAGTGTCAAATATCCATTTATTTTTGAAATAAACCAAATGTTCGGAAAAGGTTGTAACTTTCTCATAAATCTTTCGTAGAGAAAGACTTATATAAAAAAGTGCACATGCGTTTAACATGGACTACTTTATTGATTGTCATGATTTTAGTGTCTTGTGGGGGTAAACACATTGGTCCTGCAGTGAAAATTGACCTCAAAGAAATTCAGAAAAAAGGTAAATTAACCATCCTCACCGAGAATAGTTCCTTGTCCTTTTTTGAATACAGAGGAAAACGTTTGGGATTCGAATATGAGATAATGGATTCTTTCTGTAAATCTCAAGGACTTCAAATGGAAGTAAAGGTTATTTCGGATGCCAAAGACTTTCAAAAACTTTTAAATAACGGCGAAGGTGATGTCATTGCATCCAATTTGGTGGTTTCTCTAGCGGATGAAAATCGTTTGTGCTATTCAACTCCTTACTACTATACGCATCAAGTGTTGGTGCAACAATCCAAAGATACATTGATCAAAGAACCTGCTGAACTCGCTAATCAAACGGTCTGCGTTCGGAAGAATTCCCCTTTTTCCAGGCGATTAACCGATTTACAGGATGAAATCGGAGCAAGAATTAACATTCGTTACAAATCGGAAAACCCCATTACAGAAGATTTAATTGAAATGGTGGCAAATAACGTGATTCCTTTTACTGTGGCACATGAAAATCTTGCGCGAATTAGTAAGGAGATGCATCCAAATCTGAACATTGATACACGCATGTCCTTTCAACAAAAAATTGCTTTCGGATTGCGAATGAATAGTCCTGAGTTGAAAAAGAAATTGGATGCCTTTATTCTGTCCTATTGCGCTTCTTCAGCCTATACCGATTTGAAAAAACGATACTTTGATTATTTAGATGCCAAACCTGTTGAGTTCTATATAACTAAAAAAGGACACCTTTCTCCATTTGATGATATTTTTAAAGCAGTTGCGAAAAAGTATGCATGGGATTGGAAGATTATCGCTGCAGTAGCCTTTAAAGAATCTCGATTTAATCCGAACGCTCGTGGATTCGGTGGAGCTTATGGTATGATGCAATTCATGCCAAATACAGGTCCAAGCTGTGGCGTTTTCCCTGGTTCCACTCCAGATGTTCAAATCGCTGGTGGAATGCGCTTGCTAAACCGCACATACCAAAAATGGAAGGATGTTCCGGATGCGGATCAACGATTGAAATTTACCTTGGCCTCGTATAATGCAGGACCATGCCACGTTGAGGATGCGCAAAACCTTGCGCGTGCAACGGGATTAAATCCACTTGTGTGGGATGGAAACGTGGAGGAGATGGTTCGACACCTCGATGAACCCAAATATTACCGATCGGAACATGTGCGCTGTGGCGCCTATCGTGGACACGCCGTTTCTTACGTGAAAAAAGTATTTGCAATTTATACCTCTTGGAAGTAAATGGCTGATGTGAAAGGAAAGGTCTTTATTATTCAAGGACCTACGGCTTCTGGAAAAACTTCGTTGGCGATACAACTCGCTAAAACATTGAAAACGGAAATCATCTCTGCGGATTCACGTCAATTTTACAGAGAAATGTCCATCGGGACAGCAAAACCAACACAAGATGAATTAAGTCAGGTCAAACACCACTTTGTTCATTCTCATTCCATTCATCAGGAAGTTTCAGCTAGTCAATTCGCAAAAGAAGCTCAACCGATGCTAGACCAATTACTCGAACAAAACGGAGCAGCTGTCATTGTTGGTGGCTCAGGGATGTTTATGGATGCTTTAACACTCGGCTTGGACGATATTCCTCATAACAACGATATTCAAAAGAAATGGAGTCTGTGCTACGAAATAGAAGGATTGGAATTTCTTCAAAATGAATTAGCGCGTTTAGACCCCGTATATTTCTCCACAGTCGATAAGATGAATTCAGTTCGACTCATTCGTGCTTTAGAAGTTATTGAATTAACCGGAAAACCCTTTTCTGAATTAAGAAAGGGAACGATAAAACATACGTATTCCATTCAGCGCTTTAGGGTGAATTGGAATCGTGATGATTTATACCAACGGATTGATCAACGCGTAGAACTGATGATAAAAGATGGTTTGTTGGAAGAAGCGAAATCACTTTTTCACTTGAGAAATTTAAAAGCACTCCATACTGTTGGGTATTCAGAATTCTTCCGTTATTGGGAAGATGAGTTCGATTACGAAGAGGCCGTTGAAAAAATCAAACAGCATACACGCAATTACGCAAAACGACAACTCACGTGGATCAAACGGTATTCGGATATCATTGAACTGGACCCATACTCCGATAAAACACTCATCGAGCAACTTATCTCGCATTTAAACGTTTCTGAATGATGGCATCGCTTTTGCTAGAATTTACTGTCGTTTTTTCTTTGGTTAAAGAAATGTTAAAAAAATCCGAGCGAACTGAATTAACGGCATATTCGTATTGTAAAACTTATTATTTCCTATGAAAAATATTATCACATTTTTGTTTTTAGTTTGTGCGTCAATGACTTATGCGCAAAAAATCCGCCTAAAAGTGGAAGGACAAAAAGATACGACGGTCTTCTTAATTAAATACTTCGGATCTCGATTGAATTATGCGGATACAGCTCAAATGAAAAATGGCGAGGTTGTTTTTGATGGTAAAAAACAAAAGCCTGGAATTGTTGGATTGTTATTACCGGGACAGAAATATTTTGAATTTGTTTACAACAACGAAGAAATTCACTTAGAAACGAAGGGTCCAGATTTCATGGCGAATTTGGTGATTAAAAAATCAGAAGAAAATAAAATCTTTATTCCTTACGTGAAGTACATCAGTGCGAAAAAGGGAGAAGCGAATAAATTGGCTGAGCAACGTGCGAAGTTAAAGGATACGGACCCGGAATACAAAACACTTAGCGCTACCATTGATGCGCTGAACAAAGAAGTCGATGATTATCAAAAAACGCTCGTTGCATCAAATCCTTCTACTCTTTCTGGTAAAATTGTGCAGATGTCAATCGATGTTTTTGTCCCAGAATCACCAAAAAACGAAAAAGGAGAAATCCTCGATTCAAACTTCCGTTACAAATATTACTTCGAACACTACTGGGATAACGTTGATTTGAAAACAGATGCCTTGGTCAATAATCCAATTTTCCACAATAAATTAGAATTCTACTTTGGTAAAAACATGATGATCCAACATTGGGATACCATTATAAAATATGCCTTCAAATTCTGTGATGGATTAGATCCTAAATCCAAAATGTATGAGTACAGCGTGGGTTGGATTGCTTCTACTTTTGGTAAAAGTCAAATCATGGGGATGGACAAAGTGTACATTTACATGTTGAATCGTTACTTCTGTACAACAGATCCAAAAACTGGTAAATCTCCAGCTACATGGGTTGCAGAGGATAAATTTGAAGAACTTTGCAAGGACTTGAAATGGAAAATGAACTTGGTTGTTGGTGCAAAGCCTTACAACTTAATTCTTCGAGATACTTCGGATACGAAATGGTTGGACTTCTATTCACTGAAATCTGAATACACGATTCTGTATTTCTGGGATCCAGAATGTGGACATTGTAAAAAAGTGACACCAAAATTAGTAACACTGTATAACGAGAAATTTAAAAACCGAAACATTGAAGTATTTGCAGTAGGTAAAGGCATCGGTAAAGATTTTGAGGCTTGGAAAAAATACATCAGAGATAACAACTTGAATTTCATGAATGTCGCTGTTACAAATAGCATCTATGAAATTGCAAAAGCAACACCTGAGAAATTGGTTCCCTTGTACGCTGGTGAGAAAGGGAAACCAACAACCCTTGAATCTTTGAATTTCCAAACGACGTATGATCTTTATTCGACACCTAGAATTTTTGTTTTGGATAAAGACAAGAAAATTATAGCTAAAAACTTATCCATTTCTCAACTAGAAGATTTGATGGATAACTTGCAAGGAAAGAAAGATTTACCGAAATTATTTGAAGAAGATAAAGAAGAAGCTGAACACATGCAGCAGAACAATTAACTTTGTTGCATGATAGATGCACTTCGCTTACACCTTGATCAAAGCCAAAAGGTTTTAATCACTACACATAAATCTCCCGATGGTGATGCCATTGGGAGTGTTGTTTCTTGGTATTTCTTCCTGAAAAATTTAGGAAAAGATGCACATGTAGTCATTCCTGATCGTCCTGCGGATTTCTTGCTGCCTTTCTTGAAGGATGTCGATTATTCCATTTTCGATCAAGGATTTCACCAAAACGTAGCTGACTTCGACTCCTTATATTGTTTGGATTACAACGGTGCAGGTCGAGTAGGGAAGGACATGGAATCGTTTGTACTGGATTTTCCAGCAACGAAAGTCATGATCGACCACCATCCGCATCCGCAGGATTTTTGTCAAATCACCATTTCTCGTCCAGAGGTTTGTTCCACTGCTCAGTTAATCTTTGAATGCATCGAAGAAATGGGCTTGTTGCATGTCATCGATGTGGCTATTGGAAATGGAATCTATTTAGGTATGTTGACCGATACAGGATCTTTCCGCTTTCCATCTGTGAAAGCGAAAACTCATGAAGTTCTAGCGCATTTGCTAAAAATAGGCGTGAACCATGTCGCAATTCACGAAGCAATTTACGATGTAAACACCGTTTCTCGTTTGCAATTAAGAGGCTACGCCATCGCTGAAAAATTAGAACTTTTTCCTGGATTGCCCATTGGAATGATCAGTCTCACCTTGGATGAATTGCATCGTTTTCACTACCAAAAAGGAGACACGGAAGGATTGGTCAATGTGATTTTATCCATTGAAGGGATTTCCATTGCAGCATTCTTTGTGGAGCACGAAGACGGAATAAAAATATCCTTCCGATCCAAAGGAAAGTTCTATGTGAATGACTTCTCAAACAAGCATTTCATGGGTGGTGGACACCAATATGCAGCTGGAGGATTTTCAAATGATTCTTTACCTGTAACAATTGATCGCTTTCGTTCGTTAGTAGGTGAGTTAACACACGTGAAATGACCCGTTTAATTTTCCTTCTTCTTTCTATTGCTTTACTTTCTTGTCGAGCAGATAAAACAAAAGAATCCAAAAATAAAAAGTGGGGAACAGCGCATTCAGTGGATTTCAATCAAGAGTTAAACGCCCGAGAAGAACTGAAAATCAAACTGTTTTTAGCCCATCACCGAGAATTGAACATGCGCGCTACAGAAAGCGAGTCTGGATTGCGTTTCATGCGTTACTGCCACGGAATTGGGCCGGATCTTGCGAAAGTAGGACAAGAAGCGATTATTCGATTGAAAATTGAATTATTGGATGGACGCGTTTGTTATGAAACCGCAAAAGATGAAGTTGAACGCGTGGTAATCGCCAAAAGTGAAAAAGAAACGGGAATTCATGAAGCTTTGCAACTCATGATGAAAGGAGATAAAGCAAAAGTAATCTTGCCGAGTTACCTCGGACATGGCTTATTGGGAGATCGCATGAAAATTCCACCTCAGGCTGTGTTATACATTGATATTCAATTAATTGATATAAACTAATGAAGAAACTCATCCTCGGTTTTTTAGTCTGTGCGCTGGCAGCATGTCAAACGACAACTGCAGATAAAGCCACGACCGCTAAAAAGAATATTCAAAAACCTTTGCAAAAAAAGGAACAGGTGGAAAAAGAATTCAAGTCCACCAAAGACAATTTAAAATCCTTTGAAAAAGGAAAAGTGGCGGATGTAAAATCCTTCTCCAATGGACTAGTGATTAAATGGATCTTAAAAGGAAAAGGAAGAAAACTAAAGAAAGGGGAAATGGCCTTGATTGATTACCGATTGGCTCTTCCCGATGGTAAAATCGTGGACGGGAACAATCGTGTCAACATGCCTTTTATTCCATTTGTGATTGGTTACAACATGCAAACACCAGGGTGGGATCTCGCTTTCCAAGAACTCACACCAGGGGATTTTGTGAAAATTGAAATCCCAGCCGATTTAGCGCTTGGATCAAAAGAACTAAAAGGAATTATTCCTGCAAATTCTGCCAATTGGTTGTATGTGAAAGTGGTCGCACTCGTGACACCTAGCGTTTTTGAAGATGGAGTAACTTCCTGGAAGATTAAAGATGGAGAGGGCTTGTCTTTAGCGAAGGACCCGAGTAAAGAAATTTCTTTCCATGCCATGGTTTCCACGGAATCGAAAGCATCGGTGATGAATACGCGTTTGGGTAATTACCCACTCAAATATTCGCCAGGACAAAAAACAATCGTTCCAGGATTAAGGAAGATCATGAAGAATGCAAAAAAAGGTGAGCGTTATTTCATCATCCTTGATGCACCTCAAGCATATGGTACTCGTGGTTATGCTGATTTAGTGAAACCAAATGAACAAGTGTTTTACAACATAGAAATCATGGATATTCGGGCATTGTAAAAGGAATTCACTATCTTTGAAATCCTTATTTTCGATCTTGACCCGTAATATCCTACATATTGTTTTTTTCTTCGCATGCTTGAGCTCTCAAGCCTTAGCACAACGTGCGTTGGATACGGTAGATACGGAGATTGGAAAGGTGATTATTTATTCCAACAAAACATGGGCGCTGTTTAACCCATTTAAATTTGATGGAATTATGAATGCCCGCATTCATAAAATCATGACAGAGGAACAGGATGTGCCCTTTACGCTAACTTGGAATAATGAGGTTTGTTTCACGAGTCGAAATGATTTATCTAAGTTAAAAGACACTATTTGGCTGTGTGTAAACGATGAGCTAAATGATGGATTCTCCATGCCGACAAAAGGAATTGTAACCTCTCGTTATGGATACAGAAGCGGAAGGTATCACAATGGAATTGATGTCGGATTAAATGTTGGTGATACGGTGTATGCAACATGGTCCGGAAAGGTTCGATATGCAAAGTATAACGATGGTGGATTTGGGAATCTGGTTATTCTAAGACATAGCAATGGATTAGAAACGTTTCATGCCCATTTGAGTAAGTTTCTTGTGTTTTTAGATCAAGAGGTGAAGGCTGGGGATCCAATCGGACTTGGTGGAAATACAGGTCGATCGTTTGGACCACATTTGCACTTTGAAATTCGTTTTTATGACGCACCGATGAATCCAGAGGAAATCATTGATTTCGATAAGCGACTATTGAAGAATGAAAACTTATTTGTGCATAAAGGACTCTTTCGTCCAGGTGCCAAACCAACAGATTATTACGAGGAACATCCCGCGGAAACACCAAACGCAGAAACGCCTCCACCGGTAGTGGTGCGCGCACCCCAAGTAAAATATTACCAAGTCCGTTCAGGAGATACCTTGACGGAAATAGCCGATAGAAATCGAACCACTGTTTCAAAAATATGTTCATTAAACGGCATTAAACCAACCACCGTTCTTCAAGTAGGAAGAAGTTTAAGAGTAAAATAAATGAAAAACTATTTATTCATCATCAGTTTTGGCTTGCTATTATTGACGGCCTGTTCTAATTACAATGCTGTCGTGAAAGCAGATGATTTCGCTGCAAAGTACAATTTAGCCAACGAATTGTATGACGGAAAATTATACGAGAAAGCCATCGTTTTGTACGAGCAAATTTACCAACACTCTCCTAAAAGCGCGGAAGGTGAATTGTCCTATTACCGTTTAGCTAAAAGTTATTTTCAAGTGGAAGATTACTATATGGCACAATATTACTACAGCGCATACATGCAGCGTTTTCCATATAGTGTAAAAAATGAGGAAGTGCTTTTTATGGTTGCGCTTTGCAGTGTGAAAAACTCCCCTGAACATTCATTAGATCAAACAGAAACAGAATTAGCGATTAATAATGTTCAACAGTTTATCGATCGATATCCACAGTCTTATTTAATCGATTCTTGCAATGCCATTATCGATCAATTGCAATTTAAATTAGAGACGAAACAATACGATCAAGTTAAATTGTACGATAAAACGCAAAATTACAAGGCGGCAGTTACTTCTGGGGAATTGTTTTTAGAGGCTCATGGTCAATCCTTTTTTTCCGAAGAAATAAACTATGTGGTCGTTAAAAATTCATACTTTTTAACATTGAATAGCATCGACAGCAAAAAATCAGAGCGAAACGAACAAACTAACGAAAGATTCCGTACCTTTGCCCTTCGCCATCCACAGTCAAAATACACACAAGAACTAAGTGATTATATTGATAAGCTAAGCGAAAAAACAACTGAAAAGTGAATTATGAGTTTAAAAAACACACCAGCAGAAAAGTCAACCATCACGCGTGATACCATTCGTATGGAAGAAAAAACAGGAAATATCTACCAATCTTTAGTGGCTATTTCAAAACGTGCGAATCAAATTTCTTCTGAAGTGAAAGAAGAATTGACGCAAAAATTGCAAGAATTTGCTTCTACGACGGATAATCTTGAGGAGATTTTTGAAAACCGTGAGCAAATTGAGATTTCTAAGCATTACGAGAAAATGCCAAAACCAACAGCGATTGCGACGCAAGAGTTATTGGATGACAAAATCTACATGCGTCAACCAGAAGAAAAAGAGTAATGCAAGGAAAGCGCATCCTTCTTGGAATAACAGGAGGTATTGCAGCTTACAAAATTGCTTACCTCATACGAATATTTAAGAAACAAGGGGCAGAAGTCAGAGCAATCATGACTCCTGCCTCTTCTGATTTTATTAGTCCCCTCGTTGTCTCTACCTTATCAGAAAATCCAGTTCACATCGAATTTTGGAATAAGCAATCAGGAGCATGGACCAATCACGTTGAATTAGCACTTTGGGCAGATGTCTTCGTTATTGCTCCTTGTACAGCAAACTCCATGGCAAAAATGGCCGCTGGAATCTGCGATAACTTGCTTTTGGCGACGTATTTTTCCATGAAAGGAAAAACAATCATTGCGCCAGCGATGGATTTGGACATGTACCAACATCCAACCGTGAAACGCAATATGGATACCTTGCTTTCTGATGGCGTTTCGATTATTCCTGCGACGGAAGGAGCTTTGGCTAGTGGACTCGAAGGACAGGGGCGCATGGAAGAGCCTGAGAATATTGCTGCTTACCTGGAGGATTTCTTTCATATGAATAAATCGAATGCATCAAAACACATGTTAATCACTGCAGGTCCAACGTATGAAGCAATTGATCCTGTTCGCTTTATTGGCAATCATTCCAGTGGGAAAATGGGTTATGAACTTGCTCAGGCTTGTTTAGCTATCGGACATCAGGTAACCCTAATAAGCGGGCCGACTCAACTAGAATTGACTCATCCAAATCTTCAAGTAATAAAGATTCAAACAGCAGAAGAAATGTTGGAAGCCGTTCAAGAACATTGGGACACTTGTCACCTTGGAATCTTTAGCGCTGCAGTTGCGGATTATCGTCCAGAATATACGGAGACTCAAAAAATCAAGAAACAAGCCGACGAAATCACGTTGAACTTGGTGAAAAATCCCGATATCTTAACATGGGCATCCATACACCGTAAGGGACAACAAAAAGTGGTTGGATTTGCCTTGGAAACAAATAATGCGAAAGAAAATGCGTTAGATAAGTTGACGCGTAAAAATCTAGACTTCATCGTCCTCAATGAATTCGTAAAAGATGTAAGTGGTTTTCAAGCGGAAACAAATAAAATAACTATTTTCGATAAGGATAAAAATGAGTTCGAGTTTACACTTAAATCAAAAAAAGAAGTGGCAAAGGATATCTTATCCATCGTTTTAAAAGATTAAAAATGAAAGGATTAATTACAGTATTGTTGACTTTCATAGGATTTTCGTTTTCCTATGCACAAGAATTGAATTGTCAAGTTTCAGTTTTAGTTGACGCAAAAGTGGAAATTTCATCCACCGAAAAGGAAGTCATCAAACAAATGGAGCAAAGTATTTTCGATTTGATGAATAACACGCAATGGACCAAAGACAAATTCAAAACGGAAGAGCGCATCAAGTGTAATATTCAGATTCAAATACGTGAAATTCCATCCACCGGAACGTATAAAGGTTATATTCAAGTTCAATCCACTCGTCCCTCTTTTAATTCGAGTTACAATACCCTTTTATTGAATTTCGAAGATGAGAATTTTGCGGTCAGTTTTTCTCGAAATGCAGTGCTTGTCTACGCGCAAAACCAATACCGCGATAATTTAACATCCATTTTGGCATTCTATGCGTATTTCATGATTGGCTTGGATTACGATTCCTTTTCGTTAAAAGGAGGAACACCATACTATATCGAAGCACAAGCTATTGTGACAAATGCACAAGTTGGTGGTGCGCCAGGATGGAAATCCTCGGAATCAGGTAAACGCAACCGTTTTTATTTGGTAGATAACATCTTACAACCTGTTTTTGATCCAATGCGCGAATGCTTGTACATGTATCATCGAAAAGGAATCGATAAATTATACGAGGATAAAGTCGCTGGTAAGAAGGCCATTTACGATGCGTTAAACAAATTAACACCACTCGCCGCTACACGTCCAAATGCAGTAAACTTATTGAGTTTTCTTTTCGGTAAGATTCCAGAGTTCAAAAATGTGTTTTCGGATTCCGAATTAAAGGAAAAACAAGACTTGGTGACTCTCTTAAAGAGATTAGATTCCGCTAATTCAGCTCGTTATCAGGAAATACTAGACTAAATGTTAACAGCGCTTCGCATTTCAAATTTTGCCTTGATCGACGAAGTTGAATTGAACTTTCAATCTGGATACACCGTTCTAACTGGAGAAACGGGATCTGGAAAATCCATTTTATTACATGCCTTGCAATTGATTTTAGGCGAACGCGCGGAACTTTCTGTCATTGGTCCATCAGCACCGAAAGCAATTGTAGAGGCAAATTTCAGCTTGAATGAGTCGTACCTTTCGTTTTTTGAGGAACATGACTTGGATTACGATGTACAAACGATCATTCGTCGAGAAATTGCGAAGGAAGGAAAATCTAGAGCATTTATTAACGATGTGCCGGTTTCTTTGCAGACCTTGAAACTATTGACTTCTCGATTGGTTCAAATCCACTCGCAATACAATACCCTAGAACTGAAATCAAAATCCTTTCAATTGGAATTGATTGATGTCCTTACTGGACTTCTTCCCGAACGCAAAGCTTTTGAGAAAAAGTATGCAGCGTTTGAATCCATTTCGAAGGAATTAAAATCTTTGGACGAACACTATCACGCGGCAGTTCAAGCAGAGGATTATGATCGTTTTATTCTAGATGAATTGCAGGAATTATCCTTAGGAACGACAGATTTTTCGCAATTGGAAATTGATATTACACGCATGGAGAATGCGTCTCAAATCCTTCAGGTTTTTGGAGAAATGAGTCAAATTACTGCGGAAAATGGCACCTATGAACAATTGTATCGCCTAAAGGCAAGTGTAGATAAACAATCAAGTTACGATCCACAGTTGTTATCCATGAAAGAACGCTTGGATTCGATTTTACTCGAATTAAAGGAACTGGCTTTAGAGGCAGATGATGCGATTGATCAATTAGATGTAAATGAATC
>CAIOSO010000097.1 GCA_903860985.1 uncultured Flavobacteriales bacterium
AACGAGCGGTTATTATGACACCTTGTTTTTTACGATTTTTGAAGGAGTGTCATCGCCATGTCAAGGATTTGAATCAACCATGACCACGACGAATTCACTTGATGCGATTACTTGTGATGGCACCGCCACCGTTACAGTAATTAATGGCATGGCACCCTTTTCTTATTTCTGGTATGGTAATGGACCACTCGCAACAAATACGCTTACAAACTTATGTCCAGGGAGTTATTTTTGTGAAGTAACGGATGCAAACGGTTGTGTGTTTGATGTTGGTGAATTTGTATTTGACTCATCACAGTTAACAGGAGACACATTAGTTATTAATGGTGGTTCAGGTTGTTCACCAAGTGTCGGCACATCAACAGTTATGTTAGAAGATTGTTTCTTAGACTTCAATTCAGTTGATACGGCATTCATTAGTTTAATTAATTACCCAACAAATCCAATGGATAGTTTAATGGTTGTATGGTCGGTACTTGATTCAACAGGAATGTCAATATCGAATTATACGGTATACTACCCAGGATTGGGTATGGGTTGTAATGAATTACAATTTATATTATATTGTTTTCAGAAGAGTTCAACTATTCACACAATCGTTATGTCCTCCTCGGTAAGCGTAGAGATCTCAGGTATCGATGAACTTTTAGGAGATACGAAACAACTAATTAGGGTTTCAGATCTTATGGGTAGAGAGACAGTTATTCAAGCAAATAAGATCTTAATCTACACTTACAGCGATGGCTCGAAGGAGAAAATATTCATTCATGAATAATTTGAAAGATTTAAAATAAAATCGAGCTGTGCTTGTATTTTTAAGGCTCGGTTTCCGAATTACGCTGCGCTTTTTACTGATGGTGAGTTTTCTACATTTGGAAAGTTTCCCCAATTAAAGATTGGATGTATTGCTTCGCTAAAACAAGGATTTTTTTAAGTAAACCCTTCCTAATTATGGAAAATTGTATATCTTTGCACACACAACCGGCCTTGTGGCGCAACTGAATAGCGCATCTGATTACGGCTCAGAAGGTTTCAGGTTTGAATCCTGACAAGGTCACAAGTAAAAACCCAGCACGCAAGTGCCGGGTTTTTTTTGTTTTTACAGTGTTCAACATTCATGTTGATAAGCGTATAAAAACAAAAATACCCGAAAAATGCGCAGCTGTTTTGGGTGTTTACTTGATATGAACTCCCCCAAAGAAAACGCGCCAGCGTAATCCTGACAAGGTCAAAAAAAACAAAACGAGAAATAGAGAGAGCGTCATTCTCGTTTTTGTTTTATATGTTTTAAACTTTCGTTATCTTTCGTTATCTTTCGTTATCTTTCGTTGTTATTAAAATAAAACACATGAAAAAAATGACTTATATCTTCATCGGTTTATTCAGCATCGTTATCTTATTTTTTGTCGTCATGTCTTTCCGTTACCAAAATATTGAATCACCTGATTACGTCGTACTAAAAAAGTTTGACAAGAACATCGAACTGCGTCAATATCCGCAAATGATTGTCGCTAAAACGAGCTTGAAAGATAAGTCCTTCGATAATTCAGGAAGCGATGGATTCCGAAGCATCGCCGGATATATTTTTGGTGGAAATGAAAAAGCCGAAAAAATCGCAATGACTTCTCCCGTTGTTATGGAATTAAGCGACTCCGCTACGATGTACTTTGTGATGCCAAGTCAATACAAAAAAGATGAACTTCCTAATCCATCAAATAAAAATGTGGAAATCCAAGAGGAAGCTTCGAAAGTATTGTTAGTCGTTCGCTATGGTGGATTTTCAAACGATGAACGCATCGAAAGTCATTCGGAAGTTCTGCGTCAAATCATTCAAAAACATCACCTGAAAGCTACAGGCTCATTCATGTACATGGGTTACAATGCTCCTTGGGACATCATTAATCGTCGAAACGAAGTGGCGGTGGAGATCATTCCTTAATTCTGCCCGAATAATTGTGTAAATATCTGATGGATTATTGCCACTATACTTGCTGTAGAAAACGTATTTTCGTAAAGTAAAAGCTTTACAACATGTATCCATACCAACTAAACTCCCTCGAGGAATACCACAGCGCTTATAAAAAAAGCATAGACCAACCTGAAGAATTCTGGGCTGAAATCGCTGAGAATTTCCAATGGAAAAAAAAGTGGGACAAGGTTCTTGATTGGAATTTTGTGGAGCCATCTATTCAATGGTTTAAAGGTGGGACGCTGAACATTACCGAAAATTGCCTCGATCGACATTTAGCGGATAAAGGTGATCAAGCCGCGTTGATTTGGGAAGCCAATGATCCAAACGAATCTTCAATAACCTACACATACAAAGAGTTACACGCGAAAGTCATGCAGTTTGCGCATGTCCTTCAAAATAATGGCGTTCAAAAAGGAGATCGTGTGTGTATTTACATGGGGATGATTCCTGAATTGACGATTGCTACACTCGCTTGTGCGAGAATCGGTGCGATTCACTCCATTATTTTTGGTGGTTTCTCCGCTCAAGCAATTGCAGACCGACTCGATGATGCGCAAGCGCGTTTTATCGTCACTTGTGACGGTGCATTTCGTGGCGCAAAGGACATTCCTTTGAAATCAGTCATCGATGATGCATTAGTTGGTAATCATACGATTGAACGTGTCATCGTATATGAACGTACGCGTGTGCCGGTTTCCATGCTGAAAGGACGCGATGTTTGGTGGACCGATGAAATCCAAAAAGTGGAGGAAGCAGGAAATCCATTTTTTCCAGCGGCAGAAATGGATTCAGAAGACATGCTCTTTATTCTTTATACTTCCGGATCGACAGGAAAACCGAAAGGCGTGGTTCATACGACCGCTGGATATATGATTTGGACGAACTACACCTTTGTCAACGTATTTCAATACAAACCCGGACAAATTCATTTCTGCACAGCGGATATCGGTTGGATTACCGGACATAGTTACATTATTTACGGTCCATTAAGTGCCGGAGCAACATCTCTCATGTTTGAAGGGATTCCAACCTATCCCGATGCTGGAAGATTCTGGGATATCGTCGATAAATTTAAAGTTGACATTCTATACACGGCGCCAACTGCTATTCGTAGCTTAATGGGATTTGGCCTGGAACACGTCGTAGACAAAGACTTAAGTTCCTTAAAAGTCCTTGGTTCTGTTGGTGAGCCGATCAACGAAGAAGCTTGGCACTGGTACAATAATCACATCGGTAAGAATAATTGTCCGATTGTCGATACGTGGTGGCAAACAGAAACAGCCGGAGTACTCATCTCAAATTTAGCGGGAGTCACACCAAGTAAACCTTCTTATGCAACTTTGCCATTACCAGGAGTCCAACCTTGTTTGGTGGATGATGCTGGAAAGGAAATCGAAGGAAACGGTGTCAATGGGAATTTGTGCATCAAGTTTCCATGGCCTGGAATCATTCGAACAACCTATAACGATCATGAGCGCTGTCGTCAAACGTATTTCTCTGTTTATGAGAATTATTACTTCACCGGTGATGGTTGTCTGCGCGACGAAAACGGAATGTACCGCATCACGGGACGCGTTGATGACGTATTAAACGTAAGTGGACATCGCATCGGGACGGCGGAAGTAGAAAACGCCATCAATATGCATACCGGCGTCATTGAAAGCGCTGTCGTTGGTTATCCTCACGACATTAAAGGACAAGGGATTTATGCCTACGTGATCATTGAAAATCAACACGGAGATGCTGCCTTAACGAAACAAGATATTCTGCAAACGGTTTCAAGAGTGATTGGAGCAATTGCAAAACCGGACAAAATTCAATTTGTTTCTGGATTACCAAAAACGCGTAGTGGAAAAATCATGCGTCGTATTTTGAGAAAAATTGCGGAAGGAGACACTTCGAATCTAGGTGATACAAGCACTTTACTTGATCCAGCTATTGTAGATGAAATCAAATCTGGTGCTTTTTAGTTTTTCAGAATGATGTACTGATAGGGTGTTAAACTAATCGTGCTATTCAAGGTATAACTTGCGTTTGTCAAAGCGTTGGTCCAGCTACCAGTCAGTGGACTTGGCACAGAAAACGATTGATTCGAATTGCGCACGTTCACGATAATCACCACATTCTCTGTTCCTAGTGTCTTCTTTAAACAAAGTACATTGGTGGAAATAGCGTAATTCGAAATACTTCCTTTTCTAGCTGCTGCTGATTCATTGTGAAATGCCAACAAGTCTTTATAGGCCTGCAACATGTCTTGATTGATGGTCCAATTGATTGGTGAATTCGTGAAGAATGGGGTAGTGGTGCTGCGTCCAACTTCTTGTCCCGTGTAAATCAACGGAACACCTCCCATAAATATCGTTGAAACAGAAGCGGCTAAAGCTCCAGCTTTTCCATTGAACAGGCTCCAAGGTGAAGCATCCCAAGCAGATTCATCGTGATTGGTGGTAAAACGAATTTTATGTTTGCCCGTTGGCATATTCGTGTATTCAGCTAAATGTGTATTGTATAAATTGGTAATGGATGCGGTGCCGGCCCATAAATTCTTGGCAGCGGTGTAAAAATTCCATCCATAGGTTAAATGGAATCCAGCGGTGTAATGATCTGCTCTTGTTCCTTCAGCCAAAAACAATAAATCCCTGTTGGGAACTGCGTTTAAAGCCGTGATGGCTTGCTGCCAAAAGTCGAAAGGAACACCATCCGCATAATCACAACGGAATCCATCGACATTCGCTTCGAGCACCCAGTATTTCATGGCATCAATCATCGCTAATTTCATGTCCGTGTTATTGAAATTCAAATCGGCGACATCGTTCCAATTCGTTCCTGGTGGAATAATGATGTTTCCCGCTGCATTTTGCGAATACCAGTCCGGATGATCGGAAATCCATGCATTGTCCCAAGATGTGTGATTCGCTACCCAGTCTAAAATAACGGACATTCCCAACTGATGCGCTTGCGTTGTTAAAGTTCTCAAGTCAGCCAAGGAACCGTATTCCGCACTTATTTTCTTGTAATCTTTCACGCAATAAGGTGAGTGCACGCTGTTCAACACACCTTCTTCGTAAATCGGCATCAACCAAATCGTATTGATTCCCAATGCTTTGATTTCAGTCAAACGGTTGATTACTCCTTGTAAATCTCCCGTAGAACTGAAAGCTCGCTGGTTGACTTCATAAATCACAGCGTCCTCTGTTGCTGGCATGGAAGCATAAGGTGTTCCATATTGGATATATCCGGAAGGATCAGTTGGAATTGGGGTCGGTGTCGGTACTTTATCTTTTTCACACGAAGTCAAAAATAGTAGCGTTAAACAGGTGAGAAATAAGTACTTCATAAAAGGAGTTTAGCTTCAAATATACACACATAAAAGGTACTTAATGAATGAACAAGCATATCATATAAAATATTTTATGAAAAACCTACGTTCTGCTATTCCGTGGTTTTTTTTTTGAAAAAAATTTGGTAATTGTTGTAAAATGTAAACTAAATAGTTAACTTTGGAGAAAATAAGAGAATTTAGATTTTATAAAGAGCGTTTTTTGAGCTTTTACTTTGAGCAATCACCGAAGGTTCAAACAAAAATCGATTACATCTTAGATTACATCCGTTTCGAAAGAGAAGTACCCGTGAAATTCTTTAAGAAACTTGTTTCAACCAATGGAATCTATGAAGTGCGTGTATTAACCAGTGAAAAGAGTATTCGCATACTATGTTTCAAAGAAAAAGAAGAACTGATTATCCTCACGAACTGTTTCGTGAAGAAATCTCAAAAAACGCCAAGTAAAGAAATTCGTTTAGCAGAAAAACTTAAAAAAGAATACAGCCATGGAAAAGATTAGCACATTTGAAGAATTATTACAGGCCAAATATGGCTCTAGAGGCAGTGAAAAACGCGATCAATTCGATCGTGAGTCCATTGCATTTCGCCTAGGCGAACAACTCAAAGCTGCGCGAAAAGAAGCGAAGCTATCACAAGAACAATTAGCCGAAAGAACCGGCACAAAGAAAAGCTACATCTCGCGCATTGAGCGCGGGATGAGCGACATTCAATTTTCTACTTTTTTCAAATTGGTAGAAATTGGCTTGCAACGTAGGTTACTGGTTGAGATTATCTAATTCAGAAAGGCATCTAGTGCCATTGACGGTTTTCCGTTGT
>CAIOSO010000098.1 GCA_903860985.1 uncultured Flavobacteriales bacterium
ACCCAAGAATCAGCCAAAAATGCCAAACGATAGGTTTGTAGTATGTCTTCTTTTTGTTTGGAATCATACGAATTCCATTCCTCCGCTGTAAATGTTAACTCACAATCGGTACAAGCATTTACATTTTTATTTCCTTCTTTTTCAAATACTTCTACTAACGAAGAAATTCGTTCTGCTTTATCTTTGGTGTTATCATAATAACAATCAAACAACTGCATAAAAATCCATTGCGTCCATTTATAATATTCTGGACTAGAAGTTCGCACTTCACGCGACCAATCGAAGGAAAATCCTACATTATCTAACTGATCACGGTAACGTAATATATTTTCTTCTGTCGTAACTGCTGGATGTTGACCTGTCTGAATCGCATATTGCTCTGCTGGCAAACCAAACGAATCATACCCCATTGGATGTAATACATTAAATCCTTTCAAACGTTTGTATCGCGCATAAATATCGGAAGCAATATATCCTAGTGGGTGACCAACATGTAAACCTGCACCTGAAGGATATGGAAACATATCAAGCACATAATATTTTGGTTTATTAGAAGTATTTGGTGTTTTAAAAGTTTGATTTTCAGCCCAAAATTTTTTCCATTTGGTCTCTATCTCGCGAAATGTATATTCCATGCTACTAACTTATTTTTTTGAAAAAGTAAAGATAGAATATTTTTAAACCATTTAAATCAATTAAAGGGTTTGTTAAGGAATTTATCACAGTACGCACGGAGAGAATATATCCGGATAGAGGAAAAGTTCACATATCCATACCACAAAGCGATAAAATCGCTCTCTGTGCACTCTAAATTCGTAAAAATGTCAATCTCACCTCTGTGCCCTCTGTGATTAATTACGCACTATCACTTCGCACATTCGCATAAAGCGATAAAATCGCACTCTGTGACCTCCATCGTCGCTTCTAAATCTATTTTTTCTCTG
This sequence comes from uncultured Flavobacteriales bacterium, assembly GCA_903860985.1. Taxonomy (GTDB): domain Bacteria; phylum Bacteroidota; class Bacteroidia; order Flavobacteriales_D; family Crocinitomicaceae; genus UBA952. The sequence goes on from CAIOSO010000098.1 coordinate 945, forward strand.
AGTCCTCTATGGTAAATAACCAACTACTTCAAAATCTTCTCCGCAACCTTTTCGCTCGCACTTCCATTCCCTAACATTTCAATTAATGTCGCACAATCTTTTGTTTGTTGCGCACGTTTTTTTCCACCTTGTAACACATATGATAATTCTTCTGCTACTTGGTCCACATTACAAGCATCCTGAATTAATTCGCGTACAACCTCGCGGTCAAAAATCAAATTGACTAATGAAATAAACTTAATTTTAATTAAACGCTTCGCAATAGTATAAGAAATTGGCGAAGCGATATAGCATACTACCTGCGGAACTCCAAAAAGCGCTGTTTCTAATGTAGCAGTACCTGAAGTCACTAAAGCTGCCTCCGCAGATTCTAGAATTTCATACGTTTTTCCAAACAAAATTTTGGCATCATAGCCCTCGATAAATGGCGCATAAAAAGTTTCTTCTAATGAAGGTGCCCCAGCAATAACAAATTGATATTCCGGAAATTTACCCGCAGCTTCTAACATCACGGGTAATTTCGTGCTAACCTCTTGCCTCCTACTCCCTGGTAAAATTGCTACAATCGGTTTTTCTACCCCCCTAACCGTCACTCGTCGCTCGTCGCTCGTTGTTCGATACTCCGCTATAGCATCTACTAATGGATTTCCAACATACTCCACATGCATGTTGTATTTCTTGAAAAACGCTGTTTCAAATGGAAAAATAGTAAATAAAGTATCTACATATTTTTTGATCTTGTGCACGCGTGACTCTTTCCAAGCCCAGACTTTCGGAGATATGTAATAATAAACTTTAATTCCCTGTGATTTAGCCCATTTAGCCATCCGTAAATTAAATCCTGGATAATCAATCAACACAAGTGCATCTGGTTGAAATACAAGGATATCCTCCTTACACTTTTTGAAA
>CAIOSO010000099.1 GCA_903860985.1 uncultured Flavobacteriales bacterium
AAAGACGACAGCAAAACACTGCATGCACAGAATTTAAATTCCACGCAAAAATACCTTGTCGGGACATACGACTTGGAGATTTTCACCTTGCCGAGAACGTATCTACGTGTGGAGATTACGCAAAGCAAAACAACGTTTGTGGACGTCATTCCTGCGGGAATACTTCAATACACTGTGGTGAAGGCTAGCGTCGGACAAATTTTCTATGAACGTCAAGTCAATCAGTGGGAATGGGTTTGCAACATAGATGAAGGCCCATTGGAGGGAAAATGGTCCTTGCAACCAGGAAATTATAAAATTGTTTACCGCGAAAAAGGCCAAAAGTCGAGCGCGTACACCAAAGAAAAAAAGTTTAGAATTGATTCAAATAAAACACTCTTATTAAATTTATAGTTATGGAATTTGAAATACTAGGTAACAAAGACACGCGATCAGGATTTGGTGAAGGATTAGCGGAATTAGGACGCACGAATCCAGATGTAGTCGCATTGTGTGCTGACTTAACTGGTTCATTGAAAATGGATGCCTTCCAAAAAGAAAATCCAGATCGTTTTTTCCAAGCGGGAATCGCTGAAGCAAATATGATTGGATTAGCGGCAGGGATGACCATTGGTGGAAAAATTCCATATACTGGAACATTCGCAAATTTCTCTACTGGACGTGTGTATGACCAAATTCGTCAATCGGTAGCGTATTCTCAGAAAAACGTGAAAATTTGTGCTTCTCACGCCGGACTTACCTTAGGTGAAGATGGTGCAACGCATCAAATTTTAGAGGACATTGGAATGATGCGTATGTTGCCAAACATGACGGTGATTGTTCCTGCGGACTTTAATCAAACAAAACAAGCAACGATCGCAATTGCAGAACACAAGGGTCCAGTTTACCTTCGATTTGGTCGTCCGGTAATGCCGATTTTCGTGAAACCAGACGCAAAATTTGTGATTGGAAAAGCAGATGTTTTGGCGGAAGGAACCGATGTAACCATCATCGCTTGCGGACACCTTGTTTGGAAATCCATTGAAGCTTTAGCTATTTTGAAGGAGAAAGGAATTTCAGCTGAATTGATTAACATGCACACCATTAAACCATTAGATGTTCAAGCGATTCTAACTTCAGCTGCTAAAACGGGATGTGTTGTTACGGCGGAAGAACACATGATGAACGGTGGATTAGGTGAAGCAGTTTCTCAAGTGTTGAGCAGAGAATTGCCTTGTCCTCAGGAATATGTAGCCGTGAACGATTCATTCGGTGAAAGTGGAACACCTATGGAATTGATGACGAAATACGGAATCGATACACAAGATGTTGTCAACGCTGCCATGAAAGCGATTGCTCGCAAAGGATAAACTAGACTGGTAACCTAGGTTGCTTTTAAAACCAATTACATTCGTACATTTGGTTTATGAAAAAAAACATGGGAAATACGGATCGTTTGATTCGCATCGCAATCTCGGCGGTACTATTAATTGTGTCCTTATTGGGCTTGCTGCCATCTGCACTTAACGCGTTTGCGTTAGTTGTTTCGGCAATGTTAATCTTGACGTCTTTTACGTCTTTTTGTGGATTGTATGCCCTATTTGGCTGGAATACGTGTAAGATGAAATCTTAATTGATTTCTTCTTCAATGAGTTCCGCTGCAGCTTTCAACGTTGAAAGGGCTGGATAGCATGTGCCTTTTGCACAAACAAAAATTCCCATAGCATAACTTGCAGACATGGGGATTTCTTTGTGATACGAAAGAAGCGCATTTTCAGGCCAACTAACGATTTCACTCGTTTGAACGTCCATGAGGTGAACTTCTGTCAATCCCTGATTCATTTCCAGTAATAAATGTGCCCAATTGGAATATCCAGAGCCATAAGTCTCCATTCCATCGTACATGTTGGCAAGCATTTGACGTGCATGTTCAAGCCAGCGGTCTTCTCGGAAATAGGTACCAAGTCTGAAGTAATTTTTTGCCATCACAGAATTACTAGACGGAATGACGTTGTCGTGAATTTCCATTTTTCGAACAACCAGCTGCGTATCATTTGAGGTGAAATAGCACATTTTACTTTCGGGATGCATGAATTCTTTTTCAACCAACAGTGCCCAAATCTTCGCGTGTTCTAACCAAGTTAATTCACCTGTTCGTTGATACAAATGAATAAACGCATCGATGGCATGGGCGTAATCCTCCAGAAAACCATCAATGCTCGCCACACCATTAGTGTTTACATGGTATAAATGTCCGTTCGGTTGAACTTGACTCGATAGAATCCATTTGCCGATTTTTCGAGCTTCTATTAAAAATTCTTCTTGGTGCAATGCATTGTATGCGCGACACATTCCTTTGATTAACTGCGCATTCCAAGAGGTGAGGCATTTATGGTCTAGTCCGGGAGCAATGCGTTTTTGACGTTCTGATAAAAGCAAGGATTTCCAATCGGAAACTTTATTTTCTAGGTCGTTTACATCGATGTTCCATTTCTTAGCGAATGCAATATCACTTTGGGTTTTTAGCAGGATGTATTTATCGTCCTCCCAGAATCCACGATTTGAAACCGCGTAGTAATCCGCAAAAAGCGCGTAATCTGTTGTGATGAGCGATTTCAATTCTTGTTCAGTCCAACAATAGTATTTTCCTTCCTCCCCTTCGCTATCTGCATCTAAGGCGCTGAAATATGCGCCGGATTCATCCTTCATTTCACGCTGCAACCAAGTGAAAATCTCTAGAACAATCTGCTTATAGTGATCAACCTGAAACGCTTCATATCCCATGGCATATAATTCCATCAATTGTGCATTATCATAGAGCATTTTCTCAAAATGTGGAACTTTCCAGATCATGTCTACGGAATAGCGTGTAAATCCACCACCAATTTGGTCATAGATCCCACCAAACGCCATTTTATCTAAGGTTAAACGAACGTATTCTTGCAATTTTTCATCCTTGAAAAATCGGCTGTGCGCTAACAAGTAGCCGTAGTTGTTCGGCATCGGAAATTTCGGCGCTCGACTCATTCCGCCTTCCATCCAATCAAATTGTTTTTTCCAACGCGCCACCAACTCCACTAATTTTTCGCTTTGAAGATTTGGTTCGTCCTGTGGAATCGCAATTAGTTCATTCACGCTCAGTCCTTCGTGAAGTTTCACAGCATATTCTTCCACTTTTTCCTTGTCATTTTGAAAGGTATAAACCAAAGACTTCAACACATGAATCCATTGTTCCTTTGGGAAATATGTTCCGCCATAAATTGGACGTCCATCAGGCAGTGTTATACAGTTCAATGGCCAACCGCCTCTTTGCGTCATTAGTTGCACCGCAGACATGTATACTTGGTCTACATCTGGACGTTCCTCACGGTCTACTTTGATGTTGATGAAGTGTGCATTCATTAAATCAGCGACTTCCTGATCTTCAAAACATTCATGCGCCATGACGTGGCACCAATGACATGCGGAATACCCGATGCTGATGAGTACCAATTTGTTTTGTCGTTTTGCCTGTTCGAAAGCATCTTCCGACCAAGACACCCATTGAATAGGATTATGAGCGTGCTGAAGTAAGTAAGGCGAAGATTCGTTTATAAGTGAATTGGTAGCTGTCATCATGATGAATAGAAAACAAAGAAAACTTATATTTGTTGAATAGAATCAATCCGTGCAAAATTTTCGTCCATACCAAGTACTTCTTTTTATCCTTTTAGTACTTTCACTTTTATTCATTCCATCTTTTCTATTGCCGAATGGCGGTGCAAAATTCCTTGGCATAAAATGGCAGTTTTTGGCTTTTGAAGAGGTTTTGCATCCGAAAAACCAAGAAAAAAAGGACATTGCGAAAATCATTCAGAAAGTTGACACAAGTGATATCAACGAAAATTTGGTCAAGCATTCGGGAAAAACAGATGGGAAATTAGGCTTGGCAGCAGGTGGTGAATTAAGTACCGAAAGTGCGACCTCGCTGCATCTGAATGAATTGTCATCGCAGAATTTATTCAGGTTCTTTACGCAATTGCAAACCGCATCCGATGAGGGACGTAAAATCTCCATTTTTCATTACGGCGATTCCCAAATCGAAGGAGATCGCATGACGGGATACATTCGTCAGCGTATTCAGAATCAATTTGGTGGAAATGGTCCCGGAATGATTCCAGCGACCAATGTGTACAATACCCAAACATTTAAACAAACATTCTCCAGTAATTTCGAGCGCTTGACCTCGTTCTGGGGTAAAAAATTGAGCACGCGGAAATATGGCGCAATGGGGTCTGCCTCCATCATTCTCATCGATACCGCTAGGTCGAATCGTGGAGAATTGACCGAGGGCTGGATTGAAGTGGAAGCATCAAAAGCAGCATTTACCAGGGCAAGGGACTTCAATCAAGTGCGCTGTTTCTATACCGCTTGCGTAAAACCGTGCTCAGTAAAAGTGTATGAAAACAATAAGTTAATCCACGAAGATTCCTTGATCAAAGATGGACTTGGTCATTCGCTTGATTTGAGTTTCCCAAAAACACCTGGGAGGTTAAAATTTGTCTTTAGCACGACAAAAAGTCCCGTTTTCAATGGATTTGCGTTGGAAGGAGATGTTGGTGTTCAAGTAGTGAACGTGGCAATGCGTGGTTCCTCAGGACATGCCATTAGCGCGGGAGATGCTGCATTGTTTCGCAAAATGCACAACGAATTAAATACCGAATTAGTCATCCTTCAATTTGGGGGAAATTCCGTTCATGCCTTCCGAGATAGCAGTTCAGTTCGCAATTACATGCGCAGTTTTAAAAGTCAAATACAATTCATTCAAAGAAATCGTCCTAGTGCGGCCATTTTAGTCATTGGACCAAGTGACATGTCTCAAATGGTGAATGGGATTTTCGAAACCTATCCCTATCTTTCCTATTGCGTCAATCAGATGAAAAAATCGTGCGATGAAACCGGAGCCATATTCTGGGATTTGTATGCTGCTATGGGCGGGGAAAATTCCATGCCATCTTGGGTCAGTCAAGGATTAGCAGGGAAGGATTACATCCACTTTTCACCGCGTGGAGCAAGTTATGCCTCTCAATTATTTTACGATGCGTTTATTGCTGAATACGCAAGGTGGGTTGGAGGACAATCAAGTTCCAAGAAAGATGCGGTCGAATGATACGTAGCTTCCTTTTTTTGATGCTATTGTCGTGTTCTGTTTTCTCTCAAACATTGGACTTAAGGACAATTGAATCTTCCACCATTCCGAGTGATGACAGCTTGATTTCTGGAAAATATCCTTTCATCAATACTGGCTGTAATCGTTTTCAGTTTTTTTCTGAAGAGAGTCCAAATTGGATGTATTTGCATGATCAAATGAGTCAAATGATTGCCTTAAAGGACCGCAAATTAAATTTTTACCACATCGGTGGCTCACACATTCAAGCAGATATTTACACGCATGATTTCCGTACCTTTTTACAAACGAATTGGCCAGGATTAAATGGTGAACGCGGACTCGTTTTTCCGTTTGGATTGGCAAAGACGAACAATCCATCCAACTATTATTTCTCCTCACCAAACACGTGGAAATCTTACCGAAGTGTCAACGATCATCCGGAGGACTTAGACTACGGATTAACAGGAGCGACGATTCGTTGTGCTGATTCGGTCATTACCATCAACTTCAAGCACATGCGCACGATGGTGAAACCGCCATTCAATAAATTGCGCATTTACCACAACACTGGAGCATTTCCCTATGATTTGAACTTTGGTGGACAAGAACTGCTGGTGAGCGAAACTTTTCACCACGACGAGCTAGGATATTCAGAAATCACCTTTACCGATTACATCGACTCCTTGGATTTACAGTTCGTGAAGAATAGTGAATCAGCAGCGCTTCTTGAAATTTATGGATTTGAACTCTTAAACGAATTGCCTGGAATAACCTACAACGCCATTGGAATCAACGGTGCTGGGCTTTATACCTATTTAGGGAACGAGCACTTCTTGAGAGACCTAAAGATTCATCCGCCGGATTTATTTGTATTCTCTGTAGGAACGAATGACGCCTACACGAGTTTTGGGAATTTTCGTCCAGACGTCTATAAAAACAATTTGGAATCCTTGATGAAAATCATTCTTTCCGTCAACCCAAAATGTGCCTTGCTGTTGACGGTTCCAAATGACAATCAATTTCATGGCACGCCAAATAAAAATACCGTAGGACAGCGTGAAGTCATCTTTCAATTAGCCGAAGAATATCAGATGGCCGTGTGGGATTTTTATGGCATTATGGGAGAACTTGGTTCTTCGATCACCTGGAAGAAAAATGGATTGATGCAGGGAGATTATGTTCATTTTACCGCAGAAGGATATCACCTCAAAGGAAAATTATTAATTGATGCGTTTATGAACTATTTACGCGCATTTGACGAACTTAGCAGCCACTAACTATGGAGAGAATATACCAGCTTTTTTCATTCAACGTCGAGGAACCACTCATCTTTACACAGCTAGACTTTTGGTTGTTTTTCATTTTGGTGATGGTTGTTTTTTCAGCGATTCACAAACATTTTTTGGTGAGAAGTATTTTCTTGACCGTTATCAGTCTATTCTTTTATTTCAAGACCTCAGGCCTATTTGTTTTGCTCTTAGGCTTGACACTTGTCGTCAATTACATGTTTGCTATTCTCGTTGAATCAACTGAGAAAGACCGATCTAAAAAGTGGTTGATTGCTGGGTCCGTAATGTTCAATTTACTGCTACTTGGTTACTTCAAATACGCCTATTTCTTCACAGATTCTTTCAACCAATTATTTCAAACAAAGTATGAAATTGTCAATCAATTTGCCTTATGGGGGAATGGCTTTTTTGGTGAAGGAACCTTCATTGATAAAATATTGATTCCTGTTGGAGTTTCCTTTTTCACCTTTCACAATATTAGTTACGTTGTTGATATTTACCGCAAAGAAATCAAAGTCAGTAGCTTTTTCGACTTTTCGTTTTACGTGACGTATTTCCCCCATTTGGTGGCGGGGCCAATCGTACGAGCGCGTGATTTTATTCCGCAGATTAATCAACCCTTTACCTTAAACAAACAAGATTTCAGTTGGTCCTTGGTGCAGATAACAAAGGGATTATTCAAGAAAATCGTTTTAGCCGATTACATTGCCGTTCATTTCATTGATAAAATTGCCGATTCTCCTGAAGCCTACCCAGGTTTTGTGAGTGTATTGGCGATGTGGGCCTATTCCCTACAGATTTATGGGGATTTTTCAGGATACACAGACATTGCCATTGGAATTTCTCGTTTGATGGGATTCACCTTATTGGAGAACTTTCATTCGCCCTATAAAGCGGTTTCCGTTGCAGACTTTTGGCGCAGGTGGCACAAATCCCTAGGTTCCTGGTTGCGCGATTATTTATACATTCCGCTAGGAGGTAATCGCTCGGGCGGACTCGGAACGTACATAGCATCGACCATCATTTTTGTGTTTTTGATTTTTATCACACAATGGTACGAATTGATTTATGTCTACCTCGGACTCATGATCCTGTATTTCTTATGTTGGCATCTCTTTCCGAAAGTCAAAAATTACCTAAACCGAGATTTGAATTTGTTAATCACCATGGTTGTCGGTGGACTCTGGCATGGAGCGAGTGAGAATTTTGTGATTTGGGGAACAATGAATGGTCTTGCACTGATCTTTTACCAGTATTGGAAGAAAATTAGTCCCTATGAACAAAGTTCAGCTTGGAGTGTCAAGGTGTGGCGAATATTCCTCACCTTTAATTTCATCACCTTTACCCGGTTGTGGTTTCGTTTAGATGAAGCAGGTGAACCCGTCAAAATGCTCAACCACATGTGGAATCATTTCGATTTCTCTTGGGCGGTTTTTGTAAAGGTATTGGCGACGTATCAAGCCGTATTTTGGATCATCTTTAGTGGATTTGTATTGCATTGGCTGCCGCAAAGCTGGAAAGACAAAGGGACACAAGTGTTTGCAAAGGTTCCTTTTTTCCTTCAAGCAATCCTTATTGCATGCAGTGTTTTCCTGATGTATCAAGCAATTTCTGACACCTTTAAACCGTTTGTTTACTTCCAGTTTTAGGTTGCTAGGTAATACCCGAAAAATAGTAAGTCAACACTAACCGTAACCAGAGTTGACACGGCAATCCACTTCATTGGTGCAACCGAAAGCAAGAAACTTAAAGTCATCATGGTTGGAATTAAAATGACAATTAACGCAAAAGTACTTTGCAAGGCCCCCATTCCAACGGTTAGTCCACCGAGGCAACCTACGACTAACAAAATAATAGCAATCCAACCAAAGCGGTTAAATTCCATTTCACTCAACATTTTATCAAACATAGCTTTCTTTTTTTTCAAATTTCGGGTTTAACACACCTGCATTCAATGAGATACATTCTTTAAAAAGCTGATTTTTGTCAATAAAATCAAGCAATTTGAATTTAGTTGGGTATTTACTTGACAAACGGAGTCTCGATGTCGTACCTTTGCGCCCTACTATGAAGAAGTAGGTTAATATTGAGCTTATGAGCAAAATGAAATTATCGGAGTTCGACTTCGATCTTCCAGAAGAGTTAGTCGCAAATTATCCAAGTGAAAACCGTGACGATGCGCGATTAATGGTGATTCATCGAGATACCGGAAAAATTGAACATAAATTATTCAAAGATGTGATTGATTATTTCTCAGAAGGTGATGTCATGATCATGAACAACACACGCGTTTTTCCCGCTAGAATGTACGGAAACAAAGAAAAAACGGGTGCGAAAATTGAAGTTTTCTTGTTGCGCGAGTTAAATCGTGAGAGTTTGCTTTGGGATGTGCTTGTGGATCCTGCGAGAAAAATTCGTATCGGTAATAAGTTGTACTTCGGAGAAGACGATTCATTGGTAGCAGAAGTGATTGACAATACGACTTCACGTGGACGTACACTTCGCTTTTTGTTCGATGGTCCTTACGAAGAGTTTAAAGCAAAAATTACGGAACTAGGTGAGACACCCCTTCCAAAATACATTAAGCGCGAGGTTGAGCCGGAGGACGAAGAACGTTACCAAACCATTTTTGCAAAAGTGGAAGGAGCTGTTGCGGCGCCAACTGCAGGATTACACTTTTCTCGTCAGCTATTAAAAAGACTTGAGTTAAAAGGAATCGACTTTGCAGAGGTGACACTTCACGTTGGACTCGGTACATTCCGATCCGTAGAAGTAGAAGATTTAACGAAGCACAAGATGGACTCTGAACAAGTCATTATTTCTCAAGAGGCTTCCGATATGGTCAACAATGCAAAACGTAAGAAGCAACGTGTATGTGCTGTTGGCACAACTGCTATGCGTTCCATCGAATCATCTGTATCAACAGACGGTTTTTTGAAGCCATTCGACGGTTGGACAAACAAGTTCATCTTTCCTCCATACGAATTTAGTATTGCAGATTGTATCATTACCAATTTCCATACGCCACTTTCTACCTTGTTAATGATGATTTCTGCGTTTGCAGGACATGACTTAATGATGCAAGCATATAAAGAAGCGATTAAAGAAAAATACCGTTTTTACTCATATGGCGACGCCATGTTGATTTTGTAAAATCGATCAAATGAGCATAATAAAAAAAGAGAAGGTGTTGCCTTCTCTTTTTTTTGCTGTATCGTATGCATTAATCGACGATGACTAAAATATAGTTGTTCTTTTTCCCTTTACCTAACAAGACATAGTTGTCGTTAATCAAATCTGAGGAACGAACGATAAATTGTTCATCGACTTTTTCCTTGTTTACCGAAATCGCGTTTGCTTTTAGTTCACGGCGTGCTTCTCCGTTAGAGGATAAGAATCCCGTTTTTCCTGCTAAGGCATCCACGATGCTGATTCCTTCTCCAAATTCCACGCGTGAAATGGTCGCTTGAGGAACGCCCTCAAAAATGCTAAAGAAATCTTGTTCCGATAATGCTTTCAGGTCTTCTGAAGTCGATTTTCCAAATAGGATGTTGCTCGCACTAATCGCGGTTTGAAGAGATGCTGCACTGTGCACACGAACGGTAATGTCTTCTGCTAGTGCTTTTTGAAGGACTCGTAAGTGCGGTGCTTCTGCATGTTCTTTTTCCAAGGCTTCGATTTCTTCTCTTGTTTTCAAGGTGAAAATTCGAATGAAATTCGCGGCATCTTCATCCGCTGCATTCAACCAGTATTGGTAGAATTGATAGGGTGATGTTTTCGCTGGATCTAACCAAACGTTTCCACCTTCGGTCTTGCCAAACTTGGTTCCATCCGCTTTTTTAATGAGTGGAGTCGTTACCGCGTAAGCTTCGCCACCACCTTTTCGACGGATTAACTCTGTTCCCGTCACAATATTCCCCCATTGGTCTGATCCGCCTAATTGGACGATGCATCCTTTGTGTTGATTCAAGTAGTAAAAATCGAATCCTTGAACCAATTGGTAAGAGAATTCTGTGAAGGACATCCCCGTTTCCAAGCGTGATTTTACGGAGTCTTTTGCTAACATATAATTCACCGAAATGTGTTTCCCAACATCGCGGATAAATTCCAAAAAGCTCATGTTTCTAAACCAGTCGATGTTATTGACCATCTCTGCTCCATTTTCACCTTCAAAGGACAAGAATTTCTCCAATTGTGCTTTGACACAAGCCACATTATGTTGAAGTGTGGCATCATCCAATAAATTTCGTTCTTGTGATTTCCCGGATGGATCGCCCACCATTCCAGTTGCTCCACCTACTAATGCAAATGGTTTGTGTCCGGCTTTTTGAAAATGCACCAACGTCATGATTTGCACCAAACTTCCAATGTGCAGGGAATCTGCGGTTGGATCAAATCCAATATATCCAGACGAACTTTTCTTCAACAAGGCTTCTTCCGTTCCGGGCATGATATCGTGTATCATCCCTCTCCACTGTAACTCTTCGATAAAATTCGTTGGCATCTTATTTTGTTAATTCTTTAAATACTTCTTCTAATGATTTTTGCTCGATGTTCAAGGTAAGAATCAACCAATTTTGAGCTTGTGCATATTGCGCCACTGATTTACGTAAATCCTCTGGAGCAATCGATTCAATCAACCATCCTTTATCCAAGACTTCCACCTTGCTCACATTTGGAATTTTCGCCAATTGTGCTTTCGTTACTGCGGAATCAAATTCGACATAAACTGTTTGATGTTCTAGTTCCTGTTGCAAGGTTTTTGCTTTATCGTCGGCCACAATTTGACCTTTCGATAGAATGATGACACGGTCACAAATCGCTTCTACTTCTTGCATGATGTGCGTTGAAAGTAATACGGTTTTTTGTTTTCCGATTTGACGAATCAACTCACGGATTTCCACTAATTGATTTGGGTCTAGTCCTGTTGTAGGCTCATCGAGAATCAGAACCTCTGGATCGTGAATGATGGCTTGCGCTAATCCAACACGTTGACGGTATCCTTTGGATAAGGCTCCGATTTTTTTGTTTTGCTCGACGTCTAGTCCGACCGCATGCACCATTTCTGCTACACGAGCTTTCAAGTTTTTCACCTTGTAAATCCGCCCAACAAATTCGAGGTACTCACGGACATACATGTCCACATAAAGCGGATTGTTCTCCGGTAGATAACCAATCATTTGACGGGTTTTCAACTCATCGATATCCACTTTGATTCCACCGATATAGACTTCGCCCGAACTTGCAGGAATGTATCCAGTCATGATTTTCATGGTGGTAGATTTTCCGGCACCATTTGGACCTAAAAAAGCTACGATTTCACCTTTGTTGACAGAGAAACTTACATCCCGCACTGCGGCTTGTTCTCCGTAATATTTAAACAGGTTTTTTACTTCTATTGACATCGCAAAGCGAAGTTAATAAAAATCAAGGACGTATCTACTTACTTGTGCTTTTCCTTGAAAATACCGCGTAGAAAAACGCAAACATGGTTATGCCCATTTGTGATTCAAGGGTGTCTTCAAACAAAAAGGTCACCAATGCAATGATGCCAAAAAGAAATCCAATCCACTGCTTCCATTTCCATTGTTGGATGATGAATTTCAGTTGAAAAAACAGGAAAAACAAAAAGCCTAAAATTCCAAATGTTAGATAGTACGTTAAATAGGAATTGTGCGCGCGCAGACGTCGTTCGGGAGTCAGTGGTGACTGACGTTTGTTGTACATTTCCTGCATCGCGTCGTCGACATCTCCCGTTCCAACACCTAACATCCAATGGTTTTCAATGATGGCCCATGCATTTTTCCAATATTCTATCCGTTCCAAAATGGAATGTCCCGATGGATTCGAAGCGTGATGAAGCTGGTAACGAATGTCTAGTAAGCGCGCTTGAATTCCCCCGTATGTTTCATGAACATCTGCAAATCCTGTTTCGATGAATTGGATATCCTTATTTGTCAATGTTTGTACTCCCTTTGTATTAGCGCAAAGTCCTTTGGAGGATAAATACCGTTCTAAGGTAGAAGCAACGGGTTGTTTGCGTTTGTCCAAGCTATCGTAATTCAAAGTAGAACGCAGGTTCCAAGCAGACTCCATTTCGTCGTATTGCTCCACACATGGAATTGGGTAATTCACTGGCTGGGACAAATAATAAATCAAAGCCGTCGATCCAAGAATTAAAACAAGGATGCTGCTGATGAGGAAAATGAATTGTCTTCGTTGCCAAAGAACAAAAAAGAGGAGTCCACCAAGTACAATGGCTACTGCAATGACTCCGGATAAGACTTGACTGTAAAAGGTGTACAGCAAAAAGAAAAGCGCACTGGCAATGAATCCATTTCGATATTTTGCGCCTTGAAACAATCGTTCCAAGCAAAAGGCTAGTCCAATTCCCATGAGGATTCCATAGCGGATGTGGGAACCAAATAAGGACATGTCTCGAATGTCGATTAAGTTCAATTTTTCGGCAAAAAAGTGATAGGCAATTAAATTGATGCTGGCGGTAATCACCAAAGTCAAAATAAAGAAGTGAATGAGTTTGGTCCATCGTTTTGGACTCGGAATGGAATGTGCACCAACGATGATCGGAATCAGCAATAAAGATGTTTTCTTACGGATATCATCCATACCGTAATCAAGGTTTGTTGTCCAAAGTAGTCCAAAAAGGTGTAAGCCGTAGAAAGCAAGGATGAACAGAATCAGAGGGTTCTCTCGAAGTCGTTGATAATAGGATTTGAAATTTCCTTCAAGTAACAGATTCAAAACGCCCAAGAGGAGTCCCATGGACATTAAAAATTTGCTGCAAACGACTCCTATGATAAACAAGGAAAGCACAAAAAAATGTACTCGGTGATGAATTTGAGGTCCGAAATAGCGTTTCAACATAGGAGTCTAACGCTTATTTCTTCAAAATAGTGTTGTACTCCGATACATTTGTCAAAACTTCCAACGCGCGTTGTACGACAATGTCATTTTTAAGGGACGCCACTGTTCTTCCTTTTTGAAAATAATACCTCGAAATAATTTCGTTTTCCAACATTTCCGAAATTTCTGCCTTGAATTTCTGTAGGTCTCTTTCTTTTGATGGAGTTACTTTCGAAATCATGTCCTCGTAATCTGCTTTAATTTCTTCGAAATATCCCTCCTTTTCAGCAGTTTCCTTCATTTTTTTCAATGATTCCTCGGAAGCAGTTGTGTACTTGAATTCTTGTGCGAGCGCATATTTTTGAAAATCTTCGTATTCCGAATCAGACAATTTAAAGTCCGCTGCTTTGGCAACTGTAGGGTGTGCTAAAACGTAATCAGTAGCATAATTAAAGACACAGTTACTGGTAAGCAGGACCGCTGTCAAACGACTCAAATCTGGACTTTCCACTTTTAAGTCTGGTTCGATTCCTCTTCCATCGATTACGTTGCGTCCATTTTTTGTTTGAAAGGTCTTCAATAAAGAGTCTGGGATTTCTTTGACTTTCGCATTATTTTCTTTGTCATAATACTCCAATCGTTGCACACAGCGTCCGGAAGGGGTGTAGTATTTAGCGATGGTGATTTTGATTTTAGAGCCATACTTTAAGTCATAGGTGCGTTGTACCAATCCTTTTCCAAAGCTTGTTTCACCGATAATTACTGCGCGGTCTAAATCTTGTAGGGAACCAGAAACAATTTCACTTGCCGAAGCGGATCCACCGTCCACGAGTACAACGAGTGGCATGTCTTGCACAAATGGTTCTTCCAAGGTGGTGTACACGCGATTTTCCTCTTTGACACGTCCTTTTGTGGTCACCACTATTTGATTTTTCGGCACAAAGAAATTCACAATTTTCACTGCTTCGATGAGTAGTCCACCGCCGTTGCCTCTCAAATCTAGCACCAACTGTTTCGCTCCATCAGCCTGTAACTTCTGAATGGCATTTTTCACATCAGCAGAAGCTGTTTGCGTAAAACTATTCAATTTCACGTAGCCAACTTCGCCTTTTAGCATACCGAAATAAGGCACGTCTGGAATTTTAATTTCATCGCGCGCGATGGTGATTTTCTTTTTGCCTTCACCTTTGCGTTCAATTTCCACTTCGATGCTTGTTCCTTTGGGTCCTTTCAAGGCATCTGAAACCTCATCGGTGGATTTTTTCACCATGTTTTTTCCGTCTATCGTTAAGATTTTATCGCCAGCTTTGATGCCGCTTTTTGCTGCAGGACAATCCTCATAAGGCTCAGCAATAAAGGTGTAATCTCCCATTTGACGAATTAAGGCCCCGATTCCACCGTACTGTCCAGTGGTTAATAAGCGGTAATCCTCGATATTGGACTCATGGTAATAAACGGTGTATGGATCCAATTCTTTGAGCATGGCGTCAATCGCCGTTTTCGAAAGTTTTCCGTTTTGTGGTTCATCGACAAAGTAAAGATCCAGGTTTTCATAAATTTGATCCATGATTTCCAAACTTTTCAGGGTTTCGAATCCATTGGACTGTGTCCATGAAGTTTGGAATGTAAAGCACGTTAGCGTGATCCAAATGATCACATGAAGTTTATTTTTCATCTTTGATTTCACTTATTAGTTTTGTGATGGCGTCTAGCAATTTTTGTTCCAATTCTTGGTAAGGTATGCGTTCATTCAATTGATAAATCAAGGCAAAATTGATTTTTTTGTTGCACTTTATCAAATGATTTTCAAGTACGGATTTATTTATTCGCAGTATTTCGCGAAAACAGCGTTTGACATAATTCCGGTCATGGGCATGCTTCATTCGTTTTTTCGGAACGGAAAAGATGACTTGAAAGGCGTGTTCCATTTCCTCTTCGGTTTCTTGAAACATGACGGTAATAGGGTAGGCTTTTAATCTCTTTCCTTCGGAGAACAAACGGTCAATTCGCTTGACACTGCATAATTTATACGCTTTCCCGAAAGTAAATTCCATGGTATCGCTTGCTTAGTTTTCTGAAGGTGATTCAGAGTCAAATAATTCCACGATTTCATAGCGGAAATCGGTCAGTTTTTTTAAACTCGCTGCATCTTCATAGGCACCTTTGAAATCCATGATGAAACTTGCGTACAAGGTTTTCATCGTACTCAAGCGCGGATGCATTTCCATTTTTTTATACACGCTTCCGGACAAAAATCCAGGTTTTTCACCCATAACCAATTTTGTCAAAGAATGGATGATGTCATTCGATCGTTCGATTAATTCTTTTTCGTCAAAGTGTGCCATTATTCTGAAAGTTTATTGTCGTCAATTTCTTCAAAATCATCGTATGAATCATCTGATTTTCCTTGTTTTGTGCCAAATCCTGTTTTCACATTTACCAAAGGTTTTCCTGAAACGATGTAGTTAAGTGCGTTGAGCATTTTAAAGAACATACCGATTAAAAAGAAAAAGCCAATCACTTTAAACACAAATCCAATCAACACAGTATTTTCAATGTCCAAAATACTCTTTTGAAACCAAGTAGCGATGGCATTTTCAGAATACTGTGGATAAAGAACAAGTCCAGCAAAGGTGAAACCACTTAGTACAATTAAAGCCAATTCCCACTGTCTGTTAAATGGCACTTCTTGCAAGCCCTGCATGAAGTTTGTCATCATTTGAATGCGCTGTTCTTTCTGTTGAAGTTTCCCCAAGAAGTACACCATTAAAATAATAAAGCTTGGTGCCAGATTCAGGTAATTCACTTGAAATACTAGTTCATCCATTTGTTTTAAGCAAAAGAGAAAGGTCACGTTTACAAGAAACAAGTACTTCACTGTTTTGATCAAGTAGATTTCCCCTAATGTACGCTTGCGTCCACCGATGAGTAATTTCAATCCCATTTCGATGAAAAACCACAGAAATCCATAGATGGCAAAGAGTACACCGAGTCGAAAAATAAGGTTGATGAGTTCCAAAATTCTTGTTTTACACGAAGGTAGGAAATAGTTTTAAGTCAAGGCCAACTTGATAAAAGGGATTCTTTTTTTTCGCCTAGTTCAAGCACTTGCAAGGTGGATCGAGCAGGAGCTGTACGTTTGGGAGTTTGCGTTTTAGGTCATCAGCGAAATTGGTTCCATACATGACGCCTTCGATGTTCAGGGTTCGTAGTTCCTTCAACTGAAAAATGCCTGTTCCAAACTCACCGATAAGGTTATCGTATAAATCAATGATTTCCAAATGGGTGCAATTTTCGATTTGATTCGGAATGGACTCTATGCGGTTGCGGGATGCGTTTAATTTCTTCAAATTTGGAAGTTGACAAATGACCAAGGGTAAAAAGGTGAATTTGTTTTTTGCGATGTTCAATTCCGTCAGTTGCGTGAGGTTTTTAAAATCGTCTGGTAAGATCGATAATTGATTTTTTTCGAGGTTTAAATACGTAAGCTGAGTAAAATTCCACAGTTCTTTAGGCAGAGAATCCAATTTCATTTTTTCGAAAGAAATGGCACGAATGGTATCTGGATTGACGCCGGAAAGCTCATTCCACATATACACCCGCCCATGATTGAGCTGTGCAACACTAAGAAAGCTAAGTAATATGAAAAAAATTGCGAATCGCCGCTTCATCTTGTTGAATTTGAGCTTTTAACTCCTCTAAGTTAGGGAATTTATGTTCGGGTCTGAAAAATTGACAAATCTGAACCTTGCAAAGTGCTCCATAAATTTCTTTGCGAAAATCAAAAATATGCACTTCAATTTTGCGCTTTAGCTTTTCTTCTTCCACGGTTGGACGCCATCCGATGTTCATCATTCCCGTATGAAGTTCGCCGTTCACCTCGATTTTCACCGCATATACGCCATTCGCTGGAATGATTTTGTGCGCGTCATTTAATTCCATGTTTGCAGTTGGATATCCGATGCGGCGTCCATTTTGTAAGCCTTGCGTAATCGTTCCTCTTAATTCAAAAGGCGCGCCTAAACACGAATTGGCAGTGGACATTTCTCCTTCCAAAATAGCATTTCGAATTTTCGAGGATGAAATATAGACCTCATCGATTTGCTCGGCTGGAATTTCCATTAATTCGAAGAATCCATGGTCAGCATACCTTTGTAAAAAAGCCAAATTTCCTTCGCGTTGATGTCCAAATTGATGGTCGTAACCAATGATAATCTTCTTCGCATGAAGTCCTTTGATTAAAATTTCCTCCACAAAATTTTTGGCGGATAAATCAGCAAATTCTTTTGAAAATGGATAAATCACCACATTTTCAAGTCCAATACTGGTCAACTTTTCCATTTTCTCTGCTTGCGTTTGCAATAAAAGCAAGCCCGTATCCTTGGGGTAAAGGACCATTCTCGGATGCGGATAAAAGGTCAATAGCACGCTTTCCCCACCGATGTTTTTTGCCTCGGAAATGACCGTTTTCAGGATTTCTTGGTGACCTAAATGCACACCGTCGAATGTGCCAATCGTTACGACTGCATTTTTGATGTGGGATAAATCGGTAAGTCCTTCGAATATTCGCATATGGTCAAATGTGGCGCAAAGATACGTAATTATTGTGCTTTGATTTTGCTATTGTGACTATCTGAAATCGTTGTATCTTAGCCGCTCTAAAATCGTAGCTATGAAATTGATCCTATTGCGTGCATCCTTATTGTTTGTATTTGTTGCCAAATTTTTTGTCGCTCAGGCCGAAGAAGGCATGCTCATCCCTTCTTTAATTGCTGCTTTTGAGTCAGATATGAAAGCGAAAGGAATGAAACTTTCCGCGGCAGATATTTACAGTATTAATTCGACGAGTATAAAAGATGCCATTCTTCAATTTGGCGGTGGATGTACAGCAGAGTTGGTTTCAAGTCAGGGACTTTTGTTGACGAATCACCATTGTGGGTATGGACAAATTCAGTCACATTCTTCACTGGAACACGATTACTTGAAAAATGGCTTTTGGGCAAAAAACAAATCAGAAGAATTAACGAATCCCGGTTTAACTGCGATGCGTATTGTGCGCATTGATGATGTAACGAAGGATGTGTTGATGGGAGCGAGTTCAAAAAGTGATCAAGCAGTCATTCTAGCGAACATTAAGAAATTATGTGCCGCTGCAATCGTTGGGACGCATTACGAAGCAGAAATTAAAGCCTTCAATTACGGCAACGATTACTATTTAATGTTGAAAGAAGTGTTCTTGGATGTACGTTTTGTGGGAACACCACCGAACTCCATTGGAAAATTTGGCGGAGATACCGATAATTGGGTTTGGCCACGTCATACCGGAGATTTCTCTGTGTTTCGCATTTATGCCGGAAAAGACAATAAACCAGCGGCATATTCTCCAGATAATGTTCCTTATACGCCTTTGCATTACCTACCGATTTCCTTTCAAAACCGTCAAGAAGGAGACTTTACGATGGTGTATGGATTCCCTGGTCAGACAGAGCAGCATGTTGTTTCTTCCTATTTGAAATTCATCATTGAGAAAGAACGTCCGGCACGTATACACATGCGTGACCTTTCCTTAGCGGTGATTGATGAAGGAATGAAAAATTCCGATTTAACACGCATACAATATTCGGCGAAACAAGCGAGTATTGCGAATGCATGGAAAAAATGGATTGGTCAAATTGAAGGATTAAAAAACCTTCAAGCGGTACAACTCAAGTTGGAAGAAGAAAAAGCCTACAAAGATATGGCGTTGAGCAAGCCGGAATGGAAGAAATATGTGGAGGTGGTCAATCAGCTAAACGCATTGGTAGAAAAAGACCAGCAAATTGAATTCAAGTATGCATTGGGTGCAGAATATTTCTCCTACGGACCAGAATACTTTAAACTTGTGCGTGGAATGGAGGATTTAGTGACCAATTACGCGAAATATGCCGAGAATGGTGAGTTGGCGAAAGTCATTGAGAAAATGAAAACATCTGCAGAAGGATTTTTCAAAAATTTCAATAGTGACGTCGATTTACACATTTTCATGAATCAGACAAAGGCCTACCTCGACTACACCGAACAATGGAAGGAAATCACCAAAGATGTGAAGTATTCTGTAGCGAGTGAATGGTTTGTCAATTATGTGAAAGGAATCGCCACAGATATTTATACGCATTCCATTTTCACCAATCAGGAACGATACATGGCTTTTTTAAGTTCATTCTCCGATAAATCCATTAAAAAATTGAACAAGGACCTTGGATACACACATTTCTATCAGTATTTTCAGTCCTTTAGAAATGAAACCGTTCCTGCTTATCGCAGCTTCCAAACAAGCGTCAACAACTTGATGCAAGTATACGTGGAAGGAAAATACACGATGTTCCCGGACAAAAAACATTGGCCAGATGCGAATTCAACCCTGCGCATTACCTACGGACAACTAGAAGGATCGGCGCCAACAGATGGGATGCGTTACACGGAACATACGACCTTAGATGGAATTATTGCCAAATACAACACAGGAAATCCGGACTTTGATTTATTGCCAAGGATGGTTGAGTTACATGCCGCAAAAAACTATGGTTCATATGCGCAAGGTGATGAGCTTTGGATCTGCTTCACCGGATCCAATCATACAACTGGTGGAAATTCTGGGTCGCCCGTTTTAGACAAAAACGGCTACTTAATGGGACTCAATTTTGACCGTTCATGGGAAAGTACCATGAGTGATTATTTGTTCGATCCGAACCGTTGTCGAAATATTGTGGTGGACATCCGCTACGTACTTTGGGTCATGGATATTTACTCTGATGCCAAACACTTGGTGGATGAAATGACATTAATGAAAGAATAAATTTATATTTGCTTTTTTTTACATCTTTTTTCACTCACAAATGAGGAACTTTTTCTTGATTTTTGCACTTTTTGTTACCACAATCAGTGCGCATGCCACAAAGGATCGTATTCAGTATTCAAAGAAAATTGAAGGTTATCTTGTAGACTACAAAACGCGGAATGAAGTTGAGAAGGTGAAAGTGAGCTTAACATCCAGTGTTACTGGTAAAGTCTACACAACCGAAACGGATGAAAATGGCGTCTTTACGTTTAAACATGTTCCGATTGGAAAGAACATTTTAATGTTGGTCGATCAAGATTACAGAACGGATACATTAAACGTTTTCGAAACGAACGCAAAACAACACCTCATTCACTACACGTTTAGCAAAACGGAACCATTTACAGCTAATTTGGAGGTGTCTTGGATGTTCAACTGGGGCGATCGCAAAGTCACAGAACATGGAAAAACATTCGTAAAAGAACATTATTGGTCACATGTGTTGGCGAAAGTCATTTTAGTGATTTATGGTATTTGCCTTCTGTTAATCTTCTATTACAGTATGGTTCAATTATCACTTGCCTTCGCCTACAGAAAACAACGCAAAACCCAACAAAGTCGTGTGGAACCGCCATTTGATTTAGCCAATGCTCCAAAGGTAACTATTCAATTACCGATGTATAACGAAATGTACGTAGCGGATCGCATCATCGATACGATCGCGGAATTTGAGTATCCAAGAGATAAATTCCAAATTCAAGTATTGGATGATTCAACGGATGAGACCAAAGACATTATTGCGAAGAAAGTAGCCGAAGTTGCGGCACGTGGAATCAATATCCAACACATTCACCGTACCGATCGCACCGGATACAAAGCTGGAGCACTTGACTCAGCTATGGATCAAGTGGAAGGCGAATTCATCGCGATTTTCGATGCGGATTTCGTTCCAGACAAAGATTTCTTATTGCGCACCATGCCGTACTTCAACACGGATAAAATTGGCGTCGTTCAAACGCGTTGGGGACACTTGAATAAAACGTATTCCCTTTTAACTGAATTGCAAGCGTTTGGATTAAACGGACACTTTGCGATTGAGCAAGGTGGACGCAATGCGCAAGGACACTACATTAACTTCAACGGTACTGCCGGTGTTTGGAGAAAAGCGTGTATCATAGATGCCGGTGGATGGGAACACGACACCATCACAGAAGACTTAGACTTAAGTTACCGTGCACAAATGCGTGGATGGAAATTCAACTATTTGGAAGAAGTAGAATCGCCAGCAGAATTACCAATTACGATGTCGGCTTTAAAAAGTCAACAACACCGATGGATGAAAGGTGGTGCAGAGGTATTCATCAAAATGTGGAGACGCATCGTAACAACCAAAGGATTGAAGTTCTCTGATCGACTACATGGATTGGCGCATTTATTTAATTCTTCCGTATTTGTCTTTATTTTGATTCTTTCCTTGTTGAGCTTGCCAGTTCTTCACATCAAAGATTCCTTCTCAGATTTAAATTTCTTTATCCAAGTTGGGGCATTCTTTTTATCCAGTACGGTATTTCTGGCATTTTACTATTGGAATGCTTACAGAGATAAAACAGGAAATTTCTTTAGTGATTTATTCCGCTTTGTTGGTCGCTTCGTGCAATTCCTTACGGTTTCGATGGCCTTATCGTTAAGCAATGCCGTTGCGGTAATAGAAGGATACTTAGGGATTAAAAGTTCGTTTGTTCGCACACCGAAATTCAATGTGGCGAAAAAAGACGAATTCACTGGAAACAAATACGACAAGAAAAGTTTATCGATTATCAACATCGCTGAAGGAATCTTGATGGTCGTATTTGGATTTACCGCAGTGAATCGTGCGATTTATGGAGATTTAGGAATGGTTCCTTTCCACTTGATGCTCACAATTGGTTACGCAGTGATCTTCTTTAACACCCTGAAAGAAAACCGCTCTCCACAAGGTTAGTTACTCGTTGGTGATTGACAAACTTTCTAATTTTCCGGTGCGGAAATGAAAGGTGCTGCGGAAATTTTCTCCCTTGGAAGTATAGGTGCCAACGGTGTAGTTATCCTCTCCGGATTCTTTTCCTTTGAATTTGAAAGCAAATGATCCCTTCGGGTATTTCGTGAAAAAACCTTGAAGAATCATTTCTGCTTGTGCTATGGGATAAACGGATTCCTTTCCTTGAACATTCAAGGAAAGTTTATCTTTTCCCATATGAACAATCGTTTTCGCGTCATTTAACTCCATGGAACGTTGTATGGTCGCATAGGGAATGTCCCCTTGAAATTTCAAAATCAATAGGAGTCCAGTAAGAAAAGATAACATCGAATTCATAGCGCAATTTTAGCAATAATAGTGCCGTAAAATCGCATCGAGCGACTTTTTTTGAGGATTTTGGTCAATCCACGATGTATTCTTTGGAAAAATGTGCTGGTTTGAATGAAGCGAAAGGAATCAAGCTCGAAAGACTTAGAACTTTTCGCTAACTTTGTTCTAATGCAATTGCCCATGAAAGATCAACAGAAAAACGTAGTGATTTACAATAGTATGAAAGGTGAAAAACAAGCTTTCGTACCCATTCATGAAAACTTTGTTGGCATGTATGTCTGTGGACCAACGCTGTATAGCGAACCACACATGGGAAACATGCGCACCTTCATCAACTTTGACCTCATCTACCGCTACTTATTGCAACTTGGTTTCCAAGTGAAATATGTGCGAAATATTACGGACGCTGGACACATCACCAACAGCGCGGGAAACGAGGAAGACTCCATCGGAAAGGCTGCACGCGCCGAGCAATTGCAATCCTTGGAAATTGTCTATAAATACAATGTTCGTTTTCAAGAACTACAACGCATCTATAACTTATTGCCACCAAGCATTGAGCCAACTGCTACTGCACACATTCAAGAACAAATTGAAGTGATTGAGCAAATTATGGACAATGGCTACGCTTACGTAGTAAATGGATCCGTGTATTTCGATACCAAACGCTACATGCAAGATTATAACTACGGAATCTTGAGTGGACGCAAAGTAGACGAATTAGAAAACGAAACACGCAATTTGAATGCGCAGGAAGAAAAACGTTTCTTTGCAGATTTCGCCCTTTGGAAAAAATCCAATCCAGATGACATGCAGATTTGGCGTTCTCCTTGGGGAGATGGAAATCCAGGATGGCACATTGAATGTACAGCGATGAGCACCAAGTATTTAGGGAAACAGTTTGACATTCACGGTGGTGGAATGGACCTTAAATTCCCGCATCACGAAGATGAAATTGCACAAAGTTGTGGCGCGCATGGAGCAAATCCGGCCAATTACTGGATGCACGCAAACATGCTAAATGTCAACGGACAAAAAATGAGTAAGTCCTTCGGGAATTACTTTTTGCCCAAAGAAATCATCGAAGGAACAACCGAATTA
>CAIOSO010000100.1 GCA_903860985.1 uncultured Flavobacteriales bacterium
CGGATTACCAATTGGAAATGGAAGTTCACTTACCGTTGATCCGATTAATTCAGGAACAGTTTATTGTGTTACCTTGAGTGAAGCATGTGGCTCACCAACGACTACAGAATGTATGACCATTATTTTTCCACTAGAAATTATTCCAAGTACTGTGCCAGATCATTCTATTCGTTGTTTGCCTGGAGACTTTGTCTTTACCAATACATCCACAAATGGTGGTGACGTGGCAAGCACACAGTATATTTTCTCTAATGGTGATTCGTTTACCGTGAATTCTTTAGATCCTTTACCTGAAACCTTGCCGAATCCAGGTACTTATTCAGTTGACATGATTGTTACTTCTGTTCATGGGTGTTTATATTTTGGTCATTTCCAAGATATTGTTGAAGTAACACCTTTGCCGACTGCCGATTTCACCATGTCGAAAAGTCCATTAACATGGTTTGAGACAACCGTGCAAACCAACGATATTTCCTCTGGAAACATCGCTAGTTATGATTGGAGCAGTGTTGGTGCAACTAACATTATAAACAATGGTGGAAGCGCAATGATTACCTATCCAGAAGGAGTGATGGGAACTTACCATATCATGTTAGTCGTTACGACAAATCAAGGATGTTCCGATTCTGCTATTTATGAAATTCAAGTAGTATCCGATGTAATTTTCTATGCACCAACGGCATTTACACCTGACGACGATGAACACAATCAAGTTTGGTTGTTCTATGTCGAAGGAATTGATAAAGCAAACTTCGAATTAACCATACACAACCGTTGGGGTGAAGTTGTTTGGGAAACACATGATGTGAATTCATACTGGGATGGATTCTACAATGGTCAAAAAGTTCAACCAGGAATCTACACGTGGAAAGCTTGGTACAAAGAACTTGACAATGATGGTAAAAACGAAAGAACTGGAATCATCAACGTTATTCGCTAATTATGCTTAAAATACTCGCATTCTCCTCTATTTCTTTGTTTGTTGGGACCTGTTCCAAAGTGGATTTGTCCGCAGTGAACGGATACATTAATCCCGTTTCAACACCTGTGGCACCAAAACTAAGTAACCAAGAAGTGATTTCAGGACTCAAAGAGGCTTTACAAGTTGGAATCAAGAATGCCGTGAATGTGACATCAATTACGGATGGATTTCTAAAAAACGAAGCGATTCGATTGGCCTTCCCTCCTGATGCGATTAAAGCGCGTCAAAAAGCGATTGACTTGGGAATGACCGCGCAAGTGGACAAATTCGAAACAACCTTGAACCGTGCGGCTGAAGAAGCAGCGAAAGAAGCCCTTCCCATTTTCGTTGATGCTATCACAAACATGAGTGTCCAAGATGGATTCGCTATTTTAAACGGTGGAAACGGAGCAGCAACTAAATTCTTAAAAGATCAAACAACAACAAAGTTAACTTCCGCTTTCTCACCCAAAGTAGCTGATGCTATATCCCGCGTTAAATTAACGGAGTATTGGAGTCCAATCATGACGAAATACAATGCTGCTATGAATTTAACCGGTGGTGATAAAATCAATCCAGATTTGAATGCATACGTCACACAAAAGGCGATTGAGGGACTATTCAAAATGGTGGAGCAAGAGGAAAATAAAATACGTAAAGATCCAGCAGCCCGTGTAACAGAGCTTTTGGCAAAAGTATTTGGTAGCCTTTAATTCATGCATTTTCCCGCGACAGAACTCGTATTAAACGAGCGAAACGAAGTTTATCACCTTGCTTTACATCCTAATCAACTTGCACACAAGGTCATTCTCGTTGGCGACCAAGATCGTGTCGCACTGATTTCTGCATTTTTCGACACCATTGAATACCAGAGTCAACATCGTGAGTTTGTTTGTCACACCGGGACGTACCAAGGAAAAAGAATCTCCGTCCTTTCTACTGGAATCGGAACCGACAACATCGACATTTGCATGCAAGAACTCGACGCCTTAGTGAACATCGATTTGGTACAACGAAGCGAAAAAACGAATAAAACTCAGTTGGAAATTGTTCGAATTGGTACCTG
Source organism: uncultured Flavobacteriales bacterium (assembly GCA_903860985.1). Lineage (GTDB taxonomy): Bacteria > Bacteroidota > Bacteroidia > Flavobacteriales_D > Crocinitomicaceae > UBA952. The sequence continues at coordinate 2,028 of CAIOSO010000100.1, forward strand.
TGGCATCCTACAAACGAACATTCCACTGCATTCATATCTACTCTCTTCACACGCTTATGGGTTCGATAACGTTGCTCACTTTTATCCAATTGATTATACGGAGCACGAAATGCAACTACGGGCAAACATTGATCAACACTTGAACTTGCCATATGGAATAACTCCTTACCTCATTTCTGCTGATGCAGACTTAACACAACGCTTAAGTTCTTCCGAAACTTACACGGGAATCACCATCACCAGTTCCGGGTTCTATGGTCCACAAGGACGTAGTTTGCGCTTAAAGAGTAAGATTAAGGATATTCATGTCAAACTTGGAAGTTTTCGCCAAGACGAAACGAAAATTATCAATTTCGAGATGGAAAGTTCGGCGATATTTGCTTTAGGAAGGCAATTAGGACATTCCTGTGCAACGATTTGTTTGGGAGTGGCAAATCGTCCAAACATGGAATTTTCGACAGGCTCTGAGCGTGAAATGAATGCGCTGATTAGCTACGTTCTCAATCGCATCTAACTACTTGAGTTGTTTGTCGATCTGAATGTGCAATTGAATTCCTCTGAGCGCTCCGCCACTAGCAACAATGTGTCCTTCACCATCCACTAAAAAAGCACTTGGAATCGAAGATACACCGTAATTCGCTGCGGCAATCCCATCTGTATCGATTACATGATTTTTCCAAGATAACCGGTCTTCTTTGATGGCTTGTTTCCATGCTGAAGCATCTTTATCAATGGAAACGCTGAAGACTTCAAATCCATTAGCATTTTTAAATTCTTTAGATTTGTATTTGCTGTAGGCTTCCACAACATTGGGACTTTCCTGACGACATGGACCACACCAAGAGGCCCAAAAATCTACTAGGACTAACTTTCCACGAAGGTCCGACAACTTACGAACCTTTCCATTGGTTCCTGCCAACTTGATTTCCGGCGCAAGATCTTTTGAATCAAAGGATTTCTCCGAGCGAAAGCAAAGTGCGTAGCACGTATATGCGACGATAAAAACGAGACCAAAAATGAGTTGTTTCTTCATTAGCCAACGCGACGAATGTCTGCACCAATATTATTTAAACGCAATTCAATGTCTTGGTATCCACGGTCAATTTGCTCGATGTTTTCGATCACACTTTTTCCCTTTGCGGATAATGCAGCAATTAACAAGGAAACACCTGCACGGATATCGGGAGAGGACATCGTGATTCCACGTAAGTCATGCTCACGATTTAAGCCAATCACCGTTGCTCTATGTGGATCACACAAAATAATTTGCGCTCCCATGTCGATTAATTTATCCACGAAGAACAAACGAGATTCAAACATTTTCTGGTGAATCAACACGGATCCTTTTGCTTGAGAAGCAACAACCAATATGATAGAAAGTAAGTCCGGCGTAAATCCAGGCCACGGAGCATCGTAAATGGTTAGAATAGATCCATCGATAAACGTATCAATTTCATATGATTCTTGAGCAGGAATGTAGATATCATCACCACGACGCTCTAATTTAATTCCTAAACGACGAAATACATTTGGAATGATTCCCAAATTATCCCAACTCACATCTTTAATGGTGATTTCAGATTTTGTCATGGCAGCTAAGCCAATGAAGCTTCCGATTTCAATCATATCCGGAAGAATGCGGTGGAAACACCCGCCCAATTTTTTCACTCCTTTTATGATGAGCATATTCGATCCAATTCCGCTAATGTTCGCTCCCATGGAGTTCAACATTTTACATAATTGTTGAATATAAGGCTCACATGCTGCGTTGTAGAAAGTCGTTTCTCCTTCCGCCATCACCGCAGCCATTAATATGTTCGCTGTCCCAGTAACAGACGCTTCATCCAAGTGAATGTAAGCTCCTTTCAAGTTCTTCGCTTCTACCGAATAGAAATGTTCACCTGCGTCGTAGTTGAACTTCGCTCCGAGCAAAGCAAATCCTTCGAAGTGCGTATCTAAGCGACGTCGTCCAATTTTATCTCCTCCAGGTTTTGGAATAAATCCAACACCATAGCGTGCTAATAAAGGTCCAACAATCATAATCGATCCGCGTAACGATGACGCTCTTGTTTTAAAATCTTCCGATTCCAAGTATTTTAAATCGATGTCCTTCGCTTGAAAAATATAGGTTCCTTTCTCTACTTTTTCCACTTTCACGCCCATTGTTTGCAAAAGCGCAATGAGTTTATTGACATCAACGATGTCCGGAATGTTCGAAATGGTTACTTTTTCAGCAGTTAACAAAGGTGCACACAGCACCTGAAGTGCCTCATTTTTTGCTCCTTGAGGAATTAATTCACCTTTTAATGGTTTACCTCCGTATATTTCAAATGAAGCCATCGTTTATTGCTTTTTTTGGAATTTCTTTTTTTGTTTTTGTTTGAAGTTATTTGTTTTCACAAACTTCTTGTTGTTTGCTCCGATACCTAAGGTACGAAGCAAGGTATTCGTATTCACCAAATCATCCGGATTATCTAGGATTAATTCCCCTTTTGACAATTCTTTTAAATGTTCTGCAATGACACTGTTTTCTACTGCATCGTTGTTGTGGGACAAGTATTGTTTCTTCATGAAGTTCGCCATGGAAGTTTTCAAATACTCCTTTTCAGCTGGATCCTCCGTGTTTTTCGCATCCTCCAGAATGTTCTGAGTGTATTTACCATAGTGACCGTAGCGAATATTACTTTTTGGGTAAACGAGTCGATCTGGCTTCTCATTTAATACTTCCTGTTTCGGGATTACGTAGGGGGAATCGACCTCTAATTTAAAATCAGACATCACAAATAAGTGTGTCCATAATTTATGTCGGTAGTCATCGACATCTCTTAAATGCGGATTCAATTGTCCCATTACTTCGATAATTGCCTGTGCCGCACGGTTCCGTTCTGTTCGGTCCGCAATTTCCATTGCGTGTGCAATCATGTTCTGCACATTACGACCATATTCTGGCAATATCAACTTCCCTCTAGTGGTGTTGTACTCCATGTTTTCTATTTTCAATTTTCAAAATATTTACCAAGCGCTGTATCAAAAAGATGTTTTGCTTCTGTTATAAATCCAAAATGCTCCTCATCGATTTGCATTTTGCCTTTGGTTACATGTCCGAGTAAAGTAATATTTACACCAGAGTTCACCGTGAATTCGAGGAACGATTCCTCTTGTTCTTCTGTTACCGAGACCACGACGCGTCCTTGACCTTCTCCAAACAAAAAGGCATCCTCGCGAATTTCAGAATCTGTAACAACATCAAAGCCTAGTTCACGCGGCATGGACATTTCGACCAAGGTAACAAATAATCCTCCATCGGAGACATCGTGTACGGCATTCACTAAATTATGTTCAATCAATCCTTTAACGGCATGCTGCATATTATATTCTTGCTCTAAATCAAAATACGGAGCTGGAGAAGCTTTGATTCCATGATACGTCGCTAAATATTCGGAAGAAGCGATGTCCTCCTTGTATTCTCCCACCAAGAAAATCAAATCTCCTTTTTGTTTAAAATCCAAAGTCATTACTTTCTCCTTATCCTCCACTAATCCAATCATACCAATTGTTGGTGTCGGGAAAACAGGCACCTCCATCCCATTCATGGAAGTCTGATTGTAAAACGAAACATTTCCACCTGTTACCGGCGTTTCAAATTTCAAACAAGCTGCTGACATTCCTTTGATTGCTCCGACAAACTGCCAGTAGCACTCTGGATTATATGGATTTCCAAAATTCAAACAATTCGTAATGGCACTTGGAATTCCACCCGCACAAACAATATTTCGAGCCGCTTCAGAAACAGCGATCATTGTCCCAACTTCCGGATCTGCATTTACATAGCGTGAATTACAGTCAACGGTCATCGCCAACGCTTTGTTTGTTCCTTTGATGTTTACAACACCAGCATCCGATGGACGATTGCTTGTCATCGTACGCGTTCCAACCATGGAGTCATATTGTTCGTAAACCCAACGTTTGGATGCGATGTTCGGCATTTGTAATAAAGCATATCCCACTTCCTTTAAGTTTTCCGGTTGAGGAACTTGACTGATGTTGAATTTCTTGAATTCTTGGTAATATGCCGGTTCTGAATATTCGCGAACATTTTGGGGAGCTCCACCACCAAGAACCAAAGATTCAGCAGGAACATCTCCGACCATTTCTCCATCCATGTAGTAGCGAACGCGTCCCGTATCGGTTACGTGTCCAATTTCCTCTGCGTGCAAGTCCCATTTGTCAAAAATGCGTTTCACCACAGACTCTTTACCTTTTTGAACGACCACCAACATGCGCTCTTGGGATTCAGAAAGCAATATTTCGTATGGCAACATGTTGTCTTGACGTGTTGGGACTTTATCTAAGTAAATTTCCATTCCCACATTTCCAGCGGCACTCATTTCACAGGTCGAACAGGTAATTCCTGCTGCTCCCATATCCTGCATACCAACAATCGCATCCGTTTCAGACAATTCCATCGTTGCTTCCAACAATAATTTCTCCATGAATGGATCACCCACCTGAACCGATGGTAAATCCGAAGCTGAATCCTCTGTAATATTTTTCGATGCAAAAGCCGCACCTGCAATTCCGTCCTTTCCGGTAGCTGAACCAACAATAAACACTGGATTACCCGGTCCTTTTGCTGTCGCTGAAATAATTTTTTTCGTATCAATAATTCCTGCAGAGAAGGCATTCACCAATGGATTCGTGTTGTATGATTCATCAAAGAACACTTCTCCACCAACGATTGGAATACCAAAGGCATTTCCATAATCGCCAATTCCTTTCACCACACCTTTCACCAACCATTTGGTTCGCGCTTCTTCGATGTTTCCAAAACGCAAGGAATTTAATTGTGCAATCGGACGAGCGCCCATGGTAAAGATGTCGCGGTTGATACCACCAACACCAGTCGCCGCACCTTGATAAGGTTCCAACGCGCTTGGATGATTGTGTGATTCAATTTTGAACACACAGCCCAATCCATCACCAATGTCAACTAATCCAGCGTTTTCTTCTCCCGCTTTCACCAACATGTGTGGACCATCTTTCGGAAGGGTTTTCAACCAAAGGATGGAATTTTTATACGAACAATGCTCACTCCACATAACCGAATAAACAGCTGTTTCAGTAAAATTCGGCGTTCTACCAAGGACTCCTTTGATAAGTTCAAATTCGTCCGCACGTAAACCTAAATCAATTGCTTGTTCAATCGTTGCTTCTTTTTGCAGGGTACTTTCCATTCTTTGAATTTTCTGAAACAAAAGTACATATTTAAATAGGAACTGAGCTTCGTTTTTTCAGTGTTTACCAACGATTTTTTAACATTTTTTTCGCGATGAGATGCAACAAAATGGCCTTATTCAAAAAAATGCGGCATTTTGGCCAACTACAAACCTCTTTCCTACGCCATCAACAATCAAGCATCTTGCATCTTTGCTGAAAAAACGTAAATTTGTAACCTAAAAACGAATCATATGAATTACGACATCATTGTAGTGGGAAGTGGCCCAGGTGGATATGTTACTGCTATTCGCGCCTCTCAATTAGGACTCAAAACTGCCATTGTAGAGCGTGAGGAGCTCGGTGGAATCTGCTTGAATTGGGGTTGTATTCCAACGAAAGCACTTTTGAAATCTGCGAATGTTTTTGAATACCTCTCTCATGCAAGTGAGTACGGTATCAACGTGAAAGAAGCTTCTGCTGACTTCGGAGCGATGGTTAAACGAAGTCGTGATGTGGCTCATGGAATGAGCAACGGGATTCAGTTTTTAATGAAGAAAAATAAAATTGATGTCCTCAAAGGAAATGGCATCATCAAAGCTGGGAAAGTCGTTGCTGTAACCGACGAAGCTGGAACGACAACGGAATACACAGCGAGTAAAGCTTTGATTATTGCGACTGGAGCTCGCTCACGTGTCCTACCTAACTTACCGCAAGATGGCGAGAAAATCATTGGATACCGTCAAGCGATGACATTGGCCAAGCAACCTAAAAAATTGGTTGTTGTTGGTTCAGGAGCGATTGGAATTGAGTTCGCTTACTTCTACAACGCGATTGGAACAGATGTGACGGTTGTTGAGTACTTGCCGAATATTGTTCCTGTAGAGGACGAGGACGTTTCCAAACAATTGGAGAAATCCTTCAAGAAAGCAGGTATCAACATCATGACAAATGCTTCAGTTGAATCCGTTGATACTTCTGGAAAAGGATGTGTTGTGACGGTAAAAACAGCCAAAGGCGAAGAGAAAATCGAATGTGACATCGTTCTTTCCGCTGCTGGAATCGTAGCAAACATTGAAAACATCGGACTAGAAGAAGTTGGAATCGTTGTGGATAAAGGACGTATCCTTGTGAACGATTACTACCAAACAAATATCCCAGGATACTACGCGATTGGTGATGTTGTTCCTGGACCAGCATTGGCACACGTTGCATCTGCAGAAGGAATTATTTGCGTAGAGAAAATTGCTGGACACCATCCAGAGCCATTGAACTACGGTAACATCCCAGGATGTACGTATTGTTCTCCGGAGATTGCGTCTGTTGGAATGACAGAAAAAGCAGCGAAGGAAGCTGGATACGATATCAAAGTGGGTAAATTCCCATTCTCTGCTTCGGGTAAAGCAAGTGCTGCTGGAGCGAAAGATGGATTTGTGAAATTGATTTTCGACGCGAAATACGGCGAATTACTTGGTGGACACATGATCGGAGCGAATGTCACCGAAATGGTCGCTGAATTAGTAGCTGTTCGTAAATTGGAAACGACAGGAGAAGAGTTAATCAAAACGGTTCATCCTCACCCTACTATGTCTGAAGCAATCATGGAAGCTGCTGCGGCGGCATACGGCGAAGTGATTCACTTATAGGATCATTTAGAAATAGCTCATTGGAAAGAACGCAAGCAATTGCGTTCTTTTTTTTGCCTAAAATTTTCCGCCTGGAGCGAAAGAAAATAGCCAATAGGCCATTTGGAAAAAACCTAAAAAAACCGAAACAACTTGTACAATTAAAAACCAGTGGAATGGTTTTCGATCCTTGGCACGAAGGATGAAGATCGCAATGAGTAGCCCGTTAAAAAATAACATCGCCGATTCCCAAAAGAACAGAACTGGAATAGAAAATAAAACAAAGATAAACATCCAATAATTTCGATACTTATTATTTAAGAGCAACTTCCACAGAACAAGGCCCCACCCTATAGATGTGAGTAAATTTGACAGGAATCCTACTACTTGAATGATGAGCGAATGATTTTCGCTTTGCAGAAGAACACTTCTGTTTAATAAGTCAGAAAAATGACTCAAATGAAGAAAGTTATTCATTAGAACCGCTAATCCTAGTGGCCAAATAAATGAAAGGTTTTTTAGTTCTTTTCGATGTAAAAAGATGAAAAACAACCATAAAAAAAGAAGTAGAGGATCAAATAAGATAGATGGAGCCATCCAGAAAACATCCGTGAAGCCATTCCAAAACATAAACAACAAAACGACTGCAATGCTACGTTGCACCCAAATTCGTTCGAG
>CAIOSO010000101.1 GCA_903860985.1 uncultured Flavobacteriales bacterium
AAAGGCAAGTGTAGATAAACAATCAAGTTACGATCCACAGTTGTTATCCATGAAAGAACGCTTGGATTCGATTTTACTCGAATTAAAGGAACTGGCTTTAGAGGCAGATGATGCGATTGATCAATTAGATGTAAATGAATCTGAAAAAGCGTCCATGATGGAAAAATGGAATGCGTTTAATAAGATTTTGAATAAACATCGTTTGAGTTCGGTGGAGGAATTAACCGTGATGTATGAGCAATTGATGCGCAAACTAAATTCACTGGATGAATTGTTGCACGCATGTACCCAAAAGCGAAATGAACATTCCCAACTTCAATCCGAATTGTGGAAAGATGCAAAATACCTTCAGGAACAACGACAAAAACGAATTCCTGCCATATTAGCGGTGCTACAAGACCGTTTAAAAGAATTAAAATTACCGCATACAACCTTGAAGTTTGAATTGAGCGAATTAAGTGAGTTTAATCGAACCGGTTGTACAGGAGTTGAGTTTTTGTTTTCAGCCAATTATGGAATCGAAGCAGTGCCAATTGAAAAAGCAGCAAGTGGGGGAGAGTTGTCCCGTTTGATGTTGGCCTTGCAACAATTGATTTCCGAAAAACAAGACTTACCGACCATTTTCTTTGATGAAATTGATACGGGAGTTTCTGGTGATGTCGCACTAAAAATGGGACAATTACTAGAGAAAATGGGCGAAACTGTTCAACTCATGGCCATTTCACATTTACCACAAGTGGCAGCACGCGCAGCACACCATATGGTCGTAGCGAAAGAATTGCGCAACGAACGCATGCAAACAATTGTTCGGGTTTTGGAGTCAAAGGAACGTCCAGAAGAAATCGCACGCTTGATGAGTGGTGAAGTCATCTCCGAAGCAGCGCTTCAAAATGCCCTTAACTTGTTGAGCGAAAAATGAGCGCCGGTAACTATCAACAATGGTTGAAGGAACAGAACTATCCAACTTTTGCGCATGGTGATTCTTTTGTCTTTTTAGGCAGTTGTTTCTCCGATGAACTGGGACAGATTATTCGTTCGAATGGCTTTGAGTCTTTGGTGAATCCCGGTGGAACCATTTTTCATCCGCTTGCCATAGCGAAAATCATTCACTGGTGTTTCGATGAATCCATTTCCTTTCGCATTTTGCAGCAGGAAGACATCTTCTTTGCATGGGAATTATCTGGTACGGTGTTCGGAATGAGTTCGGAAGAGTTGAACAAGAAAATGGATAAACTCCGACTGGAACTAAAGTCCTTTCTGCGGAAAGCCACACATTTATTCGTTACATTCGGCAGTGCTTGGGCGTATCGCTTGCGTTCAGATGGTGAAATCGTTGCCAATTGTCACAAACAAAATAGTCAACTTTTTCAAAAAGAAAATAGTCAAGTAGCGGAGATTGTCACTTCTTGGAAATCCGTTCTTTCCCTGTTAAAAAAGGAGAATTCAACCTTGAACGTTTTTTTCACGGTGAGCCCAGTTCGTCACATCAAGGATGGCTACATCGAAAACAATCGCAGCAAAGCGCGTTTATTGATGGCTGTCGAGGAGCTGCAAGCGGAATCGGACGTTTATTATTTTCCAGCGTACGAATTTGTGTTGGACGATCTTCGTGATTACCGATACTTTAAATCCGATGGAACCCATCCAACTCAGGAAGCGGTCAGCGAATTATGGGACTTTTTTCAATCCAGTTTCTTTCGCGAAGATACCATCGAATTACTCGTCAATTGGCAACAGATTCGTCAAGCTGAGCAGCATAAAATTTTGTATCCCAAAAGTCAAGCGGCACGCAAGCACATGGAAAACACCATGAAGCGCAAGGCACAATTTTTAGCCGCTCATCCCACGTTTTTCCTTCCATAATTTCCAATCAATTGATTTCTTTTTGTCGGATATAATCGTTTAATAACCGTCTAATTTCATGACTTCCATCGATATTTATCTGATGATTGGATGCTTGTCCATTCGTCTATTTTTTAAGTATTATAAAAAAACGAAGCAATGGAATTAGCACACATTAAGGACCGTATTCATGAAGTAAGAGGAATGAAAGTTATGCTAGATATGGATTTAGCACGAATTTATGAAGTGGAAACGCGTGTATTGAAACAGGCGGTACGTCGGAATATTGATCGCTTTCCAAGTGATTTTATGTTTGAAATAAATCAAGAGGAATGGGGGAGTTTTAAGATCACAATTTGTGACCTTAGAAATCGGAAGAGGAAAGCA
>CAIOSO010000102.1 GCA_903860985.1 uncultured Flavobacteriales bacterium
GTTCCTTTCGTAATTTGAATCGACTCAATCCACGTTCCCGGAATGGATTGAAGTCCAAAGGAACTTTCGAGTCCACGCAGATAGGGAATGTTTTCCATCTGAATTTGCGTGTAGACGCCATCGAGTCCCATCATCTGAATTTTCTTCGCACCAGAAACGGCGTCAGTGATGTTGACATCGACAGAGGCATTTGTTTCGAAGGACTCCGATAAATTACAACAAGCAGCTTTGCGTAATTCACCCGAATTGAGTTCCTCCACATGCAACGTTTTCATCTTGGAAATCTGGTGAGATTTTTGGCGCAGTATGTAGACGATTTCTTGCTTCGTTGATAGGGGAATCATCACGATGGTGAGCGAAATAAATCGGTCGTCTTTTGTGACAGGAATGGAATCGGATAAGTAGCCCATGGCGCTAATGACTAGCGTATCTGGCAATTGTTTTGGAAGGACCAATTCGAATCGTCCATCTTTATTTGAAAACACACCTTGATTAGCTTGGATCAAGCGAATTTTTGCGTTTTCTAGTGGAAAGTTCTTCGTCGAATCTTGACGGAATACAATTCCTTTTAATTGAGCATGCGTGTTGGATGCAATGAGTATCAGAAGCACCCCCAAAAGATAAGATTTCATATAAACGGTTTATCATGTATACTAGTGAATGCACATGGAATTCCACGCACAAAATGTATCAATGAACTCGTTTATATTCGAAATACGCAGTTTTGAATCAGCAATTCTTTGCCGTATTTCCTCAGTGGAGGAGGGTCATCCCACGTTTGAATGGAAACTACTGCTGAATGAAGAATACTTGAATCAAAAGAAATGGATTTATTCGCCTTAAATGAAAAGTGAAAATCAGGAATGGATAAAGCCTGTGTCACCACATATTTCTCGTCCAATTTCAGTACGGTTTTCTCGTCGTGACAACAATTCTTCTTCTTTTCTTTTTGACAGCAAGGAGGTAGTTCCGACTGTTCTTCTTGACAATGATTCTGTTGGTTGATGAAGAACGAAGTGAAAACGCCATCTTCTTCACAGGCATGTGTAAACACGGGGACCCCAATGTTTCCTAAAAACAATAGCGCACTTAAGAAAATAAGAATCAGTGGTTTCACATTACAAAGGTATGGATAATGTGCTAATGTTCGTCCGCAGTCGCGGACCCGACCCTTCGGGATGCCAATGTGCCTCCGCCGCGGCGGACTGCTAATTGGTAGTAGTTTGCTCTTCGCTCCGCCGCGGCGGAGCTCAGATAGGTTTGGTATTTTGTTTTTGTACATTCGGGTTTTCCAGGAATTTTTGTAGGCGCAGGGCATGCCCTGCGCCTACTGAATTCGCAGTCTTGCTGGAATTCCTTGCCAGATTAAATCCAGATTTTTGTAGGGCTAAGGGCATGCCCTGAGCCTACGTTGGTTTTGGTTAATTAAGATTTTAAAAAAAAAACGTGCTAATCTGTTATTTCGTGTTCTATTTCTGCCGTCAACAATAATCTTTTAGCGGAGCAAACAAATCATTAGCAGTCCGCCGCGGCGTAGGCACATTGGCACATTATCATTAGCACATTAGCACATTGGCAGATTAGCACATTAACAGATTAGCACACTAGCACACTAGCAATCCGCCGCGGCGGAAGCACATTATCATTAGCACATTATTTAAACTAAATCAAACAAATCTTTTGTTCCTAAAATACGTGTAACGGTAAATCCTTCGGCGTAATCAACACCGATTGGACGTCCATATTGCATCATGCGTCCTTTGAGGAATTGGAAGAATTCTTCACCGGAAATAGGTGTTGTTGGTTCGGTAGAATTTGGGTCGAAAAACTGGGATCGATATGCTTTGACAACCTCGATTTTTTGTTCCATGTACGGCGTTACGTCCATCACGATATCCGGATGCGCGTAATGGTCTTGGATGTAATGCAAAACTAATCTCGGACGATGCGGTGCCAATGAAACGCCGTCAACGATCGTTTCGATTTTA
>CAIOSO010000103.1 GCA_903860985.1 uncultured Flavobacteriales bacterium
ACGAATGAGTTCCTAGTTCCATTATTAGCAACTATTCCATTCCAATTACTTTCCTACCACATCGCCGTGATGCGTGGCTGTAATGTCGATCAACCAAGAAACTTGGCGAAGTCGGTGACTGTGGAGTAGAGAGAACGGTATTTCCTTCATGTAGAAAACATCTGGGGGCAATGTCCTACGACATCTCCAAAAAATCTCTAAATTCGATGCGTGAAGTTATTACTCGTTATTTTATCTCTATTCATTTTAGTTGCTGCTTGTCAAGAAAATAAGCCAGAACCTAAAAAGGCAGCCCAAAAAATGCGGCGCTTTGACATCCGTCAAACAAAAAATGAGTTTGAACAGATGGAACCGTCAACTCGCTTTAACTTTTTGGCGAATGTCGTTGAACAGCCATATGATAATAAAAAAGACGTTGATTCCTTTTTGCGCATTGCGCAACAAAAACTTCAGTTGAATGATGCAGAAGTGAGCAAGGAAGATTTAACAAACCTACAAACCAAATTTTTCGAATCGAATTATGAAGACGCAGCCTATTTGTTTGCTTTAAAGGTCCTTTCAACGCATAAAAAAAGAGGCGATGAGTACTTTAAAGGCGCTTTGCCATTTGCCTTTGTTCAGTTAGAATATCATGCTTCAGTGCTCAATCAGTTGGATAGTACGTCCTATTACAATCGACAATTAGGTCAACTTTTAAATCAAAAGACACCCAGTTGGATTAAAGTAGCGTACTATTCCAATAAAGCGTTTCTTACACGGACCAATGGCAGTTATTATACCGCATTGATTCTTTACAATCAAGCACTTAAACATTGTTCTCCTCATGAAAAAACGCAGGTGAGTTATGTCTACCATAGCATCGCAAATCTTTATTTATTGATGGAGAATTATGATAAGGCTTACGAATATGCGCAGTTATCCGTGAAACAAGTGGGATTCAATAATTATTCGCCCCAGCAACTCAATATGATTGGAACCATTCAAGCTAAAGTGGGCAAGTTTAACGAAGCAGAGAGATCCTTTAAAAAAGTTTTGGCTTATACACAACGGGAACATTTAATTGGTTTAGAAGCACAAACGCTTTCCAATTTCGGTAATTTAAAACGCAAACAAAAGAAATTTGATACTGCTTTAGAATTGATGAGGAATTCAGATACTATTTGTTCCTTGTTAGGCATGGAGGTTGGCTTATTAATCAATGGGATTAACAGGGCAGAATTATATTTGGATCAAGGACAATTTGAGAAAGCAGAAAAAGAATTGCTCAAATTTTCACCTTTGGTCACACGTGTGGACGTACCGAAGCTTCGTTATTCTTACTTTGATTTATTCTCCAGACTACAAGATTCCCTCGGCAATAAAATTCAGGCCAATGCCTATTATCGATCGGCCGTTGAAAACAAGGAGCGATATTTTGGAGACAATGCTAAAACGTTATTAGCCCAGTGGGAATTAGAACAAGCAAAAAAACGTGCACAACAGGAGAAATCAGCGTTAGAGTTACGCGTTCAAAAACAGGAAAAAACCAAATATTTGGTACTTTTTTCGTCTATTTCCATCTTTCTTTTGGGTCTTGTGGTTGGGTTACTCATTATTCGAAAGCAACAAAAGGCAAGAGAAGCAATGCGCTTAGAAAAACAACGGGTAATTTATGAGTTGGAACTGAAATCAAAGGAATTATTAGCTGAGTCCATGAAGAATACTACGGTTCAACATGTGAAGAACGAGATTAAGCAGCAATTAAAAGAGATTCAGCGCAATCCTTCTTTTAATGGGAGTGATGAAATGCAGAAGTTGATTCAAGATTTGGGAAAATCAGAGAACACCGCATTTTTTGACGAATTTGAAACACGTTTCACCGGAGTACATGAGGACTTCTACATCGCGCTAAATAAACGTTGTTCAAACCTTACCCCGCATGAGTTGAAAATTTGTGCACTCATTCGATTAAACATCTCCAGCAAAGAAATGGCGAGGTTAACAAACCGCACCGTTGGCACAATCGACAACACGAGAAGTCAGATTAGGAAGAAGTTGGACTTATCAGAAACACAAAACCTCCAAGAATTTATCTTAACCCTTTGAACCGCCTCTTTTTGTCGCCATGAGTCAAAAATGAGATTAGTATGAGGTCTTTTCTCATGTGGTGTTTTTCAACGAAGGTATCTTTGTAGCCTAATTTTTAGGCTCATGTTACATCGTTTATTTTATCTTTTGCTTGTTTTTGCATATTCATTTGGGGTTTACGCTCAATCTCTTACCATTTCTTCTTCAGGTAATTCTGGATCATATAGTTACAGTTCCGGAACGTTAACAATTTCTGGAACAGCAAATATCCAGGCTACCCAAATTCAAACTTGGCTCAACACATCAAGCCTGACAATTCTTGGTAATACGAATGCCATTTCAGTGAATATCAACGAAAACATCATTTCAAGTACAGCAGGGAATGGCCTTACTATAGGTAATTCAAATTCTACCGGTACGGTTACATTTAATAATACCGTAAACTTAATGGGTGCCTTGACCGTTTATGCCGAAAAAATAAATTTAGGCTCAACAGTGGTTCAGGACCTTCAAAGCGCTCAGCTTATAGCAGGAGGGATCACTGGATCTATTTCTTTATATGCAAAAAACGGATTCGAAACACTAGCAACGAGCGGATCAACCAGAGGTAAAATCATGACAACTGGAGGAGGCAATATTAATATTAATGCTGATTACGATAATAATAATAGTGGTCTCTTGGATATCGATTGGTTAACTATCGATGGTGGCACTGGAAATATTGTGTTAGAGGCGGCTTCTTATTCTTGGAACACAAGCTCTAGCGTTACTTTGCCGGAATTTTATGGTACAGGTGCACTCACCATACGGAATGTTCCTGGGGCCAATTATTCTTTCACCACAGCTTGGATAGCAGTTTTTGGCAACTTTAGTGGCTTGACATTGGGGAGCAATAGTGGTGTAGAAGAAATTCTTGTAGCACCATGCACGACCTGTACTTCAGGTGCTAAAAATTATACCGGAGCAACTTGGCAAATTGCCGGCCCTATTAATATTTATGGGTCTAAAGTAACCGTTGATTTGAGCCTTAAATCTACTTTAGCCAGCGCAGACATCCTTTTTAAATCAATAAACAGCATCCTTGTGAATGCGAGCCGATCGGTTACAAGCAATAATGGAGATATTACCTTTTGGGCCACTGCTGATGGTACTGCCAATTCTACGGATGGAGATTTTATCGGCATTCAAAATGCAGTTGTCATTAATTCAGCCGATGGATTAACCAATCAAACATCTGGCGGTGGAACAATTACTTTGGCGGGAGGCACAACAACCCAAACCCTAGCCTCAGGAACAATTGTTCCGACAGGATATGCCTATTCGAATAGAACGACAAATTGGGGCCCACTTCTCCCTCCAGGTGGAGTCAATTTTGGATACAGCACGGCAGCAAATGGACAAGTAAATAGCTTGTCAATCTACAGTGGGGGAGGGAACATCGTGATTAAAGGAAAGTCGCATTCAAGCAGTGCAGGTATACAATGGTTTAGCGGGAGTGCAGGTGCAACTCAAATCATCAATTCTGGCGTAGGAACCATTTTGTTTGATGGTTTAGCCACTTCAACCGATGCACATGGCATTGAATTCATGTCTTATGCTAGCGTTGTATCTCCTACCATTATTTCATCAAATACCTCAAGTGCTGCCATTAGCATTAAAGGGGAAACCTCTTCAACAAATAATCGAGCTGGATATCAAGGTACAGTGAAACTGGAAGCTAATGGCACTGGTGGTGGTATTGAAGTAAATGGAAAAGTAGCAAGCTCAAGTAATTATGGAGCAATTGAAGCAGGCACCTTAAATGCTTATGCACTTTCAGGACCGATAACTTTTATTAGTCAAGGAGGATTAGGATTAATAGCTGGCGGTACTTGGGGAAAAGGAACTTTGCCAAGTAGCAGTAGTAATATTACCCTTAGAAGTGACAAGATTTCTCTTTACGCTGCAACAATAGAGTCCACCGGTACATTGACTGTAGAACCTCTCGGAACAAGCTTTGCAAGTGCATTAACTTTTCCTATTACGAATTTAACTGTAGGGAATACAGTAAGTGGGTTGACTTTAGGAAAGTCTACCAACACAGCTAACATAACATTTGCAAATGCAACTACTATCGCAGGTCCAATTACCGCTTATGGTGGCAACATGTTTTTGAATGACAATCTTACTACCACAGGCACAGGCACCGATGTACTCATAAAGGGAACTTCAAATATTAACCTAGCCGCATCTAAAACTATTACCACCGCCGCAGGTGATGTGAACTTATGGGCAGACAGTGATGATAATTCAACGGGTTACGTTCAATTATTGGCAGGCGCTGCTATAAATTCAACGGGTGGAGACATCAATTTGGGTGGCGGTGCTAATCTCACGTCTGATTACGCATTTGGAACAACCGCTGAGACCTGTCCAGAGGTGCAACCCAATACACAATATATTTCAGGGATTCACCTCAGACAAAGTTCTAGCTTGAACTCTGGTGGAGGAAACATTTCGCTACGTGGACAGAATGCAAATACGGCAAACGCTGCAATGTCTTTTGGAGTTTCATTGCGTGGGATAACCATGAATTCAGGAACAGGAAAAATAAGTTTAAATGGAGTCGCATCAGGATCAGGAAGTGTCAATGGACAAGGTGTTTCCAGCTGGGGTACCTTAACCTTACGCTCAGCAAACACAACAACAGATGCTATTTCTATCATTGGCGATGCTTCAGCGGTAAATGCTGGAGTATCTTCTTTGGGAGTGAATATGGTTACATTATTTGAGGCGACGGGCACTGGCGGCGGCATTACCATCAATGGCAAAGCGGGAACAGCAACTGAAGTAATAGGCGTCGGCATGGAGGGCGCTGTCTTAGCAGCCTCAGGCCCCATCACGATTATTGGAGAAAGCACGAACAATGTGCAGCCCATTAATTTTGGATCAGGTATGATCATCGGCAAGAAAGCTTCGACCAACGTTCTGACTTCTAGTAGTAATGTTATTTTGGAAGCAAATTCAATTACGACAGCTGGTACAACAATCGACTGTAGTGGAGCACTTACCGTTCGTTCAACATCAACTAGTTTTCCGTCATCGTTCACGTGGCCTTTGACCAATGTTACACATGCTGCGGGACTGTCCGGATTAACAATCGGGAAGTCAACAAACACATCAACCATCACCATCGGAACAGCAACATCTATCAACGGTCCAATTACCCTATACGGCGGAACACTTGCCTTGAATAATGCCTTAACAACAACAAATACAGGTACAGGGGACCTTTCCTTGAATGGAACAACGCTTTCTGGCGCATCGACATTAACCGTTGCCGATGGACGCACACTCACCATGAACCTAAGTTCAAACACAAACTTCGCTGGCCCTATTGTTGGGACAAGTTTGAGCTTTTTGAAAAACGGTGCAGGAACTCTTTCTTTGACAGGTGCAACAGCCTTGAGTTTTGTAGGCTTCACCATCAGTGGCGGTACCTACAGACTCAACGGAAACCAACAACTCACACTTTCCAATGCCCTGACCAACAACGGAACATTTACAATGAAAGATGGCGCTACCTTTCTTCAAGGAACAAGCGTCACAAGCATCACAGGTACCGGAACATATAATGTACAAAAAGCATTAAGCGATAACATTCCAACATGGAGCACAACAAGCGGACGCTTCTGGTACATGGGCGTTCCGATGGTGAGTGTGGCGCGAAGCAGTTATGGCACATCAGGCGCGACAACAAACCGAGTTTGGTCGTATGCCGAGTCGACGAAGTCGTACACAGAATTGACAGATGGAAATGCCTTATTGTCGGCAGGAACTGGCTATGTGCACCGCAGAACGACCAACGACACCCTTACTTTTAGTGCGGCAGGAGCGAATGGTTTATATGGTGGCGACTTAAGCTTAACAAACCTAACACGCACCACAGGAACCTCAGCAGGTTATCACTTGGTGTCCAATCCATACATGGCCTACCTAGATTGGAATTCGGTAACAAAGACAAACATTGAACCCACGTTCTACATTCGTACCAATAACACAACGAACAGCAACATCAGTGCCTTGATTAGTTATAATTCAGAAACGAATCTATCGACCAATACTTCGAGTGTTACCGCAACTACTCAACAACTCCGCTACATTGCACCTTTGCAATCCATTTGGGTTCGCGTAGGAACGGCAGCAGCAACTGGCTCTCTTGCGATGACGCGCGGAATACTCTCTCACCAAATTGGCAATGTAGGCTTGAAAAGCAGTACGGTGTTCCCAACTTTGGCACGCGTAAACTTGGTCGATGGCAACAACTTCGACCAACTATTGGTCTACTTGAACAGCGACATGAGCAATGAAGTGGATCAATACGATTCTGAGAAGATGGCGGCAAGTGGCACCGTTCAAGTGTATACCATGTCATCGAACAAAAAGTTGGTGATGAACGGACTGAAAAACAACAAGAAGAAAGTATCTGTTCCACTTTATTTGGAGTTACCAGAGACGAAGAGCTACACGTTACAGTTATCCGAATACCAGGTAGAAGACGGACTCATCTTGCTAGAAGACAAACAAGAAGGTACGCTTCAAGACTTCACCTTGATGGAGAACTATTCCTTTTATGCCAACAGCGGCTTGCTTCAAAACCGTTTTGTCCTGCACTTCATCTTACCAGATGCAGAGCTTACGACACAAGGTCCGAGTAACAGTTGGGTAGCAGAAGAAGGAAGCTACACAGAAGGCGGCGATGTAGAGATCTCCAACGACGATAGAGGCAACATTCACATCACCTTGAATCAAGCAGCAGATCAGAAAGTAGAAGGAATAGTTGTTGTCACGGACATGAGCGGAAAAGCAGTGTACTCCGGACAACTAGAAGGAATCATCACAACGATCGAGCTAGACGTTCCATCCGGAATCTACTACCTCACGGTCCAAAGTGGCACGCTCATCGAAAAGAAGAAAGTATTTATTCAAGATTAAACCCAAGCCATGAAAACCACAGAAATCATCGGACAAGCACTGAAAAAGCGTGCATACAACGCTCCGCAAATAGAAAAGGTAGAATTAGACACGGAAATGTTCTTGTTCATGACATCAATACCAGCTAATCCGCCGGTGTCATTAAACCCTGGGGACTTTTTACCAAATGTGTTTAAGTTTATAGGTTAAATCCAAGGAAATTTCCTAGAACGCTCCGTTCACTTCTATCGCATCCAAAGCCTGCGCGAGTTCCCTATCCTTGTGGGTGATGGTATTTCCTTCGTCGTGTGTTGTTAAACATACATGTACCTTGTTGTATTCATTGGTCCACGTTGGATGATGGTTTTGTTTATCAATTTCCACACTCGCTTTCACCATCCAATCGATGGCATCTTTGAAAGAAGAGAACACAAACGTTTTCTTGAGTTCGTTGTTTGATTCGGTCCAGTTGTTCATGTAGTAAATGTAGGATAATTCTATCACCTATCACCTATAAATAAAAATGTTTTACACGAACATAAAACAACTAAAAGTAGTGTAAAAACAACCAAAAAGTTAATATAAAGTGAAGGATATGTTTTAACTTTGTCATCAAGCCTTTTATAAAAGAACAATGATCACAGCGAAATCCATTGGAATTAAATTAACGTCAGCTCGAAAAAGCAAAAACTTCTCTCAGGCCACCTTTGCGCAGGAACTAGCGGTGAGTCCGCAGGCGGTTGGAAAATGGGAGCGAGGGGAATCGCTTCCGGACATCATTTTACTGTGTCGAATCGCTGAAATATTGGCAGTCGATTTGAATTATTTTTCGGAACAAGGTTCATCACCTGTAGCTATTCAGGAGAAGGAACTACCGCAAGAGCGGAATTCGACCGAATTGGATGCCATCGATAAAAAGAAAAAGCACAATTGGAACATGTCCGAAAGCAACTGGATAAACGTTGACTTCTCAGGCATAAAAAATATTCAAGAAAGGTTTCATTCAGCCAATGTCAAAAAGTGCCAGTTTATCGGTGCCGATTTATCTAACGTGCAAATGAAATCCAACAACCTGGATTACTGCGACTTTAGCCAGGCGAAGTTGACGAATATGCTGATTCAAAAGTCCAATTTTGCACAGTGTTCCTTGAAAAGTGCGAACCTAAAGGAAACAGAATTTGTCAGTTCTTTTCTTTCATCTTGCGATGTAACAAAGTCAGATTTGACCAAGGTACTTTTTTCCTACGCTGGAATCGACAAACTGAATTTTGACCAAGTTGAATTGAACCGAACAGCTTTTGTGAATACGCGTCTATCGAATGTGCAATTCAGTGGCACAATGGACCGCTGTTCCTTCGAGAAATGTTCCTTCAGCAAGGTAACGTTTCACAAAGTGAAATTCATTCAAACCTTTTTTAAGTACAATGATTTGAAACGGGTGAAATTCACCGACTGTGAAGCGGACCGACTCACCTATGAGTTATTAAAACACGGCAAAGCGGATTTGACTGGGATAAAGTTGGTGTCGGGTTGATTTATTCCTTATTCAAATTCATATTTCTTTAATTCGATACTGTTTTTCAATAAATGGCAACCAAGAAATATATTTCCGTTTAGGTGGTATAATTTTGATTTTTCCTTATAATCCATATTGTCGTATCCGGTAATGGTATACATACCACTATATTTGGCTTGAAAGAATTCTGTTGAACTTGCGGGTTGGGCGACTTCGCCATTAATGTCAAATTTTTTAGTTATTAAATCAGCCACTCCTCCAATGTAAGCCATCTTGACTGATGATAATTCATCGGTAGCGACAGATACAAGGTCGTATAAATCTATTGGTGTATGATCCAAAATAATTTCCAGACAGTTATTCCAGACCAAATTTACTTCTTTGTCGAATTTCAATACATAAGCAGCCTGAGTATTGAAACCGATTTTTTTATTACTTTGTTCTCGTGTCTTCGGATCTACGTATTTAACTACAATTGGAAATGATTTTTCAACTATAAAGTAGAATCCGTCAGTCACATTTATCAGAGGGTGAACGGAATAGTTTGCATTTACAGGACTATCATTGGTTATTGATATTTCTCTAATATCATTTTTCCCTAGTTCTCCTTCACAAGCCTGATCAAAAATAGTATTTGCATCCTCTGTTTCAAATTCACCGCTTTGCTCCTCTGTAAAGCGAAGTTTGTAGATGGATTCGTCTTTGGTTTTACGATTTACACCAATTCCCATCATGACAAACTCCATGTTTCCAGTCTCAATAAAGTTGACCGTTTTTGGCGCGATACCTTCCTCTAATGTTACATTATGATCAGCAAGTAAGGAGCCTTCAGTATCATAAATCAGTAAATGGATGGAAAAATTGCCTATGCCTGGCTCATTAGCTGTTGCAGCAACAACAATGACATTTGACTTTTCCATGTAGTTTAAAGCAAAACAGTTAATCCTCCCTTTTTCCACACTCTCGAGTTCAATGGGAACAATGTTTACTTTTTTATTTTCCAAATCAAAAATGTTGATTCCTTTTATATGTTTCTTTCTATTTACTTCTGTAAATCCACCTGCTCCAAAAACTTGAGAACATGCAATCCATCCTTTACCATAGGGTGTAAAATAAGCCATTCCTGAAGCACCATTTGGATCCCATTCTAGGTTCTCTTGTATAAGTTTCTGTTCTACAGCATCGTAATAATAAGTTTTTCCAGCAACTTCATTTCGTCCAAAAAAGTACACTCTATTCTTTTCATCCCAAGTAGTAGCTTTTATTTTAAAATCTGAAACATCTACACTCTCTTGGTGTAATAATGAAAAACTAGCTGAGTAATGTTGAAGGTTCATGTTTCCTCCATCGTGGTCTATGACAATAAATGAATTATTTTTAAAGCAAATGATAAGCGGTTCATTACCCCTAGTCAGTTTGTGAGGTATTTCAATAGTCAAGATACTAGGATCAACATCCTTCTGCCCAAAAGCATTCAAGAAAAGGAAACAAAAAAAGATAGAGAAAATTACTTTCATGGTAAATAAATTAAATAAAGAATTCACGTTAACGACACACAACAAAGCAACACTAATTCAAGTTTTTCTTGGTTCTATTCCCGTTTGAACATAAAATTATTCATTTATTTTAATTAATTCAATGATGACTATTCATTTTACGTGATTATTCTTTTCTCATTTACAGGAGCTTAAGAACCTTTGAAAGCGTTCATCGGAACAAATAGCCTCATCATACGGAATCAAACCATTCTTTAGTTTAATTACCTTCTTCCACTGCATCACCGAACTTCTTCGTCGTGAAAATGTTATTTTTGTTCAATGAATTCGAAAAAAGGCATCGCCATCTTAGGATCTACTGGATCCATCGGAACCCAAGCGCTTGAAGTACTGGAAACGTATCCGGAATATTTTGACCTGCAAGTGTTAACAGCGGGTAAAAATGCCGACTTGCTTATCGAACAAGCACTGAAATATCATCCGAATTCTGTGGTGATTAGCGATGAATCACTCTATCAAAAGGTAAAGGATGCACTTTGGGGTGAGGACATTCATGTATACGCTGGCGAACAAGCTCTTTGTCAAGTGGTGGAATCGAACGAAGTTCACACCGTGTTGACTGCTCTTGTTGGTTACGCCGGACTCAAACCAACAATTCACGCGATTGAAGCTGGAAAAACAATCGCCCTAGCAAACAAGGAAACCTTGGTCGTTGCTGGTGAACTCATTACGAAATTAGCGAAGGAAAAAGGAGTGAATATTTATCCGGTGGACTCCGAACACTCCGCGATTTTTCAATGTTTGGTCGGAGAATATCAGAATCCAATTGAAAAAATATACTTAACGGCTTCCGGTGGACCGTTCCGCGGATTCACCTATGAGCAATTGCAAACGGTGAGTTTGGCGCAAGCTTTAAAACACCCAAATTGGTCCATGGGGGCGAAAATCACCATCGACTCTGCTAGTTTGATGAACAAAGGATTGGAAGTCATTGAAGCGAAATGGTTATTTGGCCTGCAAACAGATCAAATTGATGTCATTGTGCATCCGCAGTCCATCGTACACAGTTTGGTGCAGTTTGAGGATGGAAGCATGAAGGCACAAATGGGACTTCCAGATATGAAGCTGCCTATTCAGTATGCGCTCACGTTCCCGCAACGACTCCCGACAAATTTCCCGCGTTTCAATTTCATGGATTACCCACAATTAACGTTTGAAGCGCCAGATAGAAAGGTGTTTAAAAACCTTGACCTTGCTTTTAAAGTCATGGACATGCATGGAACCGCAGCTTGTTCTTTAAATGCAGCGAATGAAATCGCCGTGGATGCTTTCTTAAATGAAAAAATTAGTTTTCTGGAAATCGCTGAAATCAATCAAGCGGTGGTCGAATCGGCAAGCAACGTCTTGACTCCAAGTTACGAACAGTACGTTCAAGCGGATGAAGTAGCGCGTGAGAAAGCACGAGAATTTATTGGCAGAATCTAAAAGAACGCACGTAATTCCATCGATCCGTTGTGAATAGTTCTCGATGTTCCCATGTCTCTTCCGCTATATTGCAGCGTCATTTGTAGGTTTTTGGACAAAGTGCGCTGGTAGCCAATGGTCCAAGTAAAGTTGCTTCCAGGTTTGAGTGATTCCAACAATTCATAACCGATTGCGGATTGCGCGGATCCGGTATAATTCAATTGAATCCATTTAAATTCTCCCTGAAATCCACCTTTTTCGGTTTGATTTTGCTTCCATGTGAGTCCAAGTTCTTTGAGCATACACGTTTCTCCACCGTAAATTGCTTCATTCTGTTTGTTGGAAATCCTTCCCGTTAAAGCGTAGCGCGAATTCGTGGATCCTTGGTAAATCAAACTTTGCTGAACTTGTCGGTAGCCATAAACGTAGTTCCTTCCACTGGTGTAATCTGCTAAACTTGACTTTGTGCCCATTTTCGCACTCGATTCAATGGAAAAAGTGGGATGAACATTCCAACGAAGTAAAATTTCCTGACTTTTCTGGCTGCGCGCATCTTGTCCATTGGCCAATAAATTCTTGGTGTCGTTTTGCTGCACTTGATACTCCGCTGTAAAGATTTTCCCCATCCGATTGAAGAATAGGGAATTGTTCATGGTAATGGATGAACTGACTAAACTGCTGTTTGCGATATCGTTGAAAAAGGGATTAAACGCACTTTCCAGGTTAAATTCATTGATTTTCCGCTGCATGCGCAAGCGCGCTTGGTCGGAGAATTTCCCCAGTACTTTTTTCCACGTTTGTTGATCGTTCCAAATGCGTTCTGGCCGCCAAAAAATACTTTGATTGTACTCGTTTGAAAAGGTGTTTGCGTAGTCATTGCTTGGAATAAAGATTCGAATGTAACTCGCTTGATCAATGTACTGAGCGATTTCAAATTCATTTAAATCTTTGATTCCGTTGTTGTTGTAGTCTATCCACGTGTAAAGCCCTTGTCCATCATTGACCTTCAAATACTGAAACTGTCTTTTCTGTTCCAATCCGGATCCAACTTCGTAGAAAGTATTGATGATTAACGCGTTTTTGAAAAATCGTCCTTCGTAATCGATGCGTCCCACCAAGGAATTCTCCGGTGTTTGCGGAAGCAAAACGCTATCGAGTATTTCCAGCGAACGGTACGCGCTTAAAATGGTCAAACGCTGATTTTTGAGTTGATTCCAACTGAGTTCTGCTCCCGCTGTTTTCGCTTTTGCGGCATTTCTCAATTGAATGGAATCACTGCGCTGGTCGAGTCGTTCGCGGTAATACAGTTTATATTGATAGCGTGTAGAATCTGCATTGGACAGGTAAAATTGGTAATCGAAAAACTGGTAACTAGGTGTGCTCATCAAAGAATCTGCGAGGAAAACGTTTCGTTCGTGATCATCCTTGTAGCCCAATTTGATATTCCCTAGTTGCTTGGAAAGATCCATGCGGTGTCGCACAAATGAATTGCTTCCATTCGCAGTACTTGCCTTGGATGTTAAGGCACTAGCATCCCAATTCGCGGACCAACCGCTTTGTTTCCAATTTCCCTCGGAAAACAAACGCGAACCGTTGAAATCACTGCCAATGGAATAATTTTGCGCCTCGAGTTTGGCTAATCCTTTTTGTTTATCCGCCAACTTAATTCCTGTAAGAAACGAAGTTTGTTGTCCAACAAAGTTTTTGTTTCGCGTATTCCAATCTCGATCAAATTCAACCTTTCTGTATTGCTCAATGGGACTAAAGGAACGACTTAAATACTCGAAATCCAGATAGGTTTCAAAGGAAACCGCTTGCCATTGATCTTTTTTCAACGGGATTTGCTGCACTAATTTAGAGCGATTCGAGAATCCTTGGTCATCCTTAGCGTCCAAACGCGAAAAGGTGTTTTGATCATTTGTAGTTAGGGCGGACTCGGTTTCAATACGCATCGTTGGACTCACTTGAAACTGGATTCCAGCGGAGACCATTTGTTTTTGTTTCGGAGTAATCACACTTCGATTGGGAGAAAAGTCACCTTGTTGAATTCCGGCAACGGGCGCCACCCATTTGTATACTTTTCCTAAGGCATTATACGAATCTAGTACGTAATCTCCTTTGTTTTGTCCAACAAACTGAAAGGATGCCCGGTAATGTGCAAGCGCAGGATCCACGCTAAAAACCAGGACGGAATCAAACGTTAATGAATCAATTAATTGATACAACAATTGATTCTCGCTGTAGCCAACAGAATCGATGCTATTGACAATGGCTTGCGCTAAATCATCGCCAATTTGCGACAAACTATACTTTTGCGCGCTGCTTAAGTCCTGCTGTAAGGATTGATTTCGCGCGTCTTGCTCACTGTAGGCATTGAACCAAATTTGACCTTTTTTTAATTCAAGTCGTGTTGCGCTTTGAAGCAAGGAACGCGCATAATTTTGATCGGAGTACTGAAATTCGGCTACAATTCGGATGTCCTTGGTAATTAAATGCCGAGAAGTAAAAATAAGTTCGGAGGTATTGTAATCGATGGTATAATCGAATTCTTGTCCGCGCATGAGTAATTTCCCATCGATGTAAATGCGTTCCGTTCCCGAAAGAATGGTGATAAACGGTTCGTTTTCTGCTCCTCGCAAGCGATATGGACCTTGATTGGCTTCAATTCCCTGAATGATTTGACGGTTAAATTTTCCTTTGGAGAGCGCGACACTATTTTGGGTAAACCACTTGGCATCAGTGGCTGTTTTCCCCTGGAATTCTGAACTGATTCCTTGTCCACGTTTTTTGTAGTTCATGAAATATCCGGCCGGCTTCGACAACCAAAAATCACCCGTAATTAACTTGAAATGATCGTTCGACAATTGAATGTAGACTTGATCAAATTCTTGAAGTTTATTGGTGTTGCCATCTGCTTGGATGGGAATATTCGCATCCGAAATGGAGGCGGTTAATTTTAAGTTGTCACTAATCATCCCCGACAACTCTAAGTTTAATGCGGAGTTGATTCCCAAACTTTGTTTATTCCCGAAGCTCAATCCTCTGGAAATACTGCCATTTTTTGTGATTTCATTCCCTCCAAAAAGAGTTGGATCAGCGGTATTTGCTTCGATCTTAAATAAGTCCCGCTCACTTAAAGGACGACCTTGAAAAATGAGCGTAGTGTCCCGTTTTACATACTGTTTGGTGAAATCAAAGGGCCAAACTTGGTAGGAAAGTGTTAATGTGTCCGTTGATTCCTCGATTAATCTAAACTTAGCCGAAAGAAAATCGATTTCATAAGCACTCGCTTTTAAGGTGTCCTTGCCAAGCAATACGACAAAGGAACTAGGATAAATACTCAGCGTGTCAATGCGTTTCCACTCGGTGTTGAAATGTTGATGAATAGCGCGTTGATTTCCAATTTGAGCTTGTGCTCCAACGGAAAAAAAACAAAGAATCAAGAAGGACCAAAAATAGTTCGGCATCATGCCTTACGAAGATAAGGTTGTTGGCTTGATTAACGTTCGAATTCCCAATAGATTGTTTGTGAATCGATTATTTTGTTCGTCCATCAACGATTTGATTATATGC
>CAIOSO010000104.1 GCA_903860985.1 uncultured Flavobacteriales bacterium
CCATCTAACATGAGGGGCTGTGAAAAATCCAAATCAGTCGGTTGGGCTTTGTGTAATTTCGATAAATCCACTTGTGCAACCGTTAATCCTTGGATCAAGCAAATAGATAATAACAGGATGGTTTTGAACATGCTTAATAAGTTAAAAATTAAAGGTCAAACTCAACTAGTTTGTGAGAAGTTAACAGACGACCAGATTAACCCAAGGATCAATTTGCTAAAGGATCTTATGGATGAACGGAGCGTAATTTATCTTAAAAGTAACTGAAATCCTCGAATTTCCAATTACTCTTGCGAATCCCTACCTTTGCAGCGTGTCAAAATACCTCAGCATAGCGAAGATCAGCGAAGGATTCTACAAGGAAAAAGGATCCAAGTTTTTCGCATTCGCAGTGCCCTGTAAAACGGAAGAAGAGGTTAAAGCATTTATTCAAGCCAAACGAAAAGAACACCATCAGGCTGTTCATGTGTGCTCCGCTTTTCGCTTGGGAAGCGACAAGAAATTGTACCGTTCGAGTGACGATGGAGAACCTTCGAATTCCGCCGGCCCACCGATTTTAGGTCAAATTCAATCCTTTGATTTGAGCAATGTGCTCATTGCCGTGGTGCGTTATTACGGTGGAACCAATTTAGGAGTGGGTGGACTCATTACGGCGTATCGCTCCGCAGCAAAAGATGCCTTGGAACAAGCAGAAATGATCGAATGTGAAGAGGAAGTGGTATGGGAATTACAGTTCTCTTATGCGGATATGCCTGGCGTAATGAAAACGTTAAAAGCGTATCCATGTTCTATTTTAAGCCAAGAATTAGCCGAAAACGGACACATTACGGTGAGTATTCCGCTGTCTCAAGAACGACTAATGTCTGAACTGACAGAATTTAAAATCAATCCTTAAATTTTTCCTTTTTGTACGGGAAGATGTTGGACATTTCCCCAGAGTAGTAGAATTCGTAGGCGACGGATCCAAATGTATAATCCTGTTCACGAATTTTAAAGTTTGAACCTCCAACCGCTGGGTTCTTTTTTGGAATGGATTTTTGGTAACCCAAGTTGAACAAGGAAGCCAAAATCTCCGGACGATTGTCAATCGGGAATCCGGCTTTTTCCCACTGCGTTTTGATCTGTTTGATGTAAATCGCCGCATACAAATAGGAGTAATAATGGTCTTTGTATTGCACCAAACGTTTCACTCGGACACTCATGGTGTCGTTGTGTTGGTTGTTGTAATTGATGGTGGAATCGTAGTCCAACAGATGGGCGTATTTGTTTCCCAAATAATACATCGAAGTAGAATCCTTTAGATAACGTTCAATGCGCTGAGCCGTGTTTTCTTTGATTCCGGTAACGCCGTAAGATAAATTTGTTTCTAAAGCGAGGGTTTTCAACGGCGCAACAAAGGTTTTGAATCGTTCACGTCTTGAGTTGAAAAGTCGAACTTGTTCTCCAACAAGGCAGGCAACAATCATGCGTGATTCTACTCCTGCTGCTTTTGCGGCGGAATCGATGTAGCGTTTGTCCTTAGCGACGGCTTCTTTGAAGTATTTCCATTCCATGATGTTCATCCAATCGAAAGCGTTGAGTCCGCTCTCTTTGGCATCCAACTTGCGATTGGTGATGATTCGTTGCAAAGCTTTTTGGTAGGATTTTTTGTCTTTCAGCTTCAAATCGATGGCCGATAACATTTGCAAGGCCAATTTCTCATCTTTTGAACTCACCCAAGCATCCATGATGTCACTGGCATTCTTCGGATAGTACTCGTTCAACAGGTTAATGCGTCCTAGGATTTCACTACGGTACTGAACGATGTTCGAACTATCAATTTTAAACGATTGGTTGTATTTATCGTGAATTTGTTGGTAATAGCGGTTGTTGACATCTACTAATCCGGCGTCATTGGTCAACTTGAATTTCATGGCTAAATAAGTTCCTACCAAGAAAAATCCATAAATCGCAAAACTGTACAGGGTAATTTGGTAAGGGATTTTAATCCATTTTTTCTGAAAAAAGGCGCGCATATTCGATGATTAACAGGGCTTTATACTGAGATGGGTCAAACAAGTTACGTTGATGGAGATTTCTCCTCAAAATCCAATGACGTTTACCTAGAATCGCTAAATTTGAAACATGGCTTTAATAAAAGAATGTCGTGGATTTGTTCCACAATTTGGGGAGGATTGTTACCTCGCAGAGAATGCCACGGTTGTTGGCGATGTGATCATGGGATCTGAGTGTTCCGTTTGGTTCAACGCGGTGGTGAGAGGCGATGTGAATTCCATTCGCATGGGAAATCGCGTCAATGTGCAAGATGGGGCAGTCATTCATTGTACTTATGAAAAAACCAAAGTGAATTTGGGTAATCACGTTTCTATCGGACACAACGCCTTGGTCCACGGATGTACGGTAGAAGACAATGTGCTCATTGGCATGGGCTCCATCGTCATGGATGATTGTTACATCGAAGCAAATAGCATCATTGCTGCCGGAGCGGTACTATTGGAAGGAACACGTGTCGAGTCCTGGAGTATTTACGCTGGAGTTCCGGCGAAAAAAGTCAAAACCTTGAGTCCAGAGTTATTTGCTGGCGAGGTGCAACGCATTTCCAATAATTACGTCATGTATTCCGCTTGGTTTAAAGACAAAAAAGACTAACTTAAACGTTCAAACGATTGATTATGAAAACCAAATTAACCACGATTATCTGCGCAATTGGCGCTTTCCTTGTATTAAATGCGTGTAAAGGCTCTAAGAAAGTACAGTGTGAGTCCTATAGTCTTACACAAACTGTTCAACAGCAAGATCTCGCTTCCAAATAAGCAGTTTCATCGATAATTCCTTTGTTTTTCTTTCTTTCTGAAGGAGAAATCGTAATTTTACTCAACAAATTTGAGCACTATGAAATACGATCGAATCGACTCCAATCTATACATTGCGAATAGAAAGAAATTCACCGAACGAATGACAGCTAACACGTTAGCGGTCTTTAATTCCAACGATATTTTCCCAATTAGTGCAGATAGCACGATGCCGTTTCAGCAGCACCGTGATATTTTGTATTTGTCAGGAGTGGATCAAGAAGAATCGATTTTAGTTCTTTTTCCAAATGCAAGTAATCCCGCTCACCGAGAAGTGTTGTTCTTGAAAGAAACGAGTGATTTAATTGCCGTTTGGGAAGGGGAGAAATTGACGAAGGAGACAGCCTTTCTGACTTCAGGAATCAAAACCGTTTATTGGTTGCAGCAATTCCCGACCATCTTCAAACAAATGATGGCGGAAGCACAAGGAATGTATTTAAACACGAACGAACATTTGCGTGCAAATACAGAAGTTGAAACGCGTGAGGATCGCTTCATCAAACAAGTCAAGCAAGATTATCCAGCACATCAAGTGCATAAGTCAGCACCGATCATGCATAAAATTCGTTCCATCAAAGAAGCGGTGGAATTGGAATTAATGCAGCGTGCATGTAAAATTACCGAAGCAGGTGTTCGACGTCTATTGGCCTTCATCGAGCCAGGAGTTTGGGAATACGAAATCGAAGCAGAATTGGCGCATGAATTTTTACGCAATCGTTCCAATGGATTTGCTTATACGCCAATCGTTGCCTCTGGAAAAAATGCATGTGTGTTGCATTACATTGAAAACAATCAGCAATGTCAGGACGGAGATGTCATTCTACTTGATGTTGGTGCGGAATACGCGAATTACTCATCAGATCTAACTCGTTGTTTACCTGTAAATGGACGCTTCACTGCTCGACAAAGAGCGGTGTATAATGCAGTTTTACACGTGAAAAACGAAGCGCAAAAATTATTGGTGCCTGGAACCATTATGGCGGAATACCACAAACAAGTGGGATCCTTGATGGAAGAACAATTAGTCGGACTTGGATTAATTTCCATGGACGATATCAAAACACAAAATCCAGATTGGCCAGCCTATAAAAAATACTTTATGCATGGAACTTCTCATTTCTTGGGACTAGATACGCATGATGTGGGAATCTGGCATGAACCGATTTCCGCCGGAATGGTCTTTACGTGCGAGCCAGGAATTTACATTCCAGAAGAAGGATTGGGCATCCGTTTGGAGGATGACTTGGTCGTTCAATCGAGCGGTGCGCCATTCAACTTGATGGGTGATATTCCAATTGAAGCAGAAGCGATTGAAGACTTGATGAACGCATAGTTCATGTTGCATTATCAATCAGTTGGCGAAGGAAAAACCCTTGTCTTTTTGCATGGATTCTTGGAGTCCTCCACCATGTGGGATTATCTTCCATTAAAGGAATTGAATGTTCGTTGTATTCTTATTGATCTTCCCGGACACGGACAATCACCGTTAACGGATACTGCGGAGATACCGAGTATTCGCTTTATGGCACAGCAAGTTCTTGAAGTCTTGAAGGAGTTAAAAATCACTGAATTCACCCTCGTTGGACACTCACTCGGAGCATATGTCGGGCTGGATCTATGTCACTTAGCACCTTGTCAAAAACTTATTTTATTAAACTCTAATTGCTGGAGCGACGACGAGCAAAAGCGTCGTGATCGTTTGCGTGTGGCTGATTTGGTTTATAAAGCAAAAAAACACTTTATTCGCGAAGCCATTCCAGGTTTATTCGGGCGTCCAAACGATTTTCAAGCAGAAATCAAGCAGTTAATAAAAGAAGCGAATCACATGAGTGCGGATGCGATTGCCTATGCCGCGTTAGCGATGCGTGAACGTGTAGATTATACGGAAGAAGTATTGGCGAATCCAAGTAGATATGTGTTTATCCATGGAGAATTGGATACACTCGTTTCAGGTGAGCAGTTGTTTTTGCGCCTGCCGGGAATGCGTGTTCACTTTCTTCCAAATGCCGGACATATGTCACATATCGAGTCTAGAGATGAAGTTATTTTGCTTTTGAAGGAAGAAATTTAGAAAAAGAATTTCATGACCGAAAAAAAATGACTAATTTAGTCATGACAAAAAAAGACATGAAAACAATTATTCACGAAAAACTTCAGGAAAAAGGGATTAAAATCCATGAATTAGCTAGTCGTCTAGAGATAGATGCGAGCCTAATGAGTCGAATATTGGCACAAAAACGCCGTCCTAGTCAAGCACAGATTAAAAAAATGTCTGATGTATTGGAGATTCCTTTTCGTGAATTGCTCTCGTTTTATTTGTCTCAAGAAGTGGTGAAAATTGTCAAAGATTATCCGCAGTTGGTTACAGAAATATTCTGTTTAGCAGAAGCGCGTGTGAGTTATTTATTGAGCGAGCAGCGTTTTGAAAACATTCCTTTGAGTAAAGACTTAGAAGAAAAACGGAAAGAATTAGATCGTTTGTCGGCACAATGGCGAAAAGCAAAGCCTTTAGATGTCGTTCAATTACAAAAACTCGAACAGTATTTTCACACTTCCTACACATATGAATCGAACCGTATTGAAGGCAATACACTCAGTTTACAAGAAACCCATTTGGTGATCAATGAAGGAATAACTATTGGCGGTAAAAGTGTGCGTGAACATTTGGAGGTCATTAATCACCGAGAGGCCATTGATTTACTTTACGATTTAGTGGAACATAAAGTGAGCTTTAATACACATTGTTTAAAGCAAATTCATCACTTGGTATTAAAAGGTCTTGATGACCGTAATGCCGGAAAATACCGTGGTGTTCCAGTGATGATTTCTGGTAGTCAACACGTTCCACCAGCGCCATATCTAATCGATAAACTCATGGAAGATTATTTTATCTA
>CAIOSO010000105.1 GCA_903860985.1 uncultured Flavobacteriales bacterium
AAGCACCACAAAAAAGCGGTGCTTTATGTAATGAGAAATTATTTAACAATCATTCTTTTAGAAATAATTTCTTGTCCATTTAGATTGAGGCTGTAAATAAACATGCCTTTTCCAATTTCGGATGCAAGGATTTCCACTTCACCAGTATTTCCTTCAAGTGAATAATCTTTCACAAAACCACCATTTAAATTGAAAATAGAAAGTGTTGCAGTTTCTACACCAGGTGCCAATTGAAAACGAATGGAAGTTTTATCAAAGAAAGGGTTTGGAATGTTTTGTTCGATAGAATATCCATTTAAAGAAGATGTATTTTGAATAATTTGATTTCGCACTACATCGTTTGCTTTATATTCATCCAAATCTTGACGAACTGCCGTCAATTCAACATTCAATTCCTTAATTGCTTCTGTGAGAATAGAGATCATTCCAACATAGTTAATGGCTTTGAAGGACAATTCAGATACTATTTTACCTTCGTTATCAAAAACCGGTTTGGTAATATCTCGAGTAAGCTCTGGAAACACTTCAGCCATTTCTTGGGAAATGAAACCATGTTGTGTTCCCTGAGAAAGATTTAGCCCATCTGTTTTCTTGTAATTGTATGAAACAGGATTTAATAAGTTGATGCGATCTAGAATATTTGTTTCTTTCACAATATTTTCCTTTAGTTTAGCATCTGATGGAAGGATCATTCCATTTAAGTAGACATCACCATCAAAGAATCCTGCAAAAAGGGAGGGATTCCCCGAAATTGGTAAATTACCGTATATTCCAGCCCCGAATTGGGTATTTGATGAGGCAACACCTAAAACGCCAATTGAATTTAAATCCCCTTCTGCTTTTCCTAAGACACCAATTGACGTCATGCCTCCATTCATGTTCGATTGTAAACCTATTCCGTAATTTCCACTTTGTTGTACGTGAATTTGAGCTCCTATCGGATCTATTCCTGATGCTAATGTATTATTTGAAATTATTTGTAAGCCCGATATATTGTCAAAGCTTATGCCGACTTTAGGGTTTAATGCGCTGAAAAGACTAATATTTTTAGAAAAGTATGTATTTGCTTGTGGGGTCATGATGGCTACAATTTCACTGACAGGAACAAGGAAATTTTTCGCAACTCTGAATTCAAGATTCCCCAAAGTCGATCCACCATTATGTATCCACTCAATACGAGGATTGTTCGGAGAAGCATTTGTATAACCTGTAACAAAAGCTCTTTCATTGTACTGAAAACGATTACCATAGAATGTTTGTGTGCCAGAAGTAACCTGACCTAAGCTAAACCATCTCGCTGTTGGTCCAAAACCAAATCCAGAAAGCGATTGGTCTTGAGTAACTATTCCTGGTCCAAATCGAAATGTTTCCGGTCCAGATAATCCAAAGCTTAATGGTCCATTGGATTGGTTTTGCCCAAAAGCCAAACCACAGCCAAAAAGGCCAAAAAATAATAAATGTTTTTTCATAAAAGAAAATTTAGTTAATGCTCTACTTTGAGTTGAGGAGTGTTCGAGTCAAATTCTTCTCCTGAAATACACAAATACAGATGAAGTGTTTTCGAATCGAAGTAAGTGAAAAATTTATGCTTGAATTTTTAGTGGAATCAACCTTTCACAAGCTTTTTAGGTAGTTTAAAACTTGAAATCTCTTGTGATTTCAAGGGATTGGAGATAAATCCATTTTTCTGACCCCATCAAAATCGTCAGTATAAGTACATTGATAATTAGTAGGAATACTAGGTGAAAAATTGATTTTATGGAATTGTAGAGTAGGGGATTATGCGTTTTGGGTGGATAGCAACATTGGGTTCTGAGCCTTTCTCCTTGATTTACTATGTTTTTAGAAAAAAAACGAAAGGTTAGAACTATTACGTAAGAATTAAGTGTTTTTCTCACTTATTGCATATTATTAAGTGTTTTTCATCCTTATTACATAAATTTCACTATCTTGCACTTAATTAAATTTCTCCTATTAGAATGAATATTAAGCATTTTTCCTTGCAATTAAGTGTTTTTCACGGCAGAACTGTTCCAGAAGAGGGTGTTATTGTCGGATATGGTGCAATTATAGAAGCATATAAGTTAGCTGTTCCCATACCTGTGAAATTGACTTTTATAAGCAAAAAGAAAAGACAATATGAGAATCTTGAATGGAAAGTATTCCCTTCAAGATACCTTCCGGAGGAAAACCTCTACAAGCAAATCACTTTCGCATTAAAGTATGAAGGAGTAGACCTACTTGTGTTTAAGAAATTGTTTGAAGTGATTTCGTCGGTAGAGATTGAAGAGATTATTCAGCAGGAAAATCTTGGGCAATATAGCAGAAGAATTTGGTTCTTGTATGAGTGGCTAATGGAAACTAAGTTGAACATACCAGATCTAAAAACTGGGAATCTCGTCCCTGTTATTGACGAAAAAATACAATATGCAATTGATGGTATCAGTTCACCACGACATAAAGTAATTAATAATCTTCCTGGAAATCAGGATTTTTGCCCACTAATTCGGAAAACAGAGAAGCTTGAGAAATATATTGCATCTAATATTCGTCAAGAAAAAAGTAACTACTTAAACCGGGTTCATAAGGATATTCTTCAAAGAGCTTCCTCATTTCTTCTACTAAAAGATTCAAAAGCATCCTTTTCAATTGAGGGGGAAAATCCAAGAAACAATAGAGCTGCTCGTTGGGGAATCGCAATTGGTCAGGCGGGTAAAAATGAACTTTCAATAGCAGAATTGAATCGCTTGCAACAATTGGTCATTGAAAATGATCGATTTGTCAAAATGGGAATCAGGAGTCAGCAAGGGTTTATTGGGGATAGGGATCGTGCAACACAAGAGCCAATTCCGGATCATGTTTCTGCAAAGCATGAAGATCTCGAAAAACTAATGGATGGCTGGCTTCAAACACAAAAAGTGCTCACGGAATCGCGAATGGACCCCGTATTGGTGGCTGCAAAAATTGCATTTGGTTTTGTTTTTATTCATCCTTTAGTAGATGGTAACGGGCGTTTGCATCGATACATTATTCATCATGTTTTATCTAAAACAGGTTATACAGAACAAGAAATCATTTTCCCAATTTCAGCTTCTATCTTAACACATATTAAGGACTACGCAAAATCCTTGGAATCCTATTCACATCCAATTTTGAATTTTATTGAATGGAAGCCATCCAAGAATAATAATGTTGAAATCTTAAATGATACCATAGACTATTACCGCTATTTTGACGCCACAGCACAAGCCGAATTTCTTTTTCAATGTGTAAACGACACTTTGGTTAATATCATTCCAGAAGAAGTTGAATACTTAAAGAAATATGATGCATTCAAACAATTCATAGACAATAAACATGAAATGCCCGATAACATGATATCACTTATAATTGGATTTTTAGAACAAGGAAACGGGAACCTTTCAGAACGTTCACGCAAGAAAGAATTTTCTGCGTTAACGCAAAAAGAAGTAGAAGAAATAGAGGCTAAGTTTAAAGAAATTTTTGATTTGTAAATTTGTTATTTTAGCATTACAAATCATCATACGGTAGAAATTATCTTTTTACCATTTGCTCTTTTTTCGACGGCAAGGATAAATCCCCAACCCCTACAAATCCCTATAAAAGTAAGCTCTAAACGAAGCTTAAAATGACAAGAAACAGAATCAATCCGAGTGAACGAAGAAGGTTTCCTTTAATCATATCGCTTAAATACCAAGATGGAAATCCATCCGCCTTCAATTTTTGATAAGCGCGGTAAACAGAAAAAATCGCCAAAACCGTTAAAATACCTATGGACAGATAACTGGAGATCCAAAATGAAATCCACTCGAATTTCATATTTACTAAAAACAAGACTAAAATCGCTGCAACAATTCCAAGTTGCAGCGATTTGTCTTTTGTCGTATAATTGATCAGTTTGATTTTGAGTTCATCGTCCAATTTTCGAATGGCACTTTGTAACATTCTTCTGCTCAGAAAAATACTGAGTATTAAAGGAATGTAGGCGATCAGTAAATTATTCATGCTTATTTGTTGTTTTCAAGGATGTACAACAAAACTTTCTCCATTAAATGCGCTCGGTCTTTTCCTGTGACGTTGTGTTTGTGCATAGGATAAATGAAATCGTCTACTTGAACACCGTTTTCAATGAAGGATTTTAACAGCGCTTCGTTGTGTTGCATCACCACCACATCGTCGATGGAGCCGTGGATTAACAATAAATCTCCTTTTAAGTTTTTCGTATAATTCAACAAAGAATTCGCATCGTATCCAGCCTTGTTTTGCTCCGGACGATCCATGTAACGTTCTCCGTACATGATTTCATAGTACTTCCAATCGGTTACAGGTCCACCGGCAACGCCAACTTGGAATACTCCAGCTTGACGCAACATTAACGAAGTCGTCATGAATCCACCAAAGGACCATCCATGCACCGCTAGGCGATTTCCGTCGACGTAATTCAAGGATTTCAAGTATTCTACACCGGTTAACTGATCTTCCATTTCAACCGTTCCTAGTTGACGGTGGATTTGGGATTCAAAAGCGAATCCGCGTTCTCCTGACCCACGGTTATCCAAAGTAAAGACAATGTAACCTTGATTCGCCATCCAATGCATCCAAAGATTCGCTCCAGCCATCCATGAGTTTGTTACCATTTGCGCGTGTGGACCACCGTAGACATACACAAGAACCGGGTATTTTTTTGATGGATCGAAAGAGCTTGGTTTGATCATTCGGTAGTACAAATCTGAACCATCTTTTCCTTTGATGGACCCAATTTCAGTTGTCCCGACGTTGTAATCCGCCAATTTTTCTTTGGATTCCATCAGTAACTTTGTCATTTTTCCGTTGTTGGTCCAAAGCATCGCTTTAAATGGAACCGATAAACTCGAAAAAGCATCCATGAAATACGTTCCATTCGCGGAAAGGCTAAAACTGTGCGTTCCTTCTTCCTTCGTGATCAATTCGGTGTTTCCTTTTAGGTCACAGCGGTAAATCACGGTGTTGGTTGGATTCGGTCCAGTGGCAGCGTAATACAAGGACATTCCATCTTTCGTTGCACATAAAATGTCCTTTACGACAAAGGCGTGGTTCGTTAGTTTTTGCTTCAACTTCCCATTAAAGTCAAACA
This sequence comes from uncultured Flavobacteriales bacterium, assembly GCA_903860985.1. Lineage (GTDB taxonomy): Bacteria > Bacteroidota > Bacteroidia > Flavobacteriales_D > Crocinitomicaceae > UBA952. The sequence continues at coordinate 5,135 of CAIOSO010000105.1, forward strand.
AATAAAGGTTGTTGAATCCATCGCGCTCTGATACCCATACGAAATCGTTGGTGGATTCAGTTGGGAAGAACATAGGATGCTCAGGTTCGATCCACTTGTCGTTTTGTTCTTCAAACAAAGTTTTCACAAACTTTCCTGTTTTAGCGGAATAAACATTCAACCACATGTGGTTTTGGTCACGGTTGACTTCTGCTACGATGATAAATTGTTCGTCCGGCGTAATAGCCAAGTTGGTGAAGTAATCGTCCGCTGCTCCACGTGGAGAGATGTACAGCGTTTTTTTCGATTTCACGTTGTAAATTCCCACGCGTGGTTTTTCGGATTTTTGTCCAGCCATCGGATACTTAATCGAAACTAAGGAAGCCGGTGTCGCATTGACATCCAACAAAGGATAATTGTGCACATCTGTTTCGTCTTTTTGGTAAAAAGCCAAAATGGATCCATTGTTTGACCAGAAAATTCCACCGGAGATTCCAAATTCATTTCGCGCAATGGATTGACCTGAAACGATGTTTTTGTCCGTGTTTTTTGTGATCGCACGTCCATCGATGTACAAATTATTGTCGATGGTATAGGCCAATTGATTCGAAGCGGCATGGTACGATTGATTCGCGGCATTCTCCACTGGTTTTTTGAGGATCTTTCCGGTTTTCGTTTTGATATCGAAGGTCGCCACGGATTGACCATCATTTAAGAGCAAGGTTGTTTCGTTGGTCCATTCGGCGCCAAAGAAGTTTCCAAAGGAGGAACCTAAAACTTTGTTTATTTCGTCGATGGTGATGAGGTCTACAGACTTGTCGCTAGAAACGGTGGATTTATACATCGTTTTGTAGTCCTTGCTGCACGTCGTGTATTCACTGTCGTTCATCCACAGGAAATTATTCACACGTTCCGGCGAAACACTGCGTTGAAGAAGTACGGATTCTTTGACGCTCATCTCTTTTTTCTGAGCGAATGAAAGAGGAGTAATCAGGATAAGGAAAGGTAGGATGATGCGTTTCATGCGCGTTGTATAAATTGATTAAAAAATTGTTCTAAAGGTTTTCCAGCTTCGTAGCAGTGCAGCAATTGTTTGTCTAAATCATCAGCTATCAACGTTTCAGCGGGAAATTCGGCATAAAAATACCATTGTTTATTGAAAATAAGGTTTTCTTCTTGGGCTGCTTCTTTGAGGTGAGCGGGAAGGATTTTGTTTTTCTCACCGTGGATTTCTCCAAAGGTTTTCTTGAAGGACTTGGATTCATAGATTCCTCGAAACTCGTCCATATTCGCGGCGATTCCCTCGCGCACCAATTCTAGGTCTTCCTTATCTATTTCGTAAATCCCACCGTAAGCGCGCACATGTTCCGGACTCAATTCAAAGTAAATTCCGTTTACGGCCTTGCTTTTTTTGCCATTTGGAGCGACGACCGCGGAACACATCAGTTTGTAGGGCGTTTTGTCCTTGGAAAATCGAATGTCTCGGTTGATGCGGAACACACAGTCCTTCACTTGTAAATCAGCAAATTGAGCGTCCGTTTTTGCCAATGTATGTATCAGGTGTTGTGTAAAAGCATAGAAAGGCTTCTTCACGGATTCTTCGTAACGTTTGCGGTTTTCATCAAACCAAGTTTTATGGTTGTTTCCTGCTAGTTCGATAAAGAAATTCAGATAATCTTCGGTAAAAAATGACATAGGACGAAGATATAGAAAATCCGAAGATGGATACTCGAAAAAGCGAACAAAAAGCTATTGCACGTTTAAACTAGAATATGTATCTTTGCACCCGATTAATTAATATTTAAAAATAATCTTATGAATTCTTACGAAACTGTTTTCATTTTAACTCCCGTTTTGTCTGATGATCAGGCAAAGGAAGCAGTACAGAAATTCGAAGGTGAGATTAAATCACTTGGTGGTTCAATCACTCATTCGGAGAACTGGGGTTTGCGCAAGTTGGCGTACCCAATCCAGAAAAAATCCACTGGTTTCTACTTTCTAGTAGAATTCCAAGCGGAAGGTAATGTTGTTGCGAACTTCGAATTGATGTTGAAGCGTGATGAACGAGTTTTACGTTTTTTAACGGTTAAAATGGAAGTTGATCACATGAATTACTCAGTGAAAAGACGTGCAAAAGCTGGAGCTACTGCCTAACTAATTGTTAACCCTAAAAAATTAAAAGAGATGTCAAACGATATTCGCTATCTAACCCCGATTAATATTGATATTAAGAAGGACAAGTACTGCCGTTTTAAGAAGAGCGGAATTAAATTTATCGATTACAAAGATGCAAGCTTCTTGTTGAAATTGATAAACGAACAAGGTAAAATTCTTCCACGTCGTATCACTGGTACTTCTGCGAAATACCAAAAGAGAGTCAACAAAGCGATCAAACGTGCTCGTCACCTTGCGATCCTTCCATACGTTGGTGATATGTTGAAATAATCATTTGTTGAACAGAAAAACTGAAAGTCATGGAAATTATCTTAAAGAAAAACGTTGATAAATTAGGTTACGCAAACGAAATCGTGAACGTAAAACCTGGATACGGTCGTAACTTCTTGATTCCTCAAGGATACGCGACGCTTGCTACGGCTAGCGCGAAAAAAGCACACGCAGAGATTATGCGTCAAAAATCTCACAAAGAATCTAAGAATTTAGCTGAAGCTCAAGAGTTAGCTGCTAAAATCGCTGATATTACCATCACTATCTCTACGAAAGCTGGTGAAAACGGTAAAATCTTTGGTTCTGTTAATACGGTTCAATTGGCTGATGCACTTCGTGCGCTTGGACATGACATTGATCGTAAATCATTGAAAATTAAAGACGAACCAATTCGCGAAATTGGAACGTACGAAGTTGAAGCAAACATTTACAAAGGCGTGAAACAATCATTCAAATTTGAAGTTGTTAGCGAATAAGCTTCACGAAACAAACTGAAAAACTCTTTCCATTTGGAAGGAGTTTTTTTTTGTCCCTATACAAAGTAAGCGGGAATTCACTACTTTTATTCTTTGACGAAATACATGAATAATCCAATCGTAATATGGTTTTTTGGACTCTCTGGTTCCGGTAAGTCTACCTTGTCGAACCTGTTGCTGCAACGATTAAAGGACAATGGAATTTCTGTAGTGACCATTGATGGTGATCAACTGCGCAAGGGAATCAATCAAGACCTTGGATTTTCTTCGGAGGATCGCATGGAAAATATTCGTCGATCCGCTGAAATCGCCAAGTTATTGCTCGAAAATCATCAGGTAGTCTTAGCTTCGTTTATTACCCCAGAGGAAGCTCACCGCGAAAAAGTGCGTGAAATACTCGGTTCTACTGTTCGCTTCGTTTTTGTGGATGCTGATTTAAAGATGTGTCAAAGTCGCGATGTGAAAGGACTCTATCAAAATGTATCTCAAGGTACGCTAAACAATTTCACAGGAATATCAGCGCCTTTCGATCGTCCAACTCAAGTAGATTTGCTGATCGACACCAATGAACAATCAACAGATCAATGCCTTGACCAAATCGTACAAACATTTTTCACAAAGGAATGAGTTACCGATTAAACTATTTGGAGGAGTTAGAAGCGGAGGCTGTCTACGTACTGCGTGAAGCATTCGCTCAGTTTCAGCATCCGTGTATTTTGTTCTCTGGAGGCAAGGACTCCATTGTTGTGACGCACCTTGCAGCGAAAGCGTTTGCACCTGGACAAATTCCATTTTCCTTGTTACACATTGATACCGGTCATAATTTTCCGGAAACGATCCAATTTCGAGACGAATTAGCAGAGCGATTGAATGTGCGCTTAGTTGTCGGTAAGGTGGAAGATTCGATCCAACGTCAAACGGCTCTTGAGGAAAACGGACCGAATGCGAATCGGAATCGTGCGCAGTCCATTACCTTGCTAGAAAGCATGGAATCCTTTGGATTTGATGCAGCAATAGGCGGGGGAAGACGCGATGAGGAAAAAGCACGAGCGAAGGAACGATTTTTCTCACATCGTGATGCTTTTGGACAATGGGACCCGAAAAATCAAGGTCCAGAAATTTGGCATTTATACAATGGTCGCTTAAATCAAGGAGAACAATTTCGTGTGTTTCCCATTAGCAACTGGACAGAATTAGATGTTTGGGATTACATTCACAAGGAAAATATTCTCCTGCCAAGTTTGTATTTTGCTCACCAACGCCCCTGTGTGAAAAGGAAAGACTCGATTTTAGCCCAATCTTCCTATTTAGTTTCCCATGAAACGGATAAGTTGCTGAATCTTACCGTAAGGTTTCGGACCATCGGCGACATGACAATTAGTGGAGCGATGGAATCAAATGCATCCACAGTTTCCGAAATCATTACAGAATTAAAGGAAATGAATCAATCTGAACGTGGGAGTCGAGCGGATGATTTTCGTTCGGAATCTTCCATGGAGGACCGCAAAAAAGAAGGGTATTTCTGATGATAGACACAAAGGACATTATTCGTTTTACCACAGCAGGAAGCGTGGATGATGGAAAAAGCACCTTGATCGGACGCTTGCTCTATGATTGCAAGCAAATTCCGCAGGATCAAATTGAATTGGTTCGACGCATATCTGAACGCAAAGGTTCGTCGGGAATTGACTTGTCCCTTTTTACGGATGGATTAAAAGATGAACGTGCACAAGGAATTACAATCGATGTCGCCTATCGTTATTTCACTACGGAAAAGCGAAAATTCATCATCGCAGATACACCCGGACACCTTCAGTATACACGAAACATGGTTACAGGTGCGTCCACCGCGAATGCCGCACTGATACTCATCGATGCACGCAAAGGTGTGGTGGAACAAACACGTAGACATAGTTTTATCGCTTCCTTACTTCAAATCAAACATTTGATTGTTTGTGTCAATAAAATGGATTTAGTGGAGTTCAACAAAGAGGAATTTGATCAAATTGTATCTTCCTTTCAAGATTTTTCCGCGAAACTAGCAATCGTTGATGTTCAGTTCATTCCTGTTTCAGCTTTGAATGGTGACAATGTGGTACATCGTTCTGAAAACATGACCTGGTATCAGGGAGCTACCTTGCTTCATACCTTGGAACATATTTCCGTCGCAAATGAGCAGAACCATATTGATTTCCGTTTTCCCGTTCAACATCCGATTCGTGTAGACCAAGGACTCGTTCAGGATTACCGTGCATATGCAGGCAAGGTAGAAAGTGGAATTGTCCGAGTAGGAGATGAAATCATTGTCTTACCGGGAAATCAACGTTCCAACGTTAAGTCCATCATGGGAATGAATGGACCACAACAGGAAGCCTTTTCCCCACAGTCCATTTCCTTAGAGTTGACCGATGAATTGGATACCTCACGCGGAAACATGATTGTGAAGCCAAATAATCAACCGGAAGAAGTGCGTCACCTTTCAGCAATGATCTGTTGGGTGAGTTCACAGGCATACGTTCCTGGACGTAAATACATCTTGCGTCACACGACAAATGAAGTGAAAGCAATGGTGAAATCGATTTTGTATGTCTACGATATGCAAACCTTGAAACGAGATGAAGAACAAATAGCCTTGCAAGCCAATGACATTGCGCGGGTAGAATTGCAATTAGCTGGACCCATTTATGTGGATGAATACCGAAAAAACAAAGCGACTGGATCGTTTATATTGATCGATGAACAATCCAATCAGACACTAGCTGTTGGAATGATTTCCTAGCGTTTTTCTAAGTAATTCTTCACGTAATCCGCAATTCCTTCTTCTAAACTGTAAAATTCGTGGGGGTAACCGATGGATAATAGTTTGGACATGTTCGCTTCCGTGAAATACTGGTATTTGTCGCGGATGTCGATTGGCGTATCGATAAAAGAGATGGAAGGTTCATGTCCCAAGGCTTGGAACGTTAAACTTGCCAAATCCAAGAATGTTCGTGCTTTTCCTGAACCAAGATTGTAAATACCAGAATGTTCCTGGTTTTGCATCAAGAATTCACATACTTTCGCCACATCTTTCACGTAAACGAAGTCTCGTAGCTGCTCACCATCCTTGTATTCCGGATTGTGTGAACGGAACAATTGCATGTGTCCTTTTTCTTTAATCTGACGATGCGTGTGAAAAACAACGCTCGCCATTCTTCCTTTATGGTATTCCTTTGGTCCATAGACATTAAAGAATTTGAGTCCTACCCAAAAAGGTGGCGTTGTTGTTTGTTGTATCGCCCATTTGTCAAATTCGTTCTTTGAAATCCCATACGGATTCAATGGTTTCAAATTTGGAATGACGTCGTTGTTATCTTCGTAACCAAATTCTCCTAATCCATAGGTGGCTGCACTACTAGCATAAACCAATGGAATCTGGTGTTCGGTGCAGATGGTCCAAATAGATTTTGTGTAATTCAGGTTTAATTCATCCAGAATGTCCAGGTCTTTTTCGGTGGTATCTGTTCGTGCACCTAAATGGAAGACAAATTCCACTTCGCTTGCATGCGCTTGAAACCATGAAACAAATGCTGAACGCTCTATTTTGGAACTAAAATATGTGTTTATCCAATTGTCTTCCTTGTCAAGTTTCGTGAAAT
>CAIOSO010000106.1 GCA_903860985.1 uncultured Flavobacteriales bacterium
AGATTGCTTTGGCATTTTCTAAATATAGGTCATGTAATTCTTTAGCGGGAATTCCGAGTGCCAATGCAATCGCTAAAATACCTCCTGTTGATGTTCCACAAATCAAATCAAAATGATCGTGTATTTTGTAAATCGTCAGCATAAAGTGGACCGATAATAGGTATAAAGTTAGTTGGAGTTTTCATGTATTAATGTTTAAATTTAATAAATTATGGAAACAACAAAAAGAAAAAAACAAACAACAGAAAACTTCATCAAAGATGTAAGAAGAAAAACAAGGAGAGTTTTTAGTTCAGAACAAAAGATTCAAATTGTTATGGAAGCTATGAGAGCAGAACTTTCAGTGTCGGAAATTTGTAGAAAATATTCAATTGCCGACGCACAGTTTTACAAATGGAATAAAGAGTTCTTGGAAGCCGGGAAAAAGCGTCTGGCTGGCGATGTAACGCGTGAGGCCACAAGTGATGAAGTAGCGGAACTACGTAAGGAAAATCAACGATTAAAGGAAATCGTTGCGGACTTGGTTTTACGCTATGACATTGTAAAAAAAACATTGGACATTTTGGAATAAAAGATAAATTCAAAAAGTACATGCGTTTTACAGTATCAGAAAAACAAGAATTAATTAAAATGGTCGTTGAATCAGATCTTGGGGTAAACAGAACGTTGCGTGAAATCGGCTTAAATAAGAGCACTTTCTACAAATGGTACAAATCCTATTCGGACCATGGAGTTGAAGGCTTAGAACCGATTAAAAGGGACGCAAGAAGGCAATGGAATAGCATTCCTCAGGAGCAAAAGAACTTGGTTGTTGAGTTGGCATTAGATCGTCCAGAATTATCTTCACGGGAGCTAGCATATCACCTAACTGACGAACAACAAATTTTTATCTCAGAGTCTAGTGTTTATCGGATATTGAAGAATCGAGGTTTGATCACATCTCCTGCTCACATTTTCAATTCGGCGGGAGATGAGTTTACCGACAAAACAAAGTTCGTTCATCAAATGTGGCAGACTGATTTTACTTACTTCAAAATCATTGGTTGGGGTTGGTACTACTTAAGCACGGTTTTAGATGATTACAGCCGCTATATCGTGCACTGGGAGCTCTGTTCGAATATGAAGTCTGATGATGTAAAAAGAACAATAGATAGAGCTATTGTAAAGGCGAAATTAATCACGAAACAACGCCCTAAGCTGCTCTCTGATAATGGTTCATGCTACATTGCAAAAGACTTGAAGGAATACTTGAAAGAAAGCGCAGGAATAGATCAAATCCATGGCAGGCCTGGGCATCCGCAAACACAAGGTAAAATAGAACGCTACCACCGGACCATGAAAAATGTAGTGAAACTTGATCATTATTATGCGCCAGAAGAGCTCGAAAAAGCACTTGAAAAGTTTGTTCAACGTTATAATAATGAGCGATATCATGAATCATTAAATAATTTAACGCCTGCAGATGTCTATTTTGGTCGTGGAGATGCCATTTTAACGGAAAGAAAACGCATCAAAAAGTTGACGCTATTGGCAAGAAGAAAAGAATATCAACGAGAATTTTTAAGTCAAAGTTTTGAAAATCAAAATAAAATAAATAGTTTTGAATCAACACGAAACTCCAACTAGTGAAAAGTTCACTTTAGTTTGACGACGTACAATTCAAATGGACTGCTTAATTGAATCGAACCAATGTAATTTCCTCTTGATTGGTTCGGTGCATTGTGAATGGTAGAAAGTTGTGCTAAATAAGCGGCATTCAAGGAAAGATGGATGTGTTTGAATAATTGACTCTCGACGGTACACCCATAGTATGACAAATAAATCGTCGTATCTAATGTATTCATGAGGTTGTTTTGATCTCTTCGAACATTTAATCCAAACGATAAAACCGAGTTGAGTTTGGTCATGGTTTTAAGCTCCAAGCGAAAATTATTGGCTTGTACAATTCCAAAATTTCGATTATCAGCGAATGGGTCAATCCAACGTGTACTCCATTTGATTTCGGAATTCAGTTGAGGTATTTTTTGCGTGAATGTCAACAATGCAGCGTTCGAACGAGCGGTAGAAAACAAAGATGAAAAGGTATTGTACTTCGTGCTATCAAGCAGAGAATTTCTAACGGACGTTTTTCCATAGATGAAACTTAATTTCATGTTTGGATGAAGAAGCGGTTTCCATTGCAAGTCAAATTCAATCCCTGCACCTGGGATTTTCAAGGTATCGTTGATTCCAGATTTCACACTGTTGGTGAGGTAGCGAAATCCAACATAAGCATGTGAACCTTCTTTATCTCCGTAACCTGTTTTAATAAAACTCAACCAGTTTTGATCCTTGATGTTTTGATAATCAAACTGATTGAAGAAATTTTGAGCATTGACCAATTTATTGTCAATGACATTCGTACTGACCATTAGGTTATTCAATGTAACACCACCTGCTATGGAATAGTACCAATGTCCTTTAGTGAATTCTGTCTGAAATCCTTTCATTGGTGTCACGTTTGTGGATAAACCACTGAAAGAAGGATAGCATAAACCCAAATCCATTTTTGTGAGTTTCGTTTTTGCGAAATCATTCATGTTCAATGACTGTAATGCGTTCTTTTTTTCTTCTATTTCTTGCTTTGTTGCCAGCATCAATTGATACATCGCCATTAATTTTTCATAAAGCGTTTTCAGTTTAGCCCGGGTGATAGAAACGAACTATATAGAAAACAAATAGTCTGGTATTATATTTGTGTTTTTGTTCCAATCATTATTTGCTATTATATAATTACTAAAACAGTACGCGGGGGGTA
>CAIOSO010000107.1 GCA_903860985.1 uncultured Flavobacteriales bacterium
CTGGATTTGCAATCCTGCGAAATGCTCTCTTTCTCAGCACTTCTTTCGCCACGGCGAAGCGGCGGATCTCGTTCTGCAAAAAACTGTCAAATAATTTGCACATAATCGAAAAAAAACCGATTATTGCACCATAATATGACAAAATGAATTTCTCAAAACAGTTCAAAGCTTATTCAAACGCCCCCATTACACGACATGTGTTGTTGGAATTCCTTCGTGATTACAAGCGACCAAATGATAAGATAAGTGCCTTGATTAGGAATGGGGAACTTGTTTCCTTGCGAAGGGGATTGTACGCGCTAGGTCCTGAATCTGATTTGCCGATGACCGAGTTATTCCTCATTGCCAATCACCTTCGAGGTCCAAGTTATGTATCGCTAGAATCAGCATTGTCCTATTGGGGTTTTATTCCCGAACGGACCTATGAAATAAGTTCTGTGACTGTGAAGCCAAGGACTAATTACCAGACAGCTTTAGGTAGATTTTCCTATCAACATCTTCAAGTTCCCTATTATTCTTATGGGATGTGTAGGGTTGAACTCAGCACGAATCAAATGGCACTCATGGCTACACCTGAAAAAGCCATTTGTGATAAAATTGTACTAACCGCTCACATTCATTTACGTAGCAAGAAACAAACGATGGCCTTTTTATTGGAAGACCTACGTATGGACAAGGAACTATTGCTTAACTTAAATGTGGATTTAATCGCTTCTTGGATAGAAGAAGCGCCAAAGAAAAATAGTTTAAAGATGCTCATCACAACCCTGAAGGACTTATGATCAAAGATTGGATAGCCGAATATGAACCAAAAAATGAGGAAGAAATCTTAGCTGCTTTGCGAGAAATTATGCAAGAAATCACCTTGGCTGGCTTGTCAAGAACTGATTTTTTCGAGAAAGCTGCATTTTATGGTGGAACAGCACTACGAATTTTCTATGGTTTGGATCGTTTTTCGGAAGACTTAGACTTTTCACTTTTGGAAGTGGATGAATCATTTACGCTCGAGCCCTATTTCTCGGCAATCCAAACGGAATTCCAAGCTTTGGGTATACAGGTGAGTATAAAAGAAAAGGAGAAAATCCAGTACTCTTCCATAGAATCAGCTTTTTTAAAAACGGAAACTATTTGGAAAGAGTTAGTATTGGAAGATGTGGTGAAACAGACTGGCATAAAATCCAATAAGTCAGTGAAGATTAAAATAGAAGTTGACCGCAATCCACCGTTAAATTTTAGAACCGAGGAGAAACTATTAATTCGTCCCTTTTCTTTTTATGTGTGCTGCTTTACACCTCCTTGCTTATTTGCTGGTAAATTACATGCGTTACTTTACCGAAAGTGGAACAATCGGGTAAAAGGCCGCGACTGGTATGACTTAGAGTGGTATGTACAGAAGGGAATCCCTTTAAATCTCCCTCATTTCTTAAGTAGAGCGAAAGATTCAGGCGATTGGGATACAGCAACTCAAGGCACAGATTGTTCTAAGGCACAGATTTTAGCTTTATTGAATGACAAAATTGATTCAGTGTCTTTTTCATCAATCAAAGAAGACGTAGTCCGTTTCATTCCGGACGACCGTAAACTAACTATCTGGAGTCCTTCCTACTTCAAAGATCTCGTCGAAAAAATAAAAATAGATTCCACAACTAACTAGAACATACCGTTCCCTTTCCCGCTCTGTTCTTCGCTGGATTTGCAATCCTACGAAATGCTCTCACTCTTCCTTCGCCGCGGCGAAGCGGCGGATTCCGCTCTCTTTCTCCGCTCTCGCTCTTCCTTCGCCGCGGCGAAGCGGCGGATTCCACCTTACATTTCAACATCAAAACTTTCAACCTTAAACGATAACTATAATCATTTAAACACTTAACAATCCCTTTACATTCCCTTCATCCTAAGTTTGCAAAAACCCAACATTCCCCCAACATAAACTTATCAAACTCTTCATTCTGCCTTAATCAATCCTAAGTCATTCTCCTCTAAATTTGCTTCGTACAAACCTTTAAATTTAAAAAGAATGAAAACAAAAAAACCTTTTTTACGACTCGTAGCCTTAGCTGCGCTGTCATTTTTCACGGGGAACGAGGTCGTTGCCCAAACAACTGTAGGCTCGGCTTGTGGCTGTCCTAACTACGCGACACGTGTAAGCAATGGTGTTATTAACATTAATACTGTTGGTACTTGGACTACCATTCCCAATGCTTATGGGAAAGAACTTGCTGGCTCACAAAACATCCTTTTGACATGTGACAAAATATGGCAAATTGACGAAAAACTTTATATTGGTTCTGGATCAACCATTACAATTGAGCCAGGGACTATAATTAAAGGAACAAGTGCTGGTACTAATGTTGCTGCTGCGAGAGCTTTAATTATTGAGCGTGGCGGAAAAATTATTGCTCCAGGCACTCAAGATTGTCCGATCATCTTTACTGCTGATTCTGATGTTTTAGATGGTGCTTTAGGTGTTCAAAATAAAGGACTTTGGGGTGGAGTATTAATTTGTGGTAAAGCGACAAATAATTTAACACTTAGTGCAAATGGTCCATTTATACCAGGGCAAACTGGTAAATTAGCCGTGGCAGATGGTTTAGGTGTATTGGAAGGATTTGCTACTTCAATTCCACAAGATCAATTTGGAGTTGCTACTAGTACACCTTCGACTATTTATACAAATTCTACTAGTAATCCTAGCACGATTCCAACCGGAAATTATTCATTCGCTGTTGCAACAGGAACAAACCCATCAGGTGAAGTTGCAAATACACTAGGTCAAACAAAGATAACACTAGCTCCTGGGACGAGCGTCTCGAATTATTATTTTGTTGGTATGGGTATATCTGGAACGGGAATCCCTACTGGTACTACGATTGCTGGTATTTCAACATCATCACCATATTCTTCTAGCAATCAAAGAATTACATTGTCTCAAAACACTGATGCCATTGTATCTGGAAACCTTACATTGACTGGAACATATCCAGCGGTAAATCCTTCAGGTATTTATTACACTGTTACCGCATTACCATCATTTGCATCAGGAACAGGTCCGTTTGCTACGGAGGGTAGTACAATTGTTAACTACGCAGCTCCTTATTACGCACAAACAGGTTCAACTACTGCATTCGATGATAACGATAATTCAGGAGTTATGACGTATGTATCTATTCGTCACTCAGGAGCAAACTTATTAGTAGGTTCAGAAATCAACGGATTGACATTGGCATCTGTTGGACGTGGTACAAAAATCGAACACATCGAAATCGTTTCATGTGCAGATGATAACATCGAAATCTTTGGTGGAACAGTAAACTTAAAATATTGTACAACCATGTTTGGTAATGATGATATGTTTGATTATGATTTAGGTTGGAAAGGAAAAGCTCAATTCTTATTTGGAATGAAAGCAAATCAATTTACTACTGGTACAACATCATCAAATATTAGCGCGGATAATGATAATGGTTTTGAAGCAGATTCAGACGATAGTCAATCTTACAATTCGCCAAGATCTATTCCTGTGATTTATAATGCCACGCTTATTGGAAATGATAAAATCGCACTTTCTTCGGATAACACAGGTATTGCTGCAATTATGGCGAAAGAGAATACAGGTGGTGAAATTTACAACTCACTTTTCGCAAATTGGAGAAATGGTTTTAACATGAAAAGCGCAATGGGAAGTAAATCAGCTTATTACAAAGGTGGTGAAG
>CAIOSO010000108.1 GCA_903860985.1 uncultured Flavobacteriales bacterium
AGCCGGAAAACTAAGCCTCATGCAATCTGCTGCATTGATGAAGGATGCCAAACGGAATTTCGTCAACGATTCTGGTCCATTGCACATCGCATCCGCTGGAAATGCACCGGTAAGTGCCTTCTTTTGCTCAACGACTCCAGAATTCGGCTTTGGTCCTTTGTCAGATGACTCATCTGTCATCGAGGTGAAAGATTTAGCCTGTCGTCCATGCGGACTACACGGACACAAAGCCTGTCCAAAAGGACATTTTCAATGCGGAAATGGACTTATTGAGGCGATGAATCGTTAATGCAAGGAACATTGCAAATGGCACAATGAATCGATTTTTGAAAGATTATCACACCCCAAACTGACGCAAATGGTGGTCAATATGTTTGTAAAGCAAATTATTCCATTCTTGCGGTGTAACCATTCCAAGTGACAAAGAGGGTTTCGCGGCCAATTGTTCTGGACCCAACTCTTGAATCTGTTGAATGTAGGTTTTCAATTTTGCCTTTTCGGCGTCCACATCGAATTCTTGATTGACCCGAACAAAGGTCGGAGCCGTTGGCATATTTGGTTTGTACGACGTTTCATTCACCATGGAAGTTTTCAGAAAGGTTTTGATGATCCATTTCATCAACTTTCCAGGTTTATCGGTATTCTCACCAAGAATTTGTTGGTACGGCACACAACAATGGGATAGCATTTGTCCAACATTCATTTTACCCCAAAGCGCTTGAGTTTCCTTTGTAAGTAATTCGATTCTAGCTACTAATGCTGTAGTCGTTTCGGCTGTGTAAATAGAGGGGAAAGCCATATAATAAAAAGTAGATGAAATAAAAAAAGCCATCCGCAGATGGCTTTCAATGATTATGCTAAAACTTCTTTGACCAAGTCAGCGGCTTCTTGTAGTTGCACAGCTGAATGGACATTCAGTCCTGATTCGTCGATTAATCGTTTCGCTTCAACAGCGTTTGTTCCTTGTAAACGAACAATGATTGGAACTGGAATCTCACCGATGTTTTTGTACGCATCAACAATACCTTGAGCAACACGATCACAACGAACGATTCCACCAAAGATGTTGATTAGGATTGCTTTCACATTTGGATCTTTCAAGATGATGTGGAATGCTTTCTCAACGCGTTCTGCGTTTGCTGTTCCTCCAACGTCCAAGAAATTCGCTGGATTACCACCAGAAAGTTTGATGATGTCCATCGTTGCCATCGCAAGACCAGCACCATTCACCATACAACCAACGTTTCCGTCCAATTTCACAAAATTCAATCCAGCCTCATCAGCTTCTACTTCTGTTGGATCTTCTTCCGTTTTATCGCGCATCGCTGCGTACTCTGGGTGACGGAACAATCCGTTTCCATCCATGGTTACTTTCGCATCAACTGCGATGATTTTATCATCAGACGTTTTGAACAACGGGTTGATTTCAAACATCGATGCATCGATTCCAACGTATGCATTGTATAAGCAAGGAACGAATTTGCACATTTGTTTGAACGCTTCACCAGATAATCCAAGGTTGAAAGCAATTTTACGCACTTGGAATCCTTGAAGTCCAACACGTGGATCAACGAATTCTTTGTGTAATTTTTCTGGAGTATGTTCTGCAACGTGCTCAATATCCATTCCACCTTCGGTTGAATAGATGATGACGTTTCTTCCTTTTTCACGGTCAAGCAAAACGGACATATAGAATTCCTCTGGCTCAGAAGCTCCTGGATAGTAAACGTCTTGTGCGATTAACACTTTATTTACTTTTTTACCTATTCCATTTGTTTGAAGTGTTGTGAGGTGTCCACCAAGGATACCAGCAACTTTTTCTTCCACTTGATCAAGTCCTTTTGCGATGACAACACCGTGAGAACCAGTTTCTTCCACTGTTCCTTTCCCACGTCCACCAGCGTGGATTTGTGCTTTCACAACAAACCAACTTGTACCCGTTTCTTCCGATAATCTTTTAGCGGCTGCGACAGCATCTTCTACTTTATCGACTACTATCCCCTCTTGAACGGCCACGCCGTAAGATTTTAAGATAGATTTTCCTTGATATTCGTGTAAATTCATTGTTGAAATTTTGCGAGGTAAAAGTACGTTTTTTCTTGGATTTGGATTTGAAAAATTAAATTATTTTACTCCATGCGATTTTTCCATGATGAAGAAATTTCTCGGGAAGCATAAGCCTTGTTTTTATATTCGTTCACATGGTCCCATATGGAATCGATTGCATGTTGCAACGCAACGCTTTCTTCCTCCATGGCATTCTTGATTAATTCTGGACTTGAGAAATGTTCTTTCACAAAGTTCGTATCAAAATTCCCGCTTCTAAATGCCTCATGTTTCAAAACGAATTTTCCAAAATCAAGCGTTGTTTTCACACCGGAGATTTGGTAATCATCGATGGCTTTGATGGCACGATCAATGGCTTCTGTGCGCGTTTTTCCCCAAACGACTAATTTTGCAATCATCGGATCATAGTAAATTGGGATTTCCATTCCTTCTTCAAACGCGTCATCGACACGCACACTTTTTCCTGTTGGAATTCTATAGCGATTTAAAGTTCCGATGTCCGGAGTAAATCCATTTAAACTATCTTCGGCGTATACTCGAATTTCAACCGCGTGACCATTAATTGCTAACTCATCCTGAAGTTTTGGTAGGCGCTCGCCACGTGCAACACGTATTTGCCATTCCACAAGGTCAAGTCCGGTGATTTCTTCTGTTACCGGATGTTCGACCTGCAATCGCGTATTCATTTCTAAAAAGTAGAAATCTAAGTTCGCATCAATCAAGAACTCTACTGTTCCAGCACCTTCATAGTTACAGGCTTTACAAACTTGCACTGCCGCTGCACCCATTTTTTCACGGATTTCAGGAGTTAACACTGCACTTGGAGCTTCTTCAATGACTTTTTGGTGGCGGCGTTGAACAGAACATTCACGTTCAAAAAGATGCACAGCATTTCCATGTTGATCGGCAAACACTTGAATTTCAATGTGACGCGGTTGATTCACAAATTTCTCAATGAATACCGCATCATCGCCAAAGGATGAGCGTGCTTCATTTTGAGCCAGAATCATTTGTTCTTCGAATTCACTTTCTTCGTAGACAAGTCGCATTCCTTTTCCTCCGCCTCCAGCGGAAGCTTTGATGAGGATTGGATATCCAACTTCAGCAG
>CAIOSO010000109.1 GCA_903860985.1 uncultured Flavobacteriales bacterium
CTTTTTTATTTAACCAATTTTATTTTGAGTACTTTCCCTTTTACGCATGAAACGTACAAGTGCTTTTTATCAGTGCACAAGGATAACGCATTCTCTGTGGAAATCTTCTGCCAATTTTGTCCGTGATCAGTTGAGTAATCGATGCCATTTGTTCCACAGGCGTAATACACTCCGTTTGCATAAATGACTGACGAGCGATATCCCGATGGTGGATTCTTCGATGCTTGCCAGCTTTGACCACCATCCAACGAATAAAAGCAGGTGTTCACCGATTCATTAGGTCTGGTGTAATCGCCACCCACTGCGACCAATTCTTTGCGGTTTCTGTAGGCAAGTGAATAGGCTCCGCATGTTTTGCAGGACTCAAATGGAATCTTCACAGACTTCCAAGATGTTCCCAAATCTTCACTCCAAATAAAACGTGTTGTTTCGCCACCACTGATAAACACAAAATCGCCATCGATGATGTGATTCGTCGTGCCGCTTGCTGCATACGCTGCTTCGTTTACTTGACTGTAGACCTTTCCGGGACATGCTTCCCATGATTCTCCGAAGTTTTGAGTTCGATATAAGGCAAAGTCACCATCCACAGGGTCTCCTAACAAAAATCCAAGACTATCTTGCAGCGCAATTCCATCCAAGAAAACAGGTTTTTCGTGGTGTGAAAAGTTCAATAAACAATCCTCTTTTCCATTCCATTTTTCACGTAGTACATGCGATTCATCGTTGCTCTGCATGAAGAATAAAAACTGTTCATTCTTGTCCGCATCACGAATTTCCTTTATGGTATGAACCGTAGTTGGTAGATACATGCTGACTGGTTGTTTCGCGTTTTTCGAAATAAGCACGAATTTACCTTCGTTAGTGCCTAGGAGAAGTTCATTTTTCGAAAAGTCTTGAATGCTTCGTGCGTGAACATTCGCATTGGAATAGGTGAGGACCTCAAATTTTGGTGGACGAGCAAAGCATATCACCAGTAAAAGTGTGAGAAGGATTTTCATAGCGGATTAGCGGTATTTAGCTTCAAATTTGGACTTCTGCGCAGCTTTTAGAGCGTCCAAGTCTGCTGGGATTTCTCGCTTCCATCGCTTGTGGGACCAAAGCCAATTACACGGTTGATCGATGATGCTTTCCTCCAACAAATGCACATGTTTTTCTGTCAACACACCATATGGAAGACTTTTTGGGTCTTCCGTTAGGATGTTGAATTCTATGGAATACTGTCCCCGTTTGATTTTCTTCATGGTAAAGTAAACGACGGTCAAATCAAATTCGTTTGCCATTTGTTCCACGCCAAAAAGAATAGGTGTTGGCTGATGAAGGAATTCCATCCAATAGCTTTTGCGCGCATCCGCTGGAGCTTGGTCAGTTAACACAAGAACAGAAACTGCTTTTTCTTGCTGAAACATCTCTTTGTAATTCTTTGCGTGAACAACGTTTAAACCAAAGCGTTCTCTTCGCTCGCTTAGCTTTTTGTCCCAAAATCCATTGCTCAATGGCATGCCAATCCCGTAGGAATCAAAAGGAACCAACAAGGCTTGTGAAGTAATAAACCATTCCCAATTGTTGAAGTGTCCGGAAACGAATAAAACGGATTTACCTTTTTTCTCAAGTTCTTGAAGGACTTCGGGATTAAGCACCTTCATTCGTCGAAGTAATTCCTCTTTTGAAATACTCAGGTTCTTGATGCTTTCGATTAGTAAATCGGAGAAATGACGGTAAAATCCGCGTACTAAAACCGCTTGATCACGTGTACTCAAGTCTGGAAAGGACTTTTCAATATTCCCTTGAACGACTTTCTTGCGGTAAGGAAGAATACTCATGAATAGCAGAAACACCAAATCACTCAGTCCATAAAGGATCCACAAGGGAAGAAGGGACAATGGATAAACCACACAGTAATATAGAATGGCTGTCATCATTTTTGGTATTTATCCTTCCATAACGTGGAAATCGTTTGTGCTATTTCTTGTTCTTTGGAACTACTTCCTGCTTGAAAGAAATTGGTTCCGCTTATTTCCGTTGGTAGAAATTCTTGTTCAGCGAAATTTCCAGGATAATCGTGACTGTTCAAGTAGTTTTCGCCGTAACCAAGTTGTTTCATTAAAGCTGTTGGTGCATTGCGCAAGGAGAGAGGAATGTCCAAATTTCCCGTTTGCTGAACCAATTGCTGCGCCTTGTTAATCGCCATGTACGCTCCGTTTCCTTTTGGTGAAGAAGCCAAGTAAATGGTGCATTCCGCCAAGATGATTCTCGATTCCGGCCACCCCACACTTTCCACTGCTTGAAAACAGGCATTCGCTAACAACAAAGCGTTTGGATTTGCAAGTCCGATGTCCTCCGTTGCTGAAATTAACAACCTTCGTGCAATGAATTTTGGATCCTCGCCACCTTCCACCATTCGTGCCAACCAATAAATGGCTGCATTTGGATCGCTTCCTCGAATGGATTTTATGAATGCAGAGATAATATCGTAATGTTGTTCACCATCCTTGTCGTAACGCGATAGACTTTGTTGAGCATTTTGAAGGACAATATCATCCGTGATTTCAATTTCGGTTTGATCTTGAAACGTTCCAATGATGATCTCAAAAACATTTAAGAGTTTTCGTGCGTCTCCACCTGAAATAGCTAACAAACTATTCGTTTCCGTTAAGGTGATTTTTTTCTTGTTTAAAACAGAATCCTGATTGATTGCACGATCAAGCAGGTGAAGTAAATCTTCTTTGGTGTGTTCTTTTAGTACATACGTCTGACAACGACTAAGCAAGGCAGAGATCACTTCAAAGGATGGATTCTCTGTGGTTGCGCCAATCAAGGTAATCGTTCCTTTTTCAACGGCTCCAAGTAAGGAGTCCTGTTGTGCTTTGCTAAAGCGGTGAATCTCATCGATGAACAAAATCGTTCCTTTTGCTTGAAACATTCCACCGTTTTCTACACGGTTGATGACTTCTCGCACATCCTTTACGCCAGATGAAATAGCGGAAAGTGTATGAATGGGACGATCTAAGTGTTTGGCGATTAATTGTGCTAAAGTGGTTTTTCCAACTCCCGGTGGACCCCAGAAAATCATGGATGGAATCACGCCAGCATCCAACGCTCGTCTGAGCGCGGCACCTTCCGCTAATAAATGCGCTTGCCCGATGTACTCATCGAGTGTTGTAGGTCGCATTCGTTCTGCAAGTGGAGCGTTGATCATCTTTCAAAGTTAAGGTATTCTTGTCAAATATTCTATGCTTTACAGTCAAAGAAACTCCTTCTGAACAAGTGAACTATGAAACAAATCGCTTAACTTTGTTTCATGTTAAACGGAAAGAAAATCTGTATCGTTCTGCCAGCATACAATGCGGCTGAAACACTCGAAATGACTTACGCTGAGATTCCATTTGATATTGTGGATGAAGTCGTTTTAGTCGATGACGCGAGCAAAGACAATACGAGTGATGTCGGAAAACGATTGGGGATTAAACACATTGTTCGTCACGAGCAGAACCGCGGTTATGGTGGAAATCAAAAGTCTTGTTACGATAAAGCCTTAAGTTTAGGATCGGACATCATCATCATGCTGCATCCAGATTATCAATACACGCCAAAACTGATTCATGCCATTTCAGGAATCATTGCGTACGATGTGTACCCGGTTGTACTTGGATCGCGCATCCTTGGAAAAGGGGCTTTGAAAGGCGGAATGCCGATGTATAAATACATAGCCAATCGCTTTTTGACCTTGTTTCAAAACATCTTGATGTCACAAAAGCTCTCCGAATACCATTCTGGTTACCGTGCCTTTTCGAAAGAGATTTTTACGAAAATCAACATTGAGTCGAATTCAGATGATTTCATCTTTGACAATCAAATGTTGGCTCAAATTTTCTTTGCAGGATACGAAATCGGTGAGGTAACTTGTCCAACCAAGTATTTTGAAGAAGCATCTTCGATTAATTTTGCGCGTTCAACGACATACGGCTTAGGTGTACTTTGGACATCTGTCAAATACCGTTTGGCGAAATGGAAAATCTATACAGCAATCGAATTCAAACAGAAGTAGTCGAATTCAGTTTGTGAGGAATTTATATCTTTGATTAAAATAAAAAATATGGGATTACTAGCTAATAAAATTGTTTTAATTACAGGCGCTTCTCGTGGAATCGGGAAAGCAATTGCAGAAGAATGTGTTCGTCAAGGTGCAACAGTTGCCTTTACGTACTTGTCGTCAGAGGAAAAAGCGCGCGCTTTGGAAGTTGAATTGACTGCAAACGGAGGGAAAGCAAAAGGATTCCGTTCGGATGCTTCTAATTTTGATCAAGCACAACAATTAGTAGATGACGTCGTGGCTGAATTCGGAACAGTTGACGTGTTGGTAAACAACGCAGGAATCACACGTGACACGTTGTTGATGCGTATGACCGAAGAACAATGGGACGAAGTCATTAATACCAACTTGAAATCAGCGTTCAATTTAACGAAAGCAGTTCAAAAACCCATGTTGAAAGCACGTTCAGGATCTATTATCAATATGTCATCCGTTGTTGGTGTGAAAGGTAATGCAGGACAAGCGAACTATGCAGCATCAAAAGCAGGATTAATTGGTTTCACAAAATCCATTGCTGCGGAACTTGGTTCTCGTAACATCCGTTGCAACGCGATTGCACCAGGATTCATTGAAACAGAAATGACAGACGCCTTGAATCCAGAAGTGGTTCAAAGCTGGAGAAACAGTATTCCTTTGAAACGCGGTGGACAACCAATCGACGTAGCCAATGCGACCGTTTTCCTTGCTTCTGATATGTCCGCGTACATCACCGGTCAAACACTACACGTTTGTGGTGGAATGTTAATGTAATCTTATGAATATTCGTCCAAGACGCAACCGAAAAAGTAGTGCCATCCGCCACATGGTGGAAGAAACGAAATTAGGAGTCGAAAACTTGATTTATCCCATCTTTTTGAAGGATGGAAAAAACATCAAAGAAGAAGTTTCTTCCTTGCCAAATAACTTTCGTTGGTCCATCGATAAACTATTGCCGGAAATCGAAGAATGCATGAATCTTGGGATTCACACCTTTGATATCTTTCCAGCTGTGGAGGAGTCTCTGAAGGATCAGGTCGCAAGTTACAGTTACGCAAGCGACAATTTCTACTTGGAAGCCATTCGTCAAATCAAAGCACGTTTTCCCGAGTCTGTGGTGATGAGCGATGTTGCGATGGATCCATACTCTTCAGATGGGCACGATGGACTTGTCATCGATGGAAAAATCGTGAACGACGAAACCTTACCGATTTTAGCAAAAATGTCTGTGGCGCAAGCGCAGGCAGGTGTGGATATTATTGGTCCTTCGGATATGATGGATGGACGAATTGGTGTGATTCGTGAAGCGCTCGATGGCGCAGGATATACGGATGTGAGCATTATGTCTTACACGGCGAAGTACGCAAGTGCATTCTACGGTCCATTTCGTGATGCCTTGAATTCCGCGCCAAAATCCGGTGATAAAAAAACGTACCAAATGAATCCAGCGAATCGCCGAGAAGCACTTTTGGAAGCGCAATTAGACTTCGAAGAAGGCGCGGACATGTTGATGGTGAAACCGGCCTTGTGTTACCTGGATGTGATTCATGTTTTGAAAGAACAATTTCCGATTCCGATTACGGCATATAACGTCAGTGGTGAATGTGCGATGGTTCATGCCGCTGCACAGAATGGCTGGTTGAATTACGACCTTGCAGTGTACGAAATGCTCTTGAGTATTCGTCGTGCTGGCGCGGATGGAATCTTAACGTATTTCGCGAAGGACTTTGCGCAAATGCTACGAAAATAACAAGCTTATGTCAGAATATACTATTCATTTAAATTACATCGAATTATCTGAATTCGAGCAAATTATAAATGATAACTTAAAGTTAAGCTTATCCAAGGAAGCGACGGATGCAGTTCTTGCTTGTCGTGCGTATTTGGATCAAAAAATGCAGGACTCCGACAAGTTGATTTATGGAATCAATACGGGATTTGGTTCCTTGTGTGATACCGCCATTTCTTCGAATGACTTGGAAGCGTTGCAACGCAATTTGGTTCTTTCGCATGCCTGTGGAACAGGGGAGGAAGTGCCAGCGGAAATCGTGAAGCGCATGTTGTTCTTGAAAGTTCTTGGATTATCTAAAGGGAATTCCGGAGTTCAATTGGCGACCGTTGAACGTTTGTTGTTTTTCTACAACGAAGGAATTTATCCAGTGGTCTATCAACAAGGAAGCCTTGGAGCTTCAGGTGATTTGGCTCCACTCGCACATTTGTGCTTGCCTTTACTTGGTGAAGGAGAAGTGGATTACCAAGGAAAACGCTATTCGGGTGCGGAGATCAATGCGAAATTTGATTTAGCGCCAATTGTGTTGCAATCAAAAGAAGGATTAGCACTCTTAAACGGAACACAGTTCATGTCCGCTTATGCAAGTTACGCAGTAAAGGAGTCTCAAGAACTATGGAATAAATGGATTCTTGTGGCTGGAATGTCCTTGGATGCGTATGACGGACGTTTGAATCCATTTCAAGCGAATGTGAATGCGATTCGCAACCAACACGGACAAATTCAACTGGCGGAAGCGATGCTCGAGCTGATGTCCACCAGTGAAATCATTGCCCAAGAAAAGAAACATGTACAAGATCCGTACTCGTTCCGTTGCATGCCGCAAGTTCATGGCGCGACGAAGGATACGATCGATCATTGCGCTCGCATCGTTGAACGCGAAATGAATGCTGTAACGGATAATCCAACGGTTTTCCCAGAAACGGATGAAGTTGTATCTGCCGGGAATTTCCATGGACAACCATTGGCATTAATCATGGACTTTCTAGCGATTGCGATGGCAGAGATGGGAAGTATTTCCGAAAGACGTGTATACAAACTGATTTCCGGAACACGTGGCTTGCCAGCCTTTTTAGTGGCGAATCCAGGATTGAATTCAGGAATGATGATTTCGCAATATACCTGTGCATCCATTGTGAGTCAGAATAAGCAATTGTGTACACCGGCTTCCGTTGATACCATCGATTCCAGTAACGGACAAGAAGACCACGTGAGTATGGGTGCGAACGCAGCAACGAAACTTTACCGTGTGATTCAAAATTGTCAGACGATTTTAGGAATTGAATTAATGCATGCCGCACAAGGATTGGACTTCAGACGTCCACTAAAAAGCGCACATCAAATTGAAAAAATACACCATGCATTTCGTGCGGAGGTACCGTTCTTATCAGAGGATCGTTATTTGTCCATAGACATGAAAGCAGCGCGAAATTTTGTGACTAAAAACTGGAATGAATGGAAGAGTTAAATGAAGTGAATGAAGGACAAATTATCGAAAAACGTCCAAAATTCTTGTTAGTGATTTCGATTCTTTCCTTTGTCAACATTGGAGTAAGTATTTTGACATCCCTTTTCGGAGCTCTTGGTGGAAAGCCAAGTTCGGACGAATTAGAAGCAGCGAAACTACAGTTTGCGAATTCTCAAGAGCAATTGGAGACCTTAGCACAAAGTGAAAAAGTAGATATGTCCTATTGGTCTGAAATTTTAACAAAATTGGAGATCATGTCCGACAACATGTATGCGAATTTTTCCATGTACAATTCCCTAATCCTACTCGTATCCATCTTCGCCTTGGTTGCTGTTTACCTCATGTTCACCGGTAAAAAGCTCGGCTTCCATTTCTACATAGGCTACTGCTTTTTGTACGTCATTCAAAGTTATTTCTTCACCGCACCAAACGATGTTCCAACCTTTGTCATCGTCTTAAACATCCTCTACGGTGGAATCTGGGTGTATCTCTATTCGAGAAGTTTAAAGTGGATGAGGTAGTATGCTAATTAACTTTACACAAAAAAACGATCAACCTAATTAGCACATTGGCACTCCGCCGCGGCGGAAGCACATTGGCACATTAGAAAGGTCTAAGCTATCACAAGATTCACATTAGAATCAATATATTTCTGTGGTGCTAGTCCTGTAACTTCTTTAAAGCTCGTGTAAAAGGTATTGTAGGTAGTAAATCCAACTTTTAATGCGAGGGATTCGAAGGTATTCGTTTTTAAATATCCATCTTCAATTAATTCCAGGGCCTTCTTAATACGAACGACTTTCTTGAAATCTAAAAAAGATGTTTCCGAATGATATTTAAATAAAAAGTTTAAATGACTTTTTGGAATC
>CAIOSO010000110.1 GCA_903860985.1 uncultured Flavobacteriales bacterium
AACCGTTGGGGACAAATCGTATTTACGACCGATCAAATAGCAGAGGGCTGGAACGGAAGATACAAAGACAACAAAGATGTACAACTCGGAGCCTATACTTGGAAGATCAGGTACGTGGATAATTTAGGGGAGGCAAAAACATTAATAGGACACGTAACAGTATTAAGGTAAGTGAAGTTTACAAGAATGGTTTAAATCATTCGAGTAACTTTATCCTTGAGAAAAAATGAATGAAAAAGTTAATAGAAGCATTTCCACAGAATATCGTTGACGCAACAGCAATTGCTAAAACAAGTTCTTTTCAATCCCCTAAAAATGACATTCACCATATTGTGATTTGTGGTTTAGGTGGTTCAGGAATCGGCGCAAAAATCGTTTCAAATTGGATCCAAGATGAGATTCAAGTTCCAGTTGTTTTGAGTAATGAGTATGGGCTTCCTGCATTTGTAGGAAAAAACACCTTGGTAATCGCCTCATCTTACTCTGGAAATACAGAGGAGACCACAATGAGCATCAATGAGGCGCACGCAAAAAGATGTCACATCATTGGAATTACAAGTGGAGGAAATCTTGCTTCTTTTTGTGCAGATAATGAATACGATTGTGTAATCGTCCCTGGTGGAAATCCACCACGTAGCGCATTGGCATTTTCTGTCGTTCAATTGTTACATATTTTAGCAGAATTAGGATTTACATCCCCTAAACACTTGGATTCAATGAATAAATCTGCAGGTGTTCTCACCAACGAAATGGAAGCAATTCAAGCGATAGGAAAAGAATTAGCAGCACATTTATTCGAAAAAGTTGGGGTTTACTATGCTGAAACGAAATATGAAGGAGTAATTGTTCGTGCTCGTCAACAGTTCAACGAGAATTCAAAATATTTAGGATGGCATCACACCATTCCTGAAATGAATCACAATGAACTGGTAGGCTGGAGTGGAGGAGATGCACGTTTTGCTCCTGTTTTCTTTAGCACCGAAGATTTACATCCAAGAAATCAAAAGCGCTTTGAAATCACCATGGCTGCAGTTGAAAAGAAATGCGCAAAAGTATTCACATTGCATACAAAAGGAGCTACCTTAATCGAGCGCTCTTTATACTTGATTCACATTGTTGATTGGGCATCTTATTATTTGTGTGATTTGAAAGGTGCAGACATCAATGATATGGAAATTGTTGATTATTTAAAAGAAGAATTGTCTAAATTTTAATGGAAGCACCGCAGATTCTGGTTCAAGACCTTGGATTAATTGATTACAAAGAAGCATGGGATTTACAAGAGTCCTTGCTGAAGGAGTCTGTTGACCTTAAAGTTGCGAATCGCATCAATAATTCTGAAAATTTACCAGTGAATCATTTGCTGTTCTGCGAACATCCGCATGTATATACGCTTGGGAAAAGTGGAAAGCAAGAACATTTATTATTGGATGATGTGCAATTGTCCGAAGTCTCGGCTACTTACTATAAAATAAATAGGGGAGGAGATATCACCTACCATGGTCCGGGTCAACTTGTGATGTATCCAATACTTGATCTCGAACAGTTTTTCACAGATATTCACAAATATTTGAGGTTTCTAGAAGAGGCCGTCATTATGACCTTGAAGGAATATGGAGTTCATGCAGATCGATTTGAAGGACTAACAGGCGTCTGGATTGAGCCAAATACACCTTCTGCCCGGAAGATTTGTGCAATGGGAGTTAAATGTTCAAGATGGATTACCATGCACGGTATCGGATTTAACATCAATTCAGATTTAAGTTATTTTTCAAATATTGTTCCGTGTGGAATAGATGATAAAGCGGTGACCTCTCTTGAAAAAGAATTGGGTAGAAAAGTATCTATGGAGGAAGTGAAACATCGACTATTAATCCATATGGAAGCTGTTTTTGGATTTAAGTCAATATAATTAAACGAAATGAGAGAAGAATTGAAAGGACCCAAAGTAGAAAATGTGTCCGTGGCAATCGTCGAAATACCCCTTGAGAACAATGAAAAGGAATACATTGTTTACCTTCTGAACTTTCGTGATGACATTATGGAAGGAATCATTGTTGCCTCATCGGGATATGGTGAAAATCCAAATACTGGTGAACAAATCAAAACATCAACCTTGCGAAAAGGAATTGAATTGATGTTACCCAATGAAGCAGCGCGAATCGAACCCATCATGCCTGAATTATTTCACCTCACCAATGAATTTTGGGTGAGTTTCTGGGTAAATGACGTGATGTACGATAAACGTTTCATCTTTGTTCCGGGAAGCATCAATGACGAAGCATTTAAACTTATTGACATTCTTGGTTATAAAGGGGTCGTTTTAGCAACTTAAGAATTCGAATGTAAAAGTGAATGACCGGTCATTTCTATAGGAGCGGCTATTCGCATTCGATTAAGGATAGTAGGGGCAACATCAGCTAATATGCCATCATTCAATTCAAGGCCTTCGTCATCCGTTACGAGTATAACCGGTACTGGATTCAAACTGTGAGCGGTGTTCGGAGAACCATCAGGATTAAGGGCGTAATCTGCATTTCCATGATCGGCAATGATTAAGAATTCATATCCTGCCGCTTTACCTGCCTCAACGACAGCTTTTAAACAAGTATCAACTGTTTCCACCGCTTTCACAATAGCAGAAAAAACACCGGTATGACCGACCATATCTGGGTTTGCAAAATTGAGGCAAATGAAATTCGGCTGATCTTGCTGAATACTGGAAACAATACGATCTCTCACATCTAAAGCACTCATTTCCGGTTGTAAATCGTATGTGGCAACTTTCGGTGAATTTACAAGGAGACGCTTTTCTCCTGTAAATGCTTCTTCGCGTCCACCACTAAAGAAAAAAGTAACGTGTGGGTATTTCTCTGTCTCCGCAATACGCACTTGCGTGCGATCCATGTTGGAAATTACTTCACCAAGGGTATTGATTAAGTTGTCTTTTTCAAATACAACTTGTAGTCCTTTGTAGGAGGCATCATAACTTGTCATGGTGCAATAAAACAAATCAAGTGGAGACATATGAAACTCAGGAAAGGCTTCTTGTGTGAGAACGGTTGTAATTTCTCTTGGACGGTCTGTACGGAAATTAAAACAAATTACCACATCTCCATTTTCTATTAGTCCAGATGGATCAATCAAATGTCCTTCGATGAATTCATCAGTAATCCCGTTTTCATAGGATTGCAGCAAAGCTTCAGCGGCGGATGATGATTTATTTCCAATGCCCTTTGTCAGTAGTTGATACGCTTTTTCTACCCGTTCCCAACGTTTATCGCGATCCATGGCAAAATAACGCCCAATGATACTGGCAATCTTACCAGTACTTAAGGTTAACTGTTCTTCTAATTTTTGAATACATCCGAGTCCGCTTTTCGGATCACAGTCGCGTCCGTCAGTAAATGCATGAACAAACACTTTTTCGAGTCCATGTATTTTTGCCATGTCACAAAGTGTATGTAAATGAGCTTGCGAACTATGAACGCCCCCTTCTGAAACCAGTCCAATAAAATGAAGCTTAGAATTACGTTTTTTTGCAGTATCAAATGCGGAAAGAAGGACATTGTTTTTCTGAAATTCTCCATCTCGAATCGATTTATTGATTCGCGTTAATTCTTGATAAACAATTCGTCCAGCACCAATATTTAAATGCCCAACTTCTGAATTTCCCATTTGTCCATCTGGCAAACCTACATCTTCCCCACTTGTTTTTAGTGTTGCATGAGGATAGGTATCCAAAAGCGCATCCATAAAAGGCGTATCAGCTGCTGAGATAGCATCTGATGCGGATTTGTCTCCAATTCCCCATCCATCTAAAATGATGAGTCCGAAATGATTTGTCATAGGGTCAAAGTTACCTCAAATATCGTTCCTTGTGGGTTATTTTCTTTACAAGTAATTGTTCCTCCTTGAAGTTGGGCAAACTCTGAAGCGATGAATAATCCTAGGCCACTTCCTTGTTTTTGTCGTGTTTCCTCGTTACCAATCCGATAAAACTTATAAAAAATAGCCTCCCTTTCGGAAGCAGGAATACCGGGGCCTTCATCTTTGACACCAAAAACCAATACTGAACTGGACTTTCTAACGTAAATACAGATGTTTGCCTTCGTTCCGGCATATTTGCAAGCGTTTTCCAAAAGGTTCACCACAATCATTTCTAAAATAAATGGATCGCCAAAAAAGTGAATGTCGTTTTCTAGTTCCAAGCGAATAAATTCATGCAAGTGCCTTTTATGGAAACGATCCACAATGGAGTGGATCAAGCCGGAGAAGGCTATGTCACTCTTAACGACTTGAAGCGATTTATTCTCGACTCTCGAAGCGTGGAGAATATTATCAATCAACAAGCCAAGACGTTCATTTTCATCCAGTGCTTTTTTCAATAAATCGGTCTTTTTTTCTTCGGGAAGTTCATGTTTGACGAGCGTTTGAAGAA
Source organism: uncultured Flavobacteriales bacterium (assembly GCA_903860985.1). Classification (GTDB taxonomy): domain Bacteria; phylum Bacteroidota; class Bacteroidia; order Flavobacteriales_D; family Crocinitomicaceae; genus UBA952. The sequence goes on from CAIOSO010000110.1 coordinate 4,442, forward strand.
ATAGTTTAACAGATGAAATAGGGGTCTTTAGTTCATGCGTAACAGACAACAAGAAATTAGATTGACGTTGAGTTAAGGAGATTTCTTTTAATATGACTTTTCTGATTTTCCAAATACCAAGTAAAAGAATAATCATAAATACAGAACCTTCCCCGATGATCATCCAAACACGACGTTGAAAATCGCTATCCGAAACGGCAACTTGAATATTCAATCTGATAAGTAGATTTCCCCACCAAATGAATTGTAGAAAAACATAAATGATGAGAATAACTAGGAAAAAATTCGCTTGCTTTTTCATCAGAATGTATGGCTATGATTTAATGCGTTGAAAGGAATATTTTAAGAGGAAAGGAGTGGACAATGTTGTCACTAATCCCATGATCACAAGCATGGAGAAAATCTCAACATTAATAAATCCATTACTGAATGCAATATTGGCTATGACAAGCTCCATAATTCCACGTGCATTTAATCCATAGGCTAGGGTGATGGACTCCCGGTGACCAAGGTGCGCAAATCGACCGCCGATATAGCCCCCAACCATTTTAGATAAGAACGAAACGACAATAATGGCGAATAATAGTCCGTAATTTTCAATAGCTGAAAACTTAAATTCTAATCCAATTCCCGCAAAGAAAATCGGCGCTAAGAATCCCATGGCCATACTGCTCGTTGTTTTTTGGAATAAACCAATGTTCTTTTCTCCGATTAATTTCTTGTTTAAAAGCATCGATGCAAAGAAGGATCCAATGATAAAATGCAGCCCGATGCTCTCGGTCATGGTAGCAAAGAGTAAGATAAACATGAAAAGCAAGGCAAACAACGACTCTTTTCCTTTTAACACACCTAGTAATTTATCAATTTGATTTTCAACAAAATTTTCTTTTTGTGAAAAGTGTTTGATTACGCGATAGGAAACATAGATGACAAGGATAAAACAGAGTAATTTGACCGCTGTAATGATGGTTGCAGTGGTGATAGCGGAAAACGATTTGTCGATGTGATTTAAGTCTAATAAAATACCTAGAATGGTCAATGCAAGTACATCGTCAAAAATGGCGACCGAAATGATCTTTTGGCCAACCTCAGTATTCAGTTTGCCGAGGTCCATTAGGATACGTATACTCACCGGCAAGGCAGTAATGGCAACACACAAGCCAATAAAAACCGTAGTCATGACACTTTGACCAAATAATTTACCAATCATGAATCCACTGATAATGGGCAAAATAAAAGCCAATAAGGAAACAACGATATTTCGTCCCTTCATGGATTTTAGTATATCATCAAAATTGATTTCTAGTCCCGCCAAAATGACCAATAAAAACACACCTAAATCTGAAATCACTTTTAATTCTTCCGTTCGATGAATAAAGTTTAACAAGGTTGGACCCAAGATGATTCCTGCAATGATTTCACCAATCATGGCAGGTTGTTTCATGCGTTCAAAAATCTCGCCAAAGAACCGCGCCAAAACCAACAACAAAAGAAGCGCAGCAAAAAATGGCAATTCAAATTTTGGTAAATCAATCATCTTCGTTAGATTTTAATATATGTTGTTTTTCTTCATTTGAAAAACTGATTCAAATCAATTTTTCCTATTGTACGTTCTTTGTTCTTTAAGTACTATCGCCTAATATTCGAACATATATTATGCAATCAGTGTAAAACCAATTGCTACGTTAGTTTACGCCAACAATTGTCTCCTTCGGTCTTGTTCCTTGCATTAAGGCACTGGGGTCAATCGTTGAGGGACTCGGTGCAACAGGCTCCGTGATATTTCTTGATGATTTAATAAAACCATAATGTTCTGCCATTGCACCCATGAACGTTTGAAGATTACCAATCATTTCCGTGTATGCACCGGTATAAGCTTCTACACTTTCACCATTATCCAAGGCTAATTGTTCTAATTCACGGTAAATGCGAGGCATCATGACTTTGTACACCTGATTGATTTCAGCTTTCAACGATTTAGCAAAAGTGGAGGAAGGATTCCCATATCGAGGGTCCTGTGCGAGGGCATTCATTTTGAAGCATGCATCCATTGCAGCAATTAAATCTTCTGCATTTTCTGGGTTTCCAGCAAAGGAAGCATCACTATGGTCGAAATAAGCAAAAACACTATGGAAGTTTTTCAATAATTTTTCTCCTAGCTTTTCTGCTTTTGTTTTTTGTCCTAATAAGTAATACAATTGAACATATTCGTGCAAGGACCCACTGCATTTCGACCTAAGGGACTGTCCTTGATAATTGTACTCCTGATCTGGTTCATTATACTTCAAAGACATAAATGGATCACATGAATTGACTTCTCCGAAATCCAATACCGTTTCAAGTGGCATCAATTTTAAGGAGTAATCCAATACTGAAATCGCTTTAGCAGTCTGCTTGCGGTTCAATAATTGTTCAGCCAACAATAAGAAATTTGAACGGTATTGAACAGTATGACGACGTGCGTAATAGTCTGTCAATACCTTCGGATTCGCCATGTCCCCATATTCGTAGACATCCATCATGTTTTTCAACATTTTAGAAACATTGTAGAACATCGGCTCTTCTTTTAATGGGCTTAATTCATAAGCCATTCCGACTTGTTTGATAAAACCACTAGAAAGTAAGGCTACGGAGAACGATGAGCCACGACTACTGGAAAAGAAGATCCCTCGTTTCCAATCATTGTTTGCCACAACATCCATCATCATCACTTCATCACGTGCCAATGCTGGATCTCTTTCCGTGTTAAATTCAAATGTAATTTTATCCAAACAACGACTTTTCTCTTGAGTGGTGATGGTCCCTGCTGCTAAGGCGTTTGATTTATTCACATCCAAGGTGAATCGATTTGAAGGGAAGAAACTATAACGTTTGCCTTCATCAATCAACATATTGTTATCGTCGCGAACAAAAGCCATGGCTTCTGTAAAATCTACGGCAGACCAAATACCTTCATAGCGCTCTAGCAATTCTTGTAATTGCTCTGCGGAACCATTTTTGAATTCGACAGATCCCGCTCTAGCTCCTTCAAACAATTGGAAAACACCTAAGTATTTTTGAATAGTAGCTTCAATCAGGTTGGTCGTATCCGTTGTTGAAATAGCTGCGCGCGTTGCTTCAAACGCTGGATTCGTAATGCTCACATTTGCAAATATCTTTTGAACCTCTTGGTCAAAATAGCGCGCTGCCGTAACCGCTTCCTTCGGATTGTTTTTCAAGCGCATATTCAGCACCTTGTTCAAGATTTCTTCACTTGCATTCATGGAGAATAATTGAAGCAAAGGCATGAAATACACTTGATCCGTATTTCCAGCGTACATTAAAATTTGGTCTTCACGGAATTTAATTGGAAGTGGGTCCGAATCATAGGACTTCATTTTCATCTGATTCGTATACCAGTCTGTTCCCATTAAAGACAGGTTACACACACGAACATCTGTACGTTTCCCTTCTACCTCTTGTAAGTACCAAAGTGGGAAAGTGTCATTGTCTCCATTTGTGAAAATAATACTGTTTTTTCCACAAGACTCCAAGTAATTGGTTGCTAAATCGCGCGCAGATGTTTTTCCGCTTCGATCGTGATCATCCCAGCCTTGAGCGCCCATAATAACAGGCACCACTACTCCTAGGGCACTGGCAATTATTGCGCTACTCACTTGAGAGCTAATTTTATCTTGAATAAAGTTGTAAATCGCATACACGCCAACCCCAATCCACATAGCAAAGAAATAGAAAGACCCAGCATACGCATAGTCACGCTCTCTAGGCTCCATTGGTTTTTGATTTAAATAAACAACAATCGCTAATCCAGTAAATATAAAGGCCAATGTTAATACAAAAGCATCTTTCGGTGATTTACGATAGTGGAACACAAGTCCGATTAATGCCAAAATCAACGGCAACATAAAGAACTTGTTATGAGCTGGATTTTCTGTCGTGTAGTGTGGTTGAAATTCTTGGCTCCCTAGTCGGACTTCATCTAAAAAAGAAATGCCAGAAATCCAGTTTCCATGTAAGTTATCTCCGTGTCCTTGTATGTCGTTCTGACGTCCCGAAAAATTCCACATGAAATAGCGCAAGTACATCCAATTTACCTGATAGCGCATAAAATAAGTGAGGTTTTCACCGAAACTCGGCAAGCGCTTTCCATCTCGACCAATCTCCGTATTTGTCCCGTCATTTTCATCGTAACCAGACCATTTTACATAACCTTGTTTATGAATCGGACTATCACCAGAGTACATTCTTGGGAAAATGGTTGATTGAGCATAGGTTGCTACAGCTCCTTTTCGAATGGAGGAATTACTTTCATAGTATTTTTCTTCAATGGCATAAGCGCCTTTATGTTCACTGACCCATTTGTTTGCGTCAGCTTCTTTGGTAAACGCTTTAACTTCGACATCGCCTTCAGTGATCACAAAGCGTCGTAAGTAATAGGGAGATAAATCCTTCCATGCATCATTACTCAAAATTCTCGCACCATTTTCGGTCATTTCCTCCCCGTTACGGAAGGAATTCCAATAATTACCCATAAAGATTGGCGCTGAACCATATTGTTCGCGTTTTAAATAGGAGTGAAGTGTTACGAGGTTTTCAGGGTCGTTTTCATCAAGCGGGGTATTTGCATTCGAACGAATGACGATCACCGCAAATGAACTATATCCGATGAGCAAAAAGACTAATCCCATCATGGCATTGTATACCATTGTATTCCCTTTTTTTCTTGCCCATCTAACCAAATAAACACATGCAGCAATCAACAAAATGAAAAAGAAAATGGTCCCAGAAAAGAAAGGCAAACCAAGGCTATTCACAAACGCGACTTCAAAGCTAGAAGCCATTGCAATGGAGCCTGGGATGATTCCTTCTTGAATGAATCCGAGCGTAACGATGGAGATAATACCGGTTAATAGAATGCCTTTTAAATTGGTTTCCTCTTTCACTCTAAAGTAAATCATATAGCCTATTGCTGGAACAACTAAGATTCCAAGTAAGTGAACCCCAATCGCTAAACCAAGCATAAAGAAAATCAAGAGAATCCATCTGTTTGGACGATAATCATCAGATATTTCACCAGAATTGAACATGCCCATTTCTTCATCCCATTTTAGAATGGCCCAGAAAATGACGGCAGTAAACAAGGATGCCATTGCGTAGACCTCGCCTTCAACAGCTGAGAACCAGAAGGAATCAGAGAATGTGTATGCTAAAGATCCAATTGTTGCAGAAGCAAAAATAGCAATTTGATTTCCGGATGTCAATTCCTTTTGCTGCGTAAGAACGATTTTTTTTATCAACAAGGTCAAGGACCAAAACATAAATAATATGGTCAATGAACTGGATATCGCTGAAAGTGCATTAATCCACACAGCAACAGATTCCGGCGCAGCGAATAAACTGAATAAACGTCCCAAAACCATGAATAATGGAGCGCCAGGAGGGTGTCCAACTTCTAATTTGTATGCTGCGGTGATATACTCACCACAATCCCATAAACTTGCTGTGGATTCAATCGTTAATAAATACACAGTACTAGCAATAATAAAAACAAGCCAGCCAAGTAGGGTATTCCATTTAGTATAATTCATGAGCATGCGAATTAGTTCGTTTTTTTGTCCTGCGAATTTAAGAATATTCGCATTGAAAATTCAATCCTTTCATTCAAATACGCAAGAACATTGAAATTATTTTTTCAATCTAGTTGAAAACAAGAAAAAATGTTCTTAAATTTGCATCGCATTTGAAAAAATGTTGAATGGCCCATGGTGTAACTGGCAACACGTCGGTTTTTGGTACCGAAGAGTCTAGGTTCGAGCCCTAGTGGGCCAACAGAAAAAAATGATAAAACCCTTGATAACAGAATGTTTCAAGGGTTTTTTGTTTTCAACGGTTTCGTTCTTCTTCCTCATTGAAAACCAGCAAGGTGTGCTTGATCATTTGATAGATTTGCTCCGCATTTAATGCATTTGTATTGGTTACCGACCCCAATTGGCTTGTGTAACTGATGCTCATTATTTTATCGAAATCCCAAAGCCTAATTTTACGAGAATAGATTTTCTTTTTATCTAAATCGAATGCTTTCATTTTAAATTTCACGGTTGGATGGATGTTTGAATATTGAACTCCCACTGCTCCAAAAGAAGGCCCTTTATACCCTTGAATTTTTAGTTTTATTTTGACATACACTTCTTCCTCATATCCGTAAAAAGCTCTTTTTTTGCTCATTTTTGGATATCCACCGGCATAGGTCCCCGTTTCTAAAGTTGCTCGTTTACTCCCGTCTGATTTGAGGTCGTAAATGAATGTTGCATCTTTGAAAAGCTGTGTTTTTACCGTCTGCTGAATTATTGATTTAATGGAGTCTTGGAGTTGGGCAGGAAACCTGAAATTGGAATACGCATTGACACTTTGATTCGTTGTAGTAAACATCACGCTGCTTGTGAGTGCTTTGTCCACCATTATCCGCACTTTGAAAATCCCCGCTTGTGCGTTGGATAATAGAGGGAATAAAAGAGTGATTGCACTAATTAAAACGGAAAACAGAACTTTTTTCATCGATTTCTTTTTTTCAAAGTTACGAATTACCACGTTTGTCGCTTAGGGGAATATGCAAAATTCAATTCAATGATTATCATGTATCTTTGTCAAAAAAATAAACATGAGTGAAATACGCACAGACATTAGTGAACTAGGTGAATTTGGGATCATTGATCAACTGACCAAAGGTGTTGAATTGAAAAATTCCTCCTCTATTTTTGGAGTTGGAGATGACGCTGCGGTGATTGATGCGGGAAATGAGGAGTATTTACTTGTTTCCACGGATGCCTTAGTTGAAGGAATACACTTTAACTTAATGTACATGCCATTGAAACATCTTGGCTACAAAGCAGTAGCTGTAAACGTTTCCGATATTTGTGCAATGAACGGAAAAGCTGAGCAGATTACAGTAGCGATTGCGGTCTCCAATCGTTTTAGCCTTGAGGCATTGGAAGAGTTATACGCTGGAATTAAATTAGCGTGTACCGAATACCATGTTGATTTAGTCGGAGGAGATACGACAAGTTCAACTTCGGGATTAATGATTACCATTACAGCCATTGGCCGAGTGAAAAAAGAGGATATCGTTTACCGTTCTGGAGCAAAAGAATTTGATTTGCTCGTAGTATCTGGCGACTTAGGCGGAGCCTATATGGGCTTGCAATTATTGGAGCGAGAAAAGGATGTGTTCAAATCCAATCCGGCGATTCAACCAGATTTGGATGGACATGATTACATCATGCAGCGACAATTAAAACCAGAAGCAAGGGTAGATGTGGTGAACTATTTGAAAGAACTAGGTGTACAGCCAACGGCAATGATTGACGTTTCAGATGGACTTGCAAGTGAGATTTTACACATTTGTAAAGCCAGTAATGTTGGATGTCATGTGTACGATGAGAAAATCCCAATCGATGCAAAAACCTCTATGGCAGCCATTGATTTTAATTTAGATCCAAGCACGTGTGCCTTAAATGGAGGAGAAGATTACGAATTACTCTTTACCATCAAACAAAGTGATTTTGAAGTGGTACAGTCCAACCCGAACTTCTCCGTCATTGGTCACATTACTAGCGCCGAAGACGGAACGTATTTTGTCGATAAAAACGGTTCCGCAGTCACCTTAAAAGCACAAGGGTGGAGACATTTTTAGTAATCAATCAATGCGCGGTAAATGAATCAGTGTTTTGTGGATAATCACAATGGTGAATTGTCCGGAAATTTCTTCCTGTATTTTTTCTGCTTCCAAGATTGTTCGAAAATCACCCACCATTAAATTGAAGTTGGGCGCTTCAAATGTCACATAGGTATCTATCTTTGGATAGATAGAGATGAATCTATTTCTCGCTTCATCAATGATCGACTTATCTGAATCAAAACAAATTTGAAGACGGTAACCATTCATTTGTTTACTCGCCTTCTTTGCGATTTGTTGTTCTATTCGTTCATCAGCTTGAATGCTAATTTGTCCCTGAAGTTGTTGCGCCACCAAAAAATGAAAAACGAAAATGATGAACACTGAATTTCTTGTTTTCATGCCTCAAAATTAGCTATTTACATTGACCCTTCAATTCATCTTATTTAGAATCATTTTAAATTAGCTTTATTTTTTCTTTTTTTGTCATGAAAGTGTCATATAATGCCTTGATTCTCCTAATTTTGCTCCCGATAAAAAGCGGTTTGACCGCCCTATTTTTAAGAGTGAATTAGTAGTTTTTACATGGAAATATCTAGAATTCAATTGCTTAAGCGTTTTAAATCTTTAGCGTTCGTCGCGTTAACGTTTGGCTTTGTTGGTTTAACCAACTTTACGAAAGCTCAAGGAGAGGCACTTTTTAAATCAAAATGTGCAACCTGTCACCAAACCCACAAGAACAGTACTGGACCAAAATTGTTTCAGGTCCGTGATAAATGGACTGCTGGAGGCGCGAAGGAAGGGAGCATCATTAAATGGGTGAACAATTGGCAAAATGCTGTTGCTACAGATCCATATGCTGCTGAGGTTTCAAAATGGTCTCCAACCGCCATGAATGTTTTCCCTGACTTAAAAGCAGAGGAAATAATCTCCATTTTTGATTGGATTGATGCGCAACCAGATCCGGCTGCTGCAACAACCGGAGGACCAACGGACCCTAATGCACCGCCTTTAGACCCAATGGAAGAAGAAGGTTCTACTGGATGGATATGGATTGTGATGGGTGTCATCTTTATTGTTGTAATTCTTGCAGTAGGTGGAGTTCGTCGTCAATTGAGCATTGCAACATCTGATAATCCTGAGCACCAAGAGAAATTAACCTACGGTGAGGAATTAAGAACCATCGCATGGAAGTATAGATTGTGGGTTGGACTTGCGTCCCTCGTAACAGTAATTGCTGTGATCGTAACCTTGTTCCAAGGATTATACCGAATCAACATAATGGAAGATTACCAGCCTTCTCAGCCGATCGCTTTCCCACACGACCGTCACGCTGGTGTCAATGGAATTGATTGTAAATACTGTCACAACTCTGTGACTAAATCGAAATCAGCTGGAATTCCATCCGTAAACGTTTGTATGAACTGTCACAAACAAATTAACGGAGAAGGAAAACCTTTCGCTGGAGAAATCAAGAAAATTTACGCTGCAGCAGGATGGGATGTTTCATCTGGAGCGGGCAGATACACAGGGAAAACAAAACCAATTGTTTGGAACAAAGTACATGTTCTTCCGGATCACGTTTATTTCAATCACTCTCAACACGTTGTTGTAGCTGGTGTGGATTGTAAACAATGTCACGGTGACATGAAAGTAATGAATGAGGCGGCGAAAGTACAGCCTGTTTCTGAATTGAATAAAATCGAAGGAAACGTTCAACTTACGAAACCGACCTTAACAATGGGATGGTGTATTGAATGTCACGGAAAAAAAGACGTGAAAATTGGTGATGGTAAAAATGCTTACTATGATGAAATTCACCGTCGTTTGAAAAAAGACCCAGCGCTTTATAAAAAATATTACCAAGATGGTAAAGTAACTGTAAGCGAATTAGGCGGTTGGGAATGTGCGAAATGCCACTATTAATAAATTAATAATATTCTTGTCGAAGAAAAGACTATGGGAATGACTAGAAAATATTGGAAAGGACTTGAAGAATTAAAGGAGACTCCTGAATTCATTAAGCACAAAGAACAAGAATTTCCGAATCAACAATCAGTTGAGGAATTTTTGTCAGACGAAAAATTAGCTGAAACTTCTACTGCAAGAAGAGATTTCCTTAAA
>CAIOSO010000111.1 GCA_903860985.1 uncultured Flavobacteriales bacterium
GAATCTTTCTAACGGCAACAATGAAATTACTTTAACCGTCACCAACGCTTGTGGAACAGACACGAAAACCGTTTATGTGAAGTTCGAAGAATGCCTTGCACCAGTTGTGAGTATCAGTAGTCCAATGACAACAAACACCTCGGTAACCAATGCGAGTTTCAATTTCACCGGAATGATTCAGAACATCGGAAATGGACAAGGAATCAGTTTAACCTTGAACGGTAACATCATACCAAATGCTAGTTTCGCGAATGGACAAATTTCGGCCAACTTAAATTTAACGAACGGAGTGAATCAAATTGTTTTATCCGCGGTGAATAATTGTGGATCAGATAGTCAAACAACGAGCATTACCTTTAACCCATGTATTCCGCCTGTTGTGAGCATTCAAAATCCATTAGATTTATTTTACGGGGTAAATAGTCCGATTTTTCCTTTCCAAGCGACAGTGTTGAACATGTCAGGGACACAAGGAATCAACTTGTCGGTTGCCGGAAGTCCAGTGAATACGTTTAACCTAGTCAACACTAATTTCACTTCGACATTAAACTTGCCAGAAGGAGTAAATGAAATTGTATTAACGGCAACCAATGCCTGCGGAACATCCTCACAATCGCGCACGATTCGCTACCAAAGCTGTATTCCTCCGGTAGTGAACATTACCACTGATCCAAGTTCTGGAAGCACGACAAATGCCACAAACCTCAATTTTACGGCAGGCGTGACAAACTTTGCACCAAGCACCATCATTCAGTTAATGTTAAATGGAATCAACCTGACAAATTTCAGTAATTTGAATGGCGCAATCAGTACAAATTTGACGCTTGTCTCAGGAAGCAACGAGGTGATTTTAACGGCGATTAGCGCATGTGGTTCGGATTCAAAATCCTACCTCATCACCTTTGACGATGGAAGTCAAAACGGAGGATCAGGAAATTCAGATGGAATGAAGCAACAGAATAATCAACAGCCAACACAGAACAAAACAACTGGACAACAAGGACAAGCGCCAACGAATCCAGTAAAACCAACTTCTACGCCGACGCCACCTGCAAAACCGGTAAGCACACCGCAACCCGTTAAGCCAACTACAACACCCGCACCGGCGAAACCAGCAACCACTACTCCACCGCCGCCACCAGCCGCGAAACCAACAACACCTGCACCATCAGCTGCGAAACCAACGTCAACTACACCGCCACCACCTCCACCAACGCCTAAACCGACAACAACGGCTAAACCGGGTGCTACTCCTGCAAAGCCAACTTCAACAACAGCACCAGCCAAACCGACATCAACTCCGCCACCGCCACCAGCAAAACCGGCTCCAACAAAAGAAACCACTACTACAGGTGGGGGATAAACAATCAATGGGACAATAGCGTCCACAAAATCAAACAAATTCGTTAACAGCGAAAGGTGGAACGACACAAAAAGGAGGAGGCAAATAAGCCTCCTTTTTTATTGATGTTTAGTAGCGAAATTGATGAATTCTTGCTATATTCGCAATCTCAAATTTTAGTGAAATGGCAATTATCGGAAAAATACGGTCGAAATCAGGATTACTTGTTGGAATTGTAGGGCTTGCCTTGGCAACCTTTATTTTATCAGATTACCAACATTTATTGGGTATAAATGAAGGTCAATATGGCATAGGTACAGTCTATGGTGAAAAAGTGGACCCCAAAGAATATACAGTAGCAAGTACAAAATTCCAAGAGCAGGGTCGCAATCAAGCGGCACAAGCAAACAAAGAATTTACGGATGCTGATATGGAGTCAGCTCTAGATAATAGTTGGAATTATTTAGTGGATTCCACCATTTTAAGTAAAGAATATGCTGCCTTAGGGATCTCTGTTTCTGAACGAGAGTTCAATGCCTATTTGTTAGCAACAGACGGATTCAATATCATTCAAGATTTAAATCAATTCTTTGTGGATTCGTTAACTGGCGTTGTTTCTCCACAATCGATGGTAGAAGGAAGAAAAAAACTTCAATCAACACTTACAAAATTAAAAACGAGCAAAGAGCCTCAAGCGGTTCAACAATGGAATGGAACGAAACAATACTACACGGATTCCAGAAAGCGTGAAAAATACTTTGGATTGTTAGACCAAGCTGCTTATGTGACAAACCTTGAAGCAGAGGACAAATATTATGCGGCAAAGGAAACGAAATCTATTTCGTTTTTATTCCGTCCATATTCAGATATCGCAGATGCCAATATTAAGGTATCAGAAAAAGAATTAGAAGCGTATTACGAAGAGCACAAAAGCGATAAAAAATATGCCATTCGTTCTTCATCCCGTGAAGTGAAGGTGTTTGATGTTGTGGTTGCTCCATCGAAAGCAGATACAAATAACATGAATAAGGCGTTAAATACATTGAAAGCAGGATTCATCACTTCAACGAATGATTCGATGTATGTATTGAGAAACAGTGATGTGAAAGTTTATTTTAACAACAAACGATCTACCGCGGTTCCAGAAGGAAACCCGAAATCTAACCAATACCAAACATACCCGATATCCTACGATACAATTTTCAAATTAGCAGCTATTGGACAAGTAGTAGGTCCATACGCGATGAAAGAAAACATGGTGATTTCAAAAGTTATTGGCTTTACTCCTTCACGATTGAAAGCTAGGCATATCTTACTTTCAACAGGTGGTTCTAAGGATGCAAAAGTCATTGATGCAAAACGTAAAACAGCGGATAGCTTATTAAAAGTGATCAACAAGGATAACTTTGTCGCGCTTTCAGATAAATTCTCCGATGATACACAGTCGAAGAAAGCTGGCGGGGTAATCGATAACTTCTTAGAGGGTGATATGGTTCCAGAATTTGGGGCTTATTGTGCTACAGCTCCGCTAAATAAATTTGGCGTTGTGAAAACGGAATTTGGTTTTCACATTGTAGAAGTAATGGAAAGAGATGCAACGAAATTCCCTGTTTTAGCCTCGATTTCGAAACAATTTAAAGCATCAGAAGAGACCATTAGTAACAAGGAGAGTGAAATCAATAATATCCTTTACAAATTGGATCGTAAAATTGGTAAAACAGCTGACCTTTTAAAGAAAGTGAGTGTATTTGATACCATCGTTCGTCAAGCGAACTATGTATCTAGATCAATTTTGCTAGAAGATAAAGCTCCGAAAACATACGGATTTTCCACATCCATGGCCTCTGATAAAATTTTAGAGCTAGCTTACAGTGAAGGTGTTGAAGTTGGTTCTTTAACTTCTTACCCTATCAAAGATAAAGACAAGTACATCATCGGAATGGTAAGTTCAATGAAAGAAGAAGGCGAACCTACTTTTGAAAATGTGAAAGCTCAAATGGAAAGCGAACTTATTATCGAGAAAAAAGCAAAACGATTCATGAACCAAATGTCAAAAGGTAATTCATTGAAATCAGTAGCGAAAAAATGTAACTTGGTGGTACAAAATGCTGAAATCACCTTTGCAAATCCGCAAATTGCTAATGTTGGATACGAACCGGAAATCATTGGGATGCTATTCTCTACGGTGATGAAAGATGGAAAACGCACCTTGCCGTTAAAAGGAAAAAGTGGCGTGTACATGGTGCAGGTTTTAAAAACCACCAAGGCACCTGCTAGCACCTCTTTTAAAGTTGAGCGCGATGAAATGACAAAAACACTGAAAGGTTCTTTCCAAGGACAAGCAATTGGAGCCTTGAGAAAAACAGCTGCAGTCATTGACAACCGTAAATTAAATGAACTAAGATTACGCTTGTAATCCTATTATTGATTTTTTGATGCTCAAATCGGAAATCAGATCCTTTTATAAGAAAAAAAGATCCGGCCTAAGTCCATACGAAATTTCAAGAATCTCATCGCAAGTCCTAGCACTTGTGATGGATTCTTTTTCGTTTAAGGATCAATACGTGAGCTTGTATTTACCCATCGAAAAACAACAAGAAATCAATACCTACCCACTGCTTGAAGAAATCATTCTACAAGGCGGAAAACCCGTTCTATCCAAATCAAATTTTTCGGATCTTAGCTTAAGCTTATTTCTGTACGAGCAAGCTAGCCAACTTACGTTAAGTGAGCATGGCATACCTGAACCAAAGGATGGGCAAGAGATTAGTGTAAAAGCGTTAGATATAGTTTTTGTGCCGCTTTTGGGAATCAATGAGCAAGGACATCGGGTTGGATACGGAAAAGGATTCTATGATCGCTTGCTTTCCGATTGCAAGCCAGATTGTCTATTCATTGGCCTTAACCTCTTCGATGAAAGGATAGAGATTAGTGACTTACATCCAAACGATATTCCCTTGCATCTTTGTTTTACGCCAAGCGGAATGTATGATTTCAGATAAAAAACTTCAAGGCAGGTTTCATTTGTTGGCTATTTTTCTCATACCAGCAAACATGATGGCTATTTTCCTCTCCAATAGTTGGTGGATGGAAATCCTGATTCATGCAGGATCTGTACTGCTCGTTATTTTTGCTTTGAGGAAGAAGAAGGAATAAGTACTCCGTCCGCTTGAAAATTCAATTCAATTTTCGGAGAAACGATTTTGTCTATTTCCGATTGTGGCGCATGACCGTCCTCTAAAAAATGTTTCTGCAATTCAATAGAAATCGTATCGTAATAAGCTGTTCCGTGGAAATAGGCTACGTTACCTGTTTCTGTTTTTGGTGGAATACCAAAATGGTCTTTAAAGCGAATACGCAATAAATCACCGTCTTCTTTTTTCACATTAACCCAACAACCAGCACTTTGACAAACATTCACGATGGGAGCAGAAAATGTGAAGGTATCTTGTTGTGGATTCTGGTTGAATTGCTTCACCATTTCATCCATTGAAATCGCTTTTTCACTATCAACCGCTGTAGGTCCATAATGTTTGAACGCTTCCTTCTCTGTTCCACAACTTTGAAGTATTAATCCAATGCTTAAAATCGATGCGAAATACGTTCTCATTTTTCAAGGAAATTTTGATAGAAGTCTGCTAATTGGTATGATTTTCCATCAACCAAAACTGTTTGAATTTGATTCGCAGATAAAAAACGTAAAATCACTCGACGAGATTCAGGTGTGTTAGAAACCATTTGAAACGTTGCAACGTGATTTTTTGAATTAAACTCAACAAAGAAAAACGGCTCGTAATACTTTGCATAACTAGCCACATCTTCTGGAGTCAATTGACTAGGCAAAGTCACCTCGATTTTTCCCGAAATAACTCCTTCTTTCAACTGTTTAGATGAGGGACAATTAGCCGTGTTTGCCGTTTGTGCAAAAGAAATTGAACCCGTTAAAAAGAAAAGGATTCCAAAAAGTACATGTTTCATAGTGAGCCAGTTTAAATCTTATGTGCTAATCTACAAAATATTTCGCAATTTTGAATCCAATGGCAAATTTATTAGCATACTTTGAACTCGGACAAATTGAAGGAGGTTGCGATGAGGCTGGACGTGGATGTTTAAGCGGGCCAGTTGTTGCCGCAGCCGTCATTTTAGATCCCGAAAAGCCCATTTTAGGACTAAATGACTCCAAAAAAATCACAGAGAAAAATAGACTATTCCTGAGAGATCAAATATTAACAAACGCCCTAGCCTATGCAATTGGCATCGTTTCTCACGAGGAAATTGATGAAATAAATATCCTCAATGCTAGTTTTTTGGCCATGCATCGTGCTGTTGACCAATTAACCATTAAGCCTAATTTTTTACTGATAGATGGCAATCGCTTTAAAGCACATGCGGATATCCCTCATGCCTGTATTATAAAAGGCGATGGTAAATATCAATCCATAGCGGCAGCATCTATTTTAGCAAAAACGAAAAGGGATGAAATCATGGAATCTTTACATGAACTTTATCCTGTTTACCATTGGAACCAAAACAAAGGATATCCAACGATCGAACACCGAACAGCCATCGCTGCACATGGTCCAAGTCCGCATCACCGAATGACTTTTCGCTTACTCGCGGATAAAAGCCAATTGGAATTATTCGATTAAACATTCACTTGTTAATTTAAATCAATACCTCCTTTCTATTCACTCCGAATTCAGGTTAAATTTGAAAAAAACCTGAAATGATTAAACGTACTCTTCTTGCCGTTCTCAGTATCCTCATTATCATGTGGATTGGTTTTGTTTCATATGACCTGCTACATCAAGAAAATACGCAGAATTTCAGAAGTTACTTTCAAGAAGCTGATGGTGCTGTTTGGGCAATCCATCAACCCAATGAAGTGAATTGGGACGACCATAGCATTCAAACCATTTCTCTCAATCAATCCCTCTATTCATCCTTGTCGCAACGAATAACGGAACCTTGTTCCTTTATTTTTAGTTCTCGTAAAGTGTTGTTCCTACTCGAAAAAAGAAATTCATGGTCGAGTAAAGAAATTCAAGCGCTCTTCAAAAACGGCCTTTTTCCTTTTGAAATCGGGAAACTGAATTCCTTCGAATACGGGAAGCTACATGGAATTTTTAAAGGGAATCAGTTGTTGATTTACCAAGATGAATTACCCAAATCCAGTGGTTTTTCTTTTCAAATGGACACAAAATCAAGCCTGAGTCGACTGTATCTTTCTTCGGAAAAGAATGGACTTCGCGTGAGTGACATGTATATTAAAAAAGGACGCATTTATACCTATACAAAAAGCTATACGGGTAAGAATCAAATTAAAGAAATTGATGACAGAAGAATTTTCTCCCCCTTTGTTCCTGCAAACATCGATAGCTATTCATTTTATGAAAAATCCTATTTAACACAAGTTGATCCCGTTTTTGCAAATTCCATTTTTTCAAAGCAAATGATTTCTAATGGGGTCGTGTTTGTTTCTAAGGATAAGCAAAATGCTGCGATTTTTGACTACCAGGAAGATTATAGTCCAATCGATATTTTAAATGAACACTTACAACTGGAGGGGTCAAACGAAATAAGCGCCGAATATAAGCACGTCCGTTTCTCTAGATTCTTGGAGGAGAGAACGGATAGCACATCGCTTCAAACCACGCTTCATGTAGCCTTGATCGATGGATTTGCCGTAGTGTCCACATCCAAAGAATTTCTTGATTATGTGATCTCTGAAGCAGAACTCGCTAACACCCTTTCTCAAGATGAAAAACGCATGACGCTAACCTATGGCTACCTACCGAGAAAAGTTGCCCATCGACAAGTGTCCAAATCGAAACAAGAGTCGATTAGCGTATATGGCAAAAAAATGGTGGAGACGAGTTGCCGTATGATTGATCTTGTCGACCGAAAGGAAAATCAGAAAATAAAAGATTATTTCGTGATGAATCCGGGTGCGCGCGTCATAGACTTTGCTGCCTTTCCGGAAAGAGGAAATGTCATTACATTGACCGAAAATCACCAATTAATTGGATACATCAATGGATTGAAAAAATGGGAGAAACCTTGTCCGCAAGAAGTGATTTCCATGCAACTTATTCATGTTGGTCAAACCTACGTAGCGATTCAATTTGCCACAGAAAGCCAACTATTTGATCGCACAGGCCGTCTTGTTTTTCGTATGTCCAACCAAAAGAATTGTCCTACGGTAGCATACCAACTAAAAAATAAACTTGAATTTGTTGTGGCCAACACAGAGAAAAACATTCAATTATTGAACGAACAAGCAGCGGTGATGAAGACATTCCAAGTCATTGGCAACATCAAACAATTGGAAACGACTTCTCAAGTGAAAAAACCGACACTTGGCGTTTTGACATCTTCCATGTACTATACGATCGACTTGGAAAAACGAAAAACATTAACCAAGATTTCCGTTGACAGCACCTACCATTTAATCAATACAGGCATTGAATTAATTCCGATTTCCGTCAAGAATGCAAGTTTAACAATGATGAAAAATGGAAAGGCAACACAATTTCCAATAAAAAACAACGTTAAACTGCTCGGTTCCTATGTGCTAAACAAAGAAGTTGTTTTCGTGTTAACAAGAGGGAAAGAACTGTATGCCTATCAGCAAAACGGAAAGATACTTTGGGAAAAAACATTGCCTGCACAAGAAATCACATCAATGAGTCTCCAAAGCTCTAAACAGGGAATACCCTTACTTTGCGTGTTGGATGGACTTGAAAATGAATTATATATTTTAGATCAATACGGACGAGCTAATGACCAAAATGACAAACATGGGGAAACGAAAGTACAAGTAAGTTCTTTTGGTTCGAATGCCTATTCGATTACCACCTTTTTAGGTTCTTATATCATCCAATACACCAAACAATAAACTATGAAAAAATTACTCATCTGCCTATCTCTTTTTGCTTTGCAAGCAAAATTTTACGCTCAGAGCTACCTCGGACTTGGTTCTAGCAACTATGCTGGTGTCATTGGAAACCAGGTGAATCCTGCAAACTTCGTCGATGGACGCTATAAATTCGACCTGTTGTTATTCGGCACCAACATAAATATTTACCAAAACTTCGGGTACTTCGACGCGAGTGCTATGCGCACTGCGCAAGGTGGACAGGGATATGGCTGGTACAAGTCATTTTCGGATCCGAACATTCTAAATTCTTGGTCGAAACCGGATTCTAGTTTTATTGATCGTTTCGTGGTGCACAACTATGATGAAACCTCTACAAAAACACTTGGGGCGAACATCAATTTCCAAGTGGATCTTTTGAATACAATGTTCCATATCAACGAGAAAACGGCGATTGGATTTAATGTTCGAAACAGAACCATCGTCAATGTAGATAACATGGACCCGAAATTGGCCGTATTAGCTGAAGATGGTTTAGACCACCCCAGCTTATGGAACGCGAAATTTAATGAGCAATTATTTAATGTCAACTATATGACTTGGTCGGAAGTTGGTTTTAATTACTCACAAGTAGTCATTGACAATAAAGAGCATTTTCTAAAAATTGGAGTAGCTCCAAAATTACTAATTGGACATGCGGCTGCTTACGTTTACACAAACGACTTCTCCTACAACTTAAAAAATGAAGATACGTCACAATATCTTTCTGGCACCTTTGATTATGGTTATTCAGATAATGCGAATGAGATTATCAATAATGGAATGAACGGTCAAAATCCAACAATTTCTGATATATTACATCCAGCTTCTAAACTTGGTTTCGGCTTAGACCTTGGTGCAGTGTATGAATGGCGCCCAAAATATGCGAACTTCAAATACGACATGGATGGCGAAACGGATTTATGGCGCAGAAATGAAAATAAATACAAACTCCGAGCGGGGCTTTCCATCGTTGATATGGGAAGTATGAAGTTTACAAAAGGTGGTTTAAGTCGTAATTTCGCCGTAAACACATCGAATTTATTTAATTTACATCGTTTTGAAACTGCAACCAATTTAGAAGGATTTGATGGAGTAATTGACACCTTGATTAATCAATCAACAGCTGCTGGAAATACGGATTGGGTTGCTTTACAAGGAACGTCTCAAACGTTTAGAATGCGCACGCCAACGGCGGTAAGTTTTCAATTCGATTACCAGATTTGGAAAGGATTTTATATCAATGCTACTTCCATGGTAAACATGAACTCAAAAGGAAAAGATACCAAAGTGAAAACAGCAAATCAGTTCTCGATCACTCCAAGTTTTGATAGTCCATACTTCGGTGTTTATATGCCTATTTCCATGAATCAATATAGTGGAATGAAATATGGTTTAGCAACGCGTATCGGCCCACTCATTTTAGGGATTACCGATATGAAAACACTCATGGCGAAAAATAAGGTGAGTGGCGTTGAATTTTATGCAGGTGCACGTATACCAATCCTGTATCACCGCGTAAAAGACAAGGACAACGACAAGGTTTCGAATCGAAAAGATGAGTGTAAAGATGTTCCAGGAACTTGGGCGTTTAAAGGGTGTCCAGATACCGATAACGATGGAATTCCTGATTCAGATGATGACTGTATCAACGAACCTGGTACGGCTGAATTCAATGGATGTCCAGATAAAGACGGAGATAAAATCATCGATAAAAAAGATGCCTGTCCAGATGTTGCTGGATTGAAAGAATACAAAGGTTGTCCAGACACCGACGGTGACAAAATCATCGATTCTGAGGACGCTTGCCCAACTGTTGCGGGCTTACTTGCACTCAAAGGATGTCCAGATCGCGATGCTGACGGTGTGAAAGATGAGGAAGATGCTTGTCCTGATAATGCTGGACCAAAAGAAAACAAAGGTTGTCCGGATAAAGATGCTGACGGAGTTTATGACTTCATCGATGAATGTCCAGATCTCGCTGGTCCACAAGAAAATCGTGGTTGTCCTTATAAAGATGGAGACAATGACGGAATCTTAGACAAAGATGACGATTGTCCGACCCTAGCTGGACCGACAGCAAATAAAGGTTGTCCGTATAAAGACAGTGATAAAGATGGATTACTTGACAAAGATGATGATTGTCCAAATACACCTGGACCAAAATCCAACAAAGGATGTCCGGTGATTGAACAAGCCATTATTGAGGTATTGAAAACAGCATTTGATAATTTAGAGTTTGAGGTGGCAAAAGATGTCATTTTAGCGGGCTCGAATGTGTCATTAGGTGAATTAGCTGAAGTGTTGAAGAAAAAACCAACCTGGAAACTCGAGATTACTGGTCATACCGATAGCCAAGGTGATGATACGGCGAACATGTTGCTTTCTAAAAAACGAGCTGAGGCGGTGAAAGCATACCTCGTTTCACAAGGAATCGATGCTGGACGCTTGAACACATTATATTTTGGTGAAACTAAACCGATTGCAACGAATGACACACCAGAAGGTCGTCAGAAAAACAGACGTGTGGAAATGAAAGTGGTTTTTGACTAAATAAAAACCGTAGATAAATAGACTGAAAAGGAGGGCAATTGTCCTCCTTTTTTTTATATTAAGGAAATGTTAACGTTTTGCTTTGCTAAATTAACAGAACTTTAACCTTGCATTAATTTAATCGTCAATGCTCATGCGTTTCTTTGCGGTTAAATTCAAAGTTAATTACATGCGTTTAAGCAAATCTCTTGTATTAGTTAGTTTTCTGCAATTAATTTCATTTATTGGTAACGCTCAATTCGGTATTATATCTGGTAAAATCAGCTCAGATGTAGCCAACGAAGCCATTTTAGATGCCAAAATTACCGTGCTTGGTGCCGCAAAAGGTGCTTACTCTGATTTAAACGGAGATTTCGTTATTCGGGACATAAACCCCGGTACTTATACCTTATTAATCAGTGCAGGAGGATACCAAAAAATGGAGATGTCGAATGTTGTGGTCAAATCGAAAGGAAATACCATTATTAATACTTCTTTAACGTATAGTGTTTCGACAAAACAAGATGTTATCGTTAAAACAAAAGCAAACACAGAGACAACTGTAGGGACTACATTAATGCAGTATAAAAGTAATGTCATGATGGACATTATTCCAGCACAACTTATTCAAAGGAGTCCAGATAAAACGGTGGGAGATGCTTTGAAAAAGATAAGTGGTGCGAGTATTCAAGATAATAAGTTCGCCATTATTCGAGGATTGAACGACCGTTACAATGCTGCTTATTTAAACGATGCTCCGCTTCCGAGCTCTGAATCCGATAGAAAAGCTTTTGCCTTCGATATTTTTCCCGTGAACATGTTGGAGAATTTGGCGATTGTAAAAACAGCATCGCCTGATTTACCTGGAGAATTTGCAGGTGGAATTATCCAAATTAAAACAAAAAATATTCCCGTTGAGAATTTTCAATCGATTTCCATTTCTGGAGGATACAATACTATTACCACTTTCAAAGACCGCAAATATGCGAAAGAAGGTAAGTTAGATTGGCTTGGACTTGATGACGGATCAAGAGCGATGCCCTCTTCAATTCCATCCGTATTAGATTTCCCATCCTTAATGAGCGATCAAGCAGCATTAGCGAAATCATTTCAATCAAAT
Source organism: uncultured Flavobacteriales bacterium (assembly GCA_903860985.1). GTDB lineage: Bacteria > Bacteroidota > Bacteroidia > Flavobacteriales_D > Crocinitomicaceae > UBA952. The sequence continues at coordinate 11,911 of CAIOSO010000111.1, forward strand.
TGGAAATTAAGCGATGCTACCTTTATGCCGAACTTTAGCCTTCAATATGCTGGTGGATACCGCAAAGAATTTAAGAATAAAAAAGAGTTTGGGTTCATAGGTTCCCTTTCTTATAACAAAACCAATAACTATAACGAAACAACTCGTAAATCCTTTACAGATAATTCAGGAGGAGCTGGGACCTCACAAATTGAGAATCAGTTTTTTGATAAAGTGTATTCAACACAATTACTGACCGGTTCTATGTTGAATTTGTCCTTAAAGTTAAATGCCAAAAACAGCGTAAGTTTTAAAAATCTTTATACGATAAATACCGATAACCGTATTATTAATCGTACAGGAGAAAATAATCCGCTAGACCCAAATCCAACTTTGCTTCGCTCAAATGCCAATTGGATGACGATCAACCAAATCTTCTCTTCCCAGCTAAGTGGGCAACATGCAATTGATAAGGAAGGAAAAATGAAAATTGACTGGATGTTGGGATTAAGTAACATTCAACGTAGCATTCCAAACCTTCGTAGAAATATTTATTCACGTATGAAGTATGTGAATGATCCAAGTAGTCCGGATTATCATGACACCATGTATGTAGCAAACATTTCTCAAACAAATGTCGGACCTGATTACGGTGGAAACATGTTCTTTTCAAATAATAAAGAAAACATGTCAAGCTACAAGGTGAACTTCACCAAAGAAGTTTACCAACAAGATTCAACCAAAAAAGAGAAAAAACTAAAATTGGAATTTAAAACAGGTGTTTTCGTTCAATTAAGAAGCCGTGATTTCCAAGCAAGACAATTAGGGTATACGAAATATGGCGCTGTTGGTGGTGCAACTAATTTCAATACCAACTTACTGTATTTACCCGAGGACTCTATTTTCCAAGTTCAAAATATGGGACTACTTTCCCCAGGAGTTGGAGGATTTAAATTATCTGATGGAACAAAAGCATCGGATTCGTATACCGCTAATTCACAATTGTACGCGGGGTACGTTTCAATTATGCAACATTTTGGTAAAAACAAATTCCTTTATGGTGCTAGAATTGAAGATTTTACCCAAAATCTAGATGCCCTTAGAGCTGATAAATCACCGCTTTCTGTACACATGCATAACTTAGATGTGCTCCCATCGGTAAACTATATTCACAATTTCAGTCTGGAAAAAGTACTTCGTGTTAGTGCCTCTCAAACATTAAACAGGCCAGAGTATCGAGAATTAGCGCCATTTGCATTTTATGACTTTAACACGCAATTCGTGCTTTCAGGAAATGATTCATTAAAAAGAGCGAAAATTACAAATGTGGATGTTCGTTACGAATGGTATCCAGGTAAAGGACAAATTATTTCAATTGGTGCCTTTTATAAATACTTCGTTAATCCAATTGAGCAAATTACACGTCCAGACGTTTTGAATGAGATTTCTTATAAAAATGTTCCGAACGCAACAAACTACGGAATAGAATTCGAAATCAAATCAAATATTGGTGCTTTACTAAAATTGGATTCTGCTTCAAATTGGAATCAATTTGAATTTTTCTCCAATCTGGGATTCATTCATTCCGTTGTGGATGTGTCTCAGAATATTGGAACTCCTTATGATTCTCGTCCACTTCAGGGACAATCCCCTTATGTATTGAATAGTGGGATTATCTATAAGACAAACCATAATTTTACATTTGCTTTGAATGTGAATCGCGTAGGGTCTAGAATGTACATTTTAGGGAGCGTACTTCAACCTGATATTTGGGAGAAAAGCAGAACATTCTTGGATATGCAAATCGCCAAATCCTTCAAAGAAGGGAAATTGGAACTTAAATTAAACTGTCAAAATATCCTGGCACAACGTTTAATCTTCTTTCAAAATAATTATGTAGCAAATGCAAATGTTTCTGCATTAAATAAATTAGGCAATTACCTCTTTACAGGTGAATCAAGTGGTCAAAATCGATTTGATAAAAACCAAGATGATTTGATTTGGAATACAAAATTCGGAAGAACGATTAGTTTTTCTTTGACCTATAAATTCTAAGTCTTAACATTATCTTTTTATTACTAGTCTTTCTTCATAATTTCTTAACGATTAGTTAGTGTAATCTTAGGGTTACCCTAACATAGTATCCACATCGAAGATGGAACTTTGACACAGATATAAAAAGAAAGAATTATGAAAAAATTTACGTTTACTGCGTTGAGCTTCTGTGTAAGTCTTGCCGCCTTTGGTCAGAGCTTCTTCCAGCCTACCAACTACCGAGGAGCCTTCGCTCCCGCTCCAACAGCTCAATGGACAGACTCCTGGACAAATTGGGATCCGCAAAACACGGTCTACCCAAGTTCTAATGTTACTGTGACAGCTGCAATTACGACAAACACTACTTGGACATCCGGTAATGTTTACTTGTTGCAAGGTCAGATTTATGTTAAAAATGGGGCAACATTGACCATTCAACCAGGAACAATTGTTATGGGTGACAAAACTGTAGCAGGATCAGGATTGTTTGTGACTCAAGGTTCTAAATTGGTTGCTGATGGCACGGTGACAAATCCAATTGTATTCACATCAAATCAACCAGTTGGTCAACGTGCCTTAGGTGATTGGGGTGGGATCATTATTATGGGTAAATCTATCAATAATAATGCTGGTGGAATTGCAAACATTGAAGGTTTAGCTCCAACATTTGATACGCAATATGGTGGTGGATTAAATCCAGATGCAAATGATAATTCTGGAGTTTTACGTTATGTTCGTATTGAATTTCCAGGATACGTATATCAACCAAACAAAGAAATTAATGGATTAACAATGGGATCTGTTGGACGTGCGACTACCATCGACTTTGTTCAAGTGTCCTTCTCTAATGATGATGCTTACGAATGGTTCGGTGGAACGGTAAATTGCCGTCACCTTGTATCTTACCGTAACTTAGATGATGATTTCGATACGGATAATGGATTCTCTGGATTGGTTCAATATTGTTTGGCTGTTCGTGATCCATTGATTGCTGATAATCCAACCGTTTCTACTTCTGAAGGGTTCGAATCTGATAACGACGCTGCTGGTTCAGCAAATACACCACAAACAGCTGCGATGTTCTCTAATGTTACATATGTTGGTCCATTAAGAGGGAATACAGCTGCAACCGTTGCTTCTGGTTTTAGAAGGGGTGCACGTATCCGTCGTAATTCTGGATTGAAAATCTACAACAGTATCTTTATGGATGGTCTTCGTGGAATTCACATCGATGGAACTGCTTGTGAAGGGAACGCAAATAATGGTGTTTTGAAATATAAAAACAACTTAGTTGCGGGTCACCTAACAAATTATTCCGTTGAGAAAAATACGGGAAGTACATTCACGATCGCAACTTGGTTTGGAGCAAATAACAATGACTCATTGGCTTCTTCTGCAAACATTTTAACGCTTCCTTATGGTGTGAACAATACGTATTTGAGTCCGGATTTCCGTCCCGTTACTGCTTCAAGTGCCTTATCAAATATTTCATTCCTTGATGCATCGATTAACCCTGTAACCATTCCTGCTCCAACAACAATCGCTGCAATCAACGTTTGTCAAGGCGCCTCTGCTTCAGCGCTAACAGCTACAGGAAACCAAGATTGTACAATCAATTGGTATACAACTGCTGCGGGTGGTACAAGCATCCCTGCTCCAACTCCTTCAACAACGACAGCTGGAACATTTAACTATTATGTAGCGCAAATGAATGCTGCTGGATACGAAGGTCCACGAGTGATGGTAACAGTTACTGTAAATGCATTACCTGCGGCACCAGTAATCACTGCAAACGGAGCAACAACGTTCTGTACGGGAGGATCAGTAGATTTAACATCTAGTGCTGCAATTGGAAACGTATGGTCTACAACGGCTACAACGGCTTCTATTACAGTAACAACTTCTGGTTCTTACACGGTAACAGTTTCAGATGTAAACGGTTGTACTGCAACTTCAGCTGCAACAACTGTAAACGTATCTAACGCTCCAGCTCCAACAATCAATGCAACAGCAACTCAAGCTTGTGAAGGAGATGTAGTAACCATTACCGCTTCAACTTCTGATAGCTACTTATGGTCAACAGGTGCTACGACTCAAAGTATCGATGTAACTGCAACTGCAACCAACGTAAACGTGGTAACAACGAATGCAAATGCGTGTAACGGTGTTGGTGCTTCTGCTCCAATTAGCGTAACATTCAATGCAACTCCAACAGCAGCTGGAACAATGACTTTAGCTGGAAATGTTGCAACATTTACCAATACATCTACTGGAGCTACTTCTTACTCTTGGGATTTCGGTGACTTCACAAACTCATCTGCTACTGCTCCAGCTCACGCTTATGCTGTGAACGGATCATACACAGTGGTGTTAACAGCAATCAACGGTAACTGTACCGATACAACGATCTTCTTGGTTGACGTAACGGTTGGATTAAACGAATTGGCTACAAGTTCAAACTTGACTATCTTCCCGAATCCAGCAAACGAAACAGTAAACGTTGTTTTCGAACAAAATACCAATGATCTTATTCAAATCGAGTTAATCGATGCAACAGGTCGAGTGATTGCTCAAGTGAACTCATTGGAAATTGGAATAAATAACCTTTCTTTCAATGTGACGAATCTTTCTTCTGGATTCTACACAGTACGTTTGACTAACGCAAACGGTACTGAGAATCAGAAATTAATGGTTCAAAAATAAATTTACACTTACGGCTGCTAGACCAAGTCTAGCAGCCTTTTTTTTATACCCATGGATAATTCAAAAGGACATACTATTTTAATCGTTGATGATGAACCAGATATCCTTGAGTTTCTTTCCTATAATATCCGCAAGGAAGGATTTAAAGTTTTTGTAGCGTCAAATGGACAAGAAGCTCTGCGCATTGTTCAGCAAATCAATCCATCACTCATTCTCTTAGATGTGATGATGCCCATCATGGATGGAATTGAAACGTGTCAAATCATTCGTAAAGATTTAAACCTCACTCAACCAATCATTGCTTTTCTAACTGCACGAACAGAAGATTACGCTCAAATTGCAGGCTTTGAAGCTGGAGCTGATGATTACATCAATAAACCAATAAGACCAAGGTTGCTATTGAGTAAAATCGAATCATTACTCCGAAGAACAAAGAATTCAGAAAAACAAATAGAATCAAATATCCAGATTGACCGAGATCGCTTTCTAGTGATCGTGAATGGTGAATCTTTAACCCTGCCAAAAAAAGAATTTGAGTTACTCGAATTACTGGCAAGTAGACCAGGAAAAGTATTCAATAGAGACCAAATTCTATCTGTCGTTTGGGGCAACGAAACCATTGTTGGTGAAAGAACAATTGATGTACACATAAGAAAATTACGTGAAAAGCTTGGAGATGATTATATTCGCACTATAAAAGGAGTCGGATATACTTTCAAGGATAAATGAAAACAGCAAGACCAAGTGTATTAATTTTTTATGGGAGTTTGGCATTTATGTTCATTACCTTCCTATTTACACTTTTCGTTCATCATAATATTTTGGTCCTCAATCAACAACTGATTATTTCCATTCCTATCATTTCAGGAATCTTAGCATACCTTGTTTTTTATTTGCTGTTAAAAGGATTTATTCAACACCGATTATCCCTCATCTATCGATCGATTCAAATCAACGCCCCGGAAAACCGTCTGTTTAATAAATCCATCGATTCCTTAATGGAGGATGCGGAAAAGAATGTCTCTGAGTGGAAAGAAAATAGTGCGATTGAAATCTCTAAACTGAAAGAACAAGCTGCTTTTCGAAAAGAGTTTTTGGGAAACTTAGCCCACGAGCTAAAAACCCCTGTGTTTTCCATTCAAGGCTACCTCCTAACACTTTTGGATGGTGGACTAGAAGACCCAAATGTCAATAGATCATTTCTGGAACGAGCCTCCAAATCAACGGATCGCATCACAGGCATTTTGGAAGATCTTGATCAGATTACTAGAATGGAAACAGAGAATTTGCGTTTGGAAATACGCTCTTTCGACATTCTAGATCTGCTCAAAGATTCATTTGAGTCCTTTGAACTCATTGCCAAGGAAAAAAATTACCACTTGATTTTTGAAAAATCCTATTCAGCGAAATATGTGAATGCGGATAGAAATAAATTGGGACAAGTTTTTACGAACCTCATTTCAAATGCTATTTCCTACGGCAAAGAAAATGGACATTTAACAGTATCTATTTTGGATATAGACGGTCGTTATTTGTTGGAAATTAAAGATGATGGTCCTGGTATTGATCCTCATCACTTACCTCGGTTGTTTGAACGCTTTTACCGCGTGGAAAAAAGTAGAAACCGAAACGAAGGTGGATCTGGCCTAGGACTTGCCATCGCAAAACATATTGTCGAATCTCATGGTCAATCTATTCAAGTGAAAAGTCAAGTCGGCATCGGGACTACCTTCGTGATGACCATTGAGAAAAGTAAAAATACTGGACCGGTAAGCTCGCGTGGAATCCCATTGAAGTAAACCTCAGCGGATTATTCCTATCTTTATTTTCCAGCATTAAAACATGAGTCAATCCGAAAAACAAGTCTTCTCCCTAAAACAAGTTGTCCAATCGATTCAAAAAACCATCGAGGATCGCTATTCCACGTATTATTGGGTAAAAGCAGAAATGCACAAGATGAATCGCTACCCGAGTGGACACGCGTTTCCTGAACTTGTACAGAAAGAAGAGGGTAAAATTGTCGCTCAAATAACAGGCACGATTTGGAAACAACAACTAGACCGAATAAATGAAGCTTTTGTACGTGTCGTAAAGGAGCCTCTGCAAGATGGGAAAACACTGCTTCTTCAAGTCAAAATTAATTTTCATCCCACATTCGGACTCACCCTTCAAATTTTAGACATCGACCCCTCCTACTCGCTTGGTGAATTGCAGCGAGAACGGGAAGAAACACTTCGGAAATTAGAACAACTTCAGTTGATTAATTGCAATCAGTCCAAAGAATTCCCCTTGCTTCCGAAACGCATCGCCATCATTTCTGGCGATGCCAGCAAAGGACTCTCCGATTTCTATCAAGTTTTACAAGATAATCCAAACAAGTACTATTTCGAAACGCGTCTTTTTGAAGCGTATGTTCAAGGGGATTTAGCCGTTCAATCGATTTGTGCTGCTTTGGAGAACATCAAAAAGCAAATTGATCAATTTGATATCGTCGTGATTGTGCGTGGTGGTGGTGCAGAAGTGGGTATGACTTGCTATAACCATTTCGAACTTTGTCAAGCAATTGCAACATTCCCTATTCCCGTTTTAACAGGTATCGGTCATTCCACCAATTTAACCGTAGCCGAGTTGGTCGCCTATCGAAATGCCATTACTCCAACCAAATTAGCGGAGTTTTTGGTGCTCACATTCCGTGAATTTGATTTGGAAGTTCAACAATTGGCACAATACATTTTATTGGAGAGCAATCGCTTTCTTAATGTGAAACGACAAAGCCTTATCGCCCTAGCAAACGGTATGCATCAAGGTGTGCAAAAAAGAGTGCAAAACGCGAAAGAACGATTTATGTCTGTTCAATTTCAAGTACAACACCGAACCAGGAATCAATTGTCGATTCATCACCAAGTACTGCAAAATCAAGAAACGCGACTCAAACCTCAGGTGCTCTTCCTCTTGGATAAGGAAGTACAGAAAGTAAAGCAAATCGAAGAAAAAGTGCAGTTTTTAGATCCTATTCATGTGTTAAAACGGGGATATAGCATCACGAGAATCAATGGGAAAGCCATTGATGAAAAGTCCACCATAGACATAGATACCCATATTGAAACAGAAACCATTCAAGGGACTATTTCCGCGAAAGTCACCTCGGTTTCTAGAAATGCTTAATGAGTTCGAGTCATGGATTCAGGCACGCAAATTATAAAGTCTGCTCTACCAAGATGCTCCTTGTCCAATTTGCGTACATCATCTTGTGTCACCGTTGAAATGGTTAAAACACGAATATTGGGTTCTTTTTGCTGCACATACCAAAGGATGCCTTGGTGAAAGTCGGAATGAAATGCACCATTGAAATGTAGGTGAACCGTTCCTGCTTTTCTTCCAGGATTCGCTAATATAAATTGTGCCATCGTTGCATCCTTAAATGCTTGCGACTCCACCATGTTCATCCCCATGTTTACGCCCATATGTCCACCCATGATAAAAACCTCGCGGTATTGGGATAGACTGGAATCCACTTTAAAATCAATCGGTGCCATTTGAGCTTTTACTTCTGCTGACAACGTGTCCAAGGCCTTTCTTCCTTTTTTAAATAACAAGGAAGCATATTTCCGTTTAACGTTCGACGCAACGCAAAATAACTTGTTGGTTTTGGCGAATTCGATGATTGGCGCATAATCCGTTTCGTAATTTGGCCAAAGTCGCATCGTGTCTTTGAACTGCTTTGCCGTTAAATTACCCATCAAATATTGACTCAACAATTCTTGTTGGTCCTGCTCGAACATCTCAAAGCCTAATTGTAGATTTGCGCCATTTTCTTCAAAAAGTTCTTTCGTTAATTCCAATTGCAACCAATGAGAGATCGGATTATCGTGAAATTCGCCAAACAAAATAAGCTCCTTCCCTTCCGTCGCATCTTCTAACTTGTCGAAGGTCGTTTTTTTGCCATTACTCGTATAGAGCACATAAGCGGGAAAGTCTTGCGCAATCGAATGAAAGGTCGTTACTAAAAGAATGAGAATGGAAGTGAGTCTAACAGGTTTCATTATAAAGGATTAAGTTTTGTTCGACTAAATTTAATACATTTGGTAAAACCCAAGTATAAACGATCAACACTTTAATGAAAATACCTTGCCTGTCTCTAACGCTTTTTTGTTCACTGCTTTCCTATGGACAAGGGTTTCAGGTGAATTTTCAAGGTCAAAAACAGCAAGGGATGGGTTGCGCCGGAACAGCACTTTATACGGATGCATCCACCCTTTTTTTCAATCCCGGGGCGGCTGCATTTGCGAATAAATCGGAAATAAATCTTGCGACTACTCCTATTTTTGCAACGGTTCATTATACAGACTCTGCCACGCAGGAAAACTATTCAACAAATAATCCTGTTGGAACACCCTTTTCCGCTTATGGATTATATCGTTTTAAAAAAAAATTGGAACCGCTTAGCGCTGGACTAGCTATTTATACGCCTTTCGGAAGTACGGTTCAATGGGAGCCAAATTGGATTGGACGCTTCGCTTTAACAAGGCTTTCCTTAAAAGCAATTTTCATCCAGCCAACTTTTTCATACCGAATCAGTGAACGACTTGGAATTGGCGGTGGATTTGTCTTCAGTTCTGGAAGTGTTAACTTGCAAAAGGACATTCCTGTTCAGGATAGCTTAGGGAATTATGGTCACGCCGAATTAGCGAGTAAAGCAATTGGATTTGGATATAACGCAGGTGTCCTTTTTCATGTAAATCCGCGTTTTTCTATGGGACTCACTTATCGATCCAAAGTTTCCATGGCGGTGGCGGATGGACAAGCAACATTTACCGTTCCAAGTTCCTTATCAAGTAATTTTCCCAACGGGACTTTTTCAGCGGCTTTACCCTTGCCTAGTGTACTAAGTCTGGGATTTTCAATGGATGCAACAAAGAAATGGAAGTTTATTTTGGACATCAATCACGTCAATTGGAAAGTGTACGATACACTCGCTTTTGATTACGCCTTGAATACGAGTTCACTCTTGGATACAAAATCTGCTAGAAACTACAAAAGTATCTTTGCTTTTCGAGGTGGTACCTCTTATACACCAACTGAACATTTGGTGATTCGTGTAGGTGGTGGATTCGGTTTTACGCCTGTTCAATCCGGATTTGTAACGCCTGAAACACCGGATGCGAATCGAGCATATGGAACTTTTGGACTTACTTACCTTTTTAATAAGCACTTTTCCGTTGATGCATCCTGCTACGCAACAAAGCTGACGAGAACAGATAAAAATTTGGAAACACAACTGAACGGCACATTTCAAACGGTTGCGCTAGCTCCTGGTATTTCCCTAAACTACAAATGGTAATGAGGATGATCCGCTATTTATTTTTTATATGCGTCTGTGGACTGGCCTTACTTTCTTGCGAGCCAAAAAACGAAATGCCGAATCCAGCAGGCGAAATCGATGTGACAAACATCCTATATATCGGCGATGGCCAAATGGGAGGCTACATGAATGATGGATTCACCAAAGAAAATCAAGTAAACTCGCTGGCAAATATCTTGGCAACTCAAATGGAATTCATTGCTGCACCAGCAACTAATATTCCCTACTTAGATGGATTGTCGATTGGAGTCAGTGTAAATGGACTAGCACCCTTTCATCTTTCCTACAAAACAGATTGCAAAGGTGTCAGTAGTTTATCTCCTGTGAGAACTGCTTCCGTTGGCGATTTAAGCTGTTTGACTCAAAACGTTTATCAAGCAAATCACCCATTTCATGTATTTGGTATTCCTGGATTAAAATCCAATCAATTCACGAATACGAACTTGTCGGCGAGCAATGCCTTCTTTCAGCGCATGTCCTCCTCCCCAAATGCGAGTTTACTCAATGAGCTCACTGCTAGTCCTCCCAGCTTTTTTCAATTATACATCGGATTAGAAGATGTTTTAGATTTCGCAAAATCAGGCGGCACGCATGAGACCTTGCCTACCGAACTTGAATTTCAACAGAACTACGAACAAATCCTCTTTAATTTAACTTCCTCAGGTGCAAAAGGAGTCGTTGCAACCATCCCAGATGTGAGTCAAATGCCTTATTTCACCACTATCCCGTGGAATGGATTAACATTAGACAATAGTAATTTAGGAACCTTGAATAGCATCTACAATCCACTTGGATTTTACTTTCAATTGGGCGCAAATCCATTCATGATGGTCGATTCTACCGCAAACTTGTTCGCTGTTCGCCAAATTCAATCGACTGAATTATTACTCCTTAGTTTGCCATTGGACTCTGTGAAATGCAATCAAATGGGCGTCCTTTTCCCGATTCGCGATGAATTTATCTTGGATGCAGGAGAATTAAACACCCTTCGAAATAAAATAGAAGCGTACAATGCCATCATCCGAAATGTCGCACAGCAGTATCAACTAGCCGTCGTAAATACCGAGCAATTCATTTCCAAATTGAAGGATGGCTTTGTCTACAACGGAGTCAGCATGAGTGCGAAATTTGTTTCCGGAGGCGCCTACTCCTTAGATGGAATCTACCTGAATCCACGTGGAAATGCCCTTTTTGCCAATGAATTTATCAAAGCGATTAACCTAAAATACCGTTCATCAATTCCCCAAGCAAATGCCCTCAAATATGACGGTATTAGATTTCCTTAATTTAAATCAAAACCTATGAGAAATTTTACTTTTTTATTGAGCTTGCTTTTGAGTGTTGCCGCCTTCGCTCAATCACCATGTAGCAGTGGACGCTATGCGAGCGATGTTTTCACAAACTTTACAGTCACTAGTAATGTGATTTACGGCCAAAATAATACCTGGAGTGGAGCAGCAAATCAATTGAAACTAGACTTTTATGAGCCAACTGGTGATACAGAGCTCGCTAGACCTTTGATTATTTGGGTGCACGGAGGAAGTTTTATCGGTGGATCCAAAACGGACAACGACGTCAAAACATGGTCAGAAAGCTTTGCGAAAAAAGGATACGTGTGTGCAAGCATCGATTACCGTCTTGGATTCTTCCCCTTTGATTCCGCAAACGCCGTGAAAGCAGTCGTTCGTGCCGTTCAAGATTTAAAAGGCGCTATACGCTATTTCTATAAGGATTGTCAAACAGCAAATCTCTACAAAGTAGACACCAATCACATCTTCATAGGTGGTAGTTCTGCTGGAGCAATTACCGCTTTGCATGTTGCTTACCTTGATGATCCATGCGAGATTTCCGATTATTTAAGTTCAAGTACTATTAATACACTTGGTGGATTGGAAGGGGCTAGTGGCAATCCGGGATATTCGACCAAAGTTCACGCCGTGATAAACGGTTGTGGCGCCTTGGCTAGATATAGCTGGTTAGAAGCTGGAGATGTTCCCTTGTGTTCCTTTCACGGGACAGCAGATGGAACGGTTAAATACAACCGTGGCGTAGTAAATCCAGGTACTCCACTCATGTACTTAGATGGAAGTCGAATGCTTCACGAACGTGCCTGTGCCGTTGGAGTTGAAAATCAATTTTACACGTTTCCCGGCGCACCGCATGTTCCATACTTGAGTAATGCTGCTTACATGGATACAAGCATTCGTTTCGTGCGCGACTTTTTAGTGAAACAAATGGGCTGTGCGGAAACAGCGCTGCAACCAGCAAATAATCCACTTCAGACAGCAACGCTTTACACGATTAATTACTGCGATGGAACTCCTGTGAATGAAGTGTGTGCCAGTTCTGGGATTCAAGAAGAGAACCTTTCCTTACAACTTTATCCAAACCCAAGTAATGGCTTGATTCACTTATCTTCTGATGGATTTAGCATACTTTCCGTAAAAGTCTTGGACATGTTCGGGAAAATTCAAAACGTGAATTCATCAACTTTAAATGAATTGGATTTAACGCATCTTCCAAATGGCACTTATTTCGTTGCCGTAGAATTAGCTAATTCTCAAATTTGGATGAATTCATTAATTTTACAGCACTAAATTGATTTTTATGAACTTTAGACACTTTATTATCCTTGCAGGAATCCTAGTAAACTTCCAATCAAAGGCACAAACGTGGAGCGGTGAAGTAGCGCAAATTTTCTACAACAAGTGCACGAAATGCCATCATCCAGGTGGTGCAGCGCCAAGTTCACTGATGACCTTCAATGACGTTAGTCCAATGGCTGGATTTGTATATCAATGCATTAATCAAAATGAAATGCCACCATGGCCGCCAGACAATAACTATCAACAATATTTACACGATCGTTCCTTAACTTCAGTGGAAAAAACAACGATTCTCAATTGGTTGAACAATGGTTTACCGGAAGGTAATGCAGCAAGTACCCCACCGCCACCGGTTTATGCAAATAGCACCTTTTTAGGTAATGGTGACTTGACCGTTCAAATTCCGACCTACATGAGTAAAGCAACAACACACGACGATTACGTTTGCTTTGCTATTCCAACGAATTTGACGCAAAACAGAACGATAAAAGCAGTGGAAGTAGTTCCAGGAAATCGCGAGATTGTGCATCATGCCTTAGTATTTGTCGATCCAACAAGTGTCGAAAGTACAGATACACTCGATGGAAATTGTGCGAGTCCAAGTAACGCTTCAACAAAATTAATCACGGGATATACGCCTGGAGCAACACCCATGATCTTGCCCTCTGTAGATCCGCTAAAACTCGGAATTGATATTGGTCCGGGCTCGAGTATATACTTTGCTATGCACTATCCAATGGGAAGTTACGGCGGTTTTGATAGCACCAAGGTCATCATTCATTTTTATCCAGCTGGAACCACAGGAGTCCGGCAAATTTCAGCAGGGCCACTCATTGCCAACAATAATTTCAACCTGCCGGCTAACCAAGAAACAACATTGACCGCTCAATTCCCGCCGAGTGGCACAGGGCTACCATCTAATTATTCCATTCTTTCCGTTTTTCCGCACATGCATTTAATAGGCAAGAACATTAAAGCATATGCCTACAAGCAAAACTTGGATACCATTCCGTTCATCAATGTGCCTAAATGGAATTTCATGTGGCAAGATTTCTATTTCTTCCAACACATCCAGAAAGTTCCAACGGGGTATAAATTAAAAGGAGAGGCTACGTATGACAATACGACGTTAAACGTGCACAATCCAAATAATCCACCTCAAAACGTTTATAGTGGATTTAACACGACCGATGAAATGTTCCTTGTATACTTTCACTACATGCCTTATCAAAATGGAGATGAAACCTACGACCTGAATCAATTTGTCAACGCAAGTGTCGGCGAATATCTGCCCAATGAATCTAGTTCCATACAAGTGTCTCCAAATCCATTTAGCACAGGCTGTGACATCCATTTACCAGAAATACTTGGGCTAAATGATCAAGTATATCTATATTCTGCTGCTGGTGAATTGATTCGAAAACTGACAAATGTAAACGGCATTCAAGACATCCATTGGGACGGAAACGACGATTCTGGAGTTAAGGTTTCCAATGGGATTTACTATGTTTCCGCTAGAATTGGCAATAAATTGTTGTCAAAAAAGATAATGAAGTTGGATTAATTCGCTCGAATTAACAGAATTTTCATATTTTTGCAACCCTGATGGTCTCATGGCCGAGCGGTTAGGCACCGGTCTGCAAAACCGTCTACAGCAGTTCGAATCTGCTTGAGACCTCAAATAAAGCCCTGACGATTTTGTCAGGGCTTTATTGTTTTCAATACCTGGTTACTTTTGTTTCTTCGAGAAAGGTTAAGATTCTGTTAAGTTTTTATTGTTAGAAATATGGATTTAGCTCGTTTATGCATCTTAATCCATGCAATTAAAGAATAAATTCAATAAAATGTCGGTTTTCCTTTACTTTCTCTTTAAAGGATAGTTTAAGAACTAACAAAAGTTTTATATATTTGGCATTCGAAAAATTTAAAAATTAGAAACATTAAAATCTATTTATCATGAACAAAAACAAAAAGACGGCAGGAGGATTTTCAGCAATCGTTTCGTTTCTCGCTATTGCTATTGCATTAGTAGCAGGAGCATTGATTTACAGTAAAGTTTTTGGAGACCCAAGTAACTTCGTTGATAACGATCCTACAGGAGAACCAATGGAAGGGAACTTGTATGGAGTAATCTACAAAGGTGGATTCATCGTACCAATTCTAGTAGCAATCAACTTAATCATTATCATTTTCTCTATCGAACGTTTGGTAACCTTGCTTATGGCAAATGGAAAAGGTAATACAGATAAATTCATCGCGGCTATTAAAGGTCACATGGATAAAAAAGACTACAAAGCAGCAATTGCACAGTGTGACAATCAAAAAGGATCATTGGCAAATGTCGTTCGTGCAGGTCTTGAGAAATATGATCACATCAATGGTGATACAACTTTATCGAAAGAGCAAAAATTAGAATCTTTGAAAAAAGAATTAGAAGAGGCTACTTCATTAGAATTACCAATGCTTTCTAAAAACTTAGCTGTACTTTCTACAAGTGCTTCTGTTGCAACCTTAATCGGTTTGATTGGAACAGTACTTGGGATGATTCGTTCATTTGCTGCGATGTCAAAAGGTTCGCCAGATACAGCTGCACTTGCAACAGGTATCTCTGAAGCCTTAATCAACACGGCATTCGGTATTACCGCTTCTACCTTAGCTATCATCTTGTACAACTTTTTCTCTACGAAGATTGATACGATGACATACAGCATCGACGAAGCAAGCTTCACGATTGTTCAAGATTTCTCTGCATCTAACTAATTGTAGATCCAACATCTAAATTAACAAGCAATGCCAAAAATTAAAATACCCAAAAGTTCCCCGTCCATAGACATGACGCCTATGGTGGACTTGGCATTCTTGCTTGTTACATTCTTTATGTTGGCAGCTTCTTTTCGCGCAAGTGAACCCGTAACGGTAAATACGCCATCCAGTATCAGCGATAAATTTATTCCTGAGAATGTGATTATGGTGACCATTGACCAAGATGGACGTGTGTTCTTTAACTTGTCGGGGGCAGAAGCGAGACGTGAAATGCTGACCAATATGATTGGGAAGTATAAAATGAGACTTAACGATGAGCAAATCGAAAAGTTTACGTTCATGTCAACATTTGGTTGTACCATGCAAGAATTACCTACTTACATTGATACAGGTGCGGATGACCGCATCACCTTCCAAACAAAAGGTATACAAGTTGATTCAACAAAGACAAATGAATTATACGATTGGATTAGTTACGCCGGAACGGCTGCTTTGAACTCTGCTAAAACAGCTTTCGAAGAAGCAAAGTTGAAAGGTGAAAGTCCAGACGCGGAAGATTTTAAACCGAAATTCATTCTGCGAGTTGACTCCAAAACAAAATACCAAAAAGCGGAAGAAGTCATCAATGTGTTCAGGGAATTGAACTTAAATAACTTGAATTTCATAACTTCTTCGGAGCTAGCTCCGATAAATTAATCAGACATGGCAGAAATCGCAGAAGGCGGTGGCGGTGGCCACGGCAAAGGAAAGAAAAGAGCAAAGAAAAGCTCAACTCGAGTAGACATGACGCCCATGGTTGACTTGGCGTTCCTACTCTTGACATTCTTCGTCCTAACATCCACTTTTAGTAAGCCCAAAATGTTACCCTTAGCTTATCCGGCTAAAGTAGAGGAAACAGAAAAACAGAAAGGTCCTAAAATGAATAACGGGATTACCTTCCTACTTTCAGAAAATCGTATTTTCTATTACCAAGGGGAATATTACAACAAAGATCACCGTGATAAAGATGGTTCGATTACCGAGTTAAAAGAGGTTGATTTTGGTACTGGAGAAAAAGGTATCAGAAAATTGTTAGGAAAACTAAATAACTACGTTTTAGTTAAAAAGCAAGGTCTTGATGAAAAACTAAAACGCAAACAACTAAACGATAGTACTTACCTGAAAAAGCTCGACGGACTTAGAGTTGAGCGCGAAGCACTGAAAGTACTCATCAAAACAGATGAAGATGCGTTGTGTAAGAATTTCATTGATCTTGTGGATGAGTTGAAAATTGCAGAAATCGGGGTAATTGCACCAGTTGATATTACACCAGGAGAACTGCAGTTGATGAAAGAAAAACTTAAAAAATAATTCGTATGCAAGTCCTCTATGTCATCGTTGCTTTAGTCACAGGGTTTTCTCTCCTAGACTATTTTACTGCTCGTAAGTGGCAGCAAGTAACATCAAACACGAGAAACGAAGTCGTTTTTGCTCACAGAAACAAAGCCTACGGTGCTTATGTCCTGAGAAGCAACTACAACAAACGCATGGTCATGATTATGGCTGGATTGGTTCTTTTTGCTGCCTTATCCTTTGGTATTTCTGAACTCATCAAACGCTTACCGAAGACTGAAATTGAACTTCCTAAAGAGAATGGCAAAAACTTAACCTTACAACCGCCGGCAGACGAAGTTCCACCGCCAGTAGTACCTCCTCCTCCCCCACCTCCAAAATTGGAGCAGATGACCGCTTTCTTACCGCCGGTTATTGAGGATGATGTCGTAACAGACGTACTTCCAACACAAGCGGAATTAGAAAATACACGAGCAGGGGATCAAAACATCGAAGGTGGTGACGAAGGCTGGGAATTGCCAACAGATGATCCAAACAGTGGCCCAGCGCTTACACAAACAGTTGTTGAACCCATTGAAACGTGGGTAGAAGTAGAAGCAGAATTCAATGGAGGTTATGATAAACTGAATGAATTCATTAATGATAACATTCGTCCACCAGCAGAAGCAGCTGACCTTGGCGTAAATGGACGTGTCATTGTTCGCTTTGTCGTAGAAAGAGATGGAACCGTTTCTAATGCAGTCGTTGAGACTAAATTAGATGAATGCCCAGCTTGTGACAAAGAAGCACTGCGCGTGGTAGCCAAAATGCCGAAATGGAAAGCAGCATCGAATGCTGGTCGTGAAGTACGTACCTACGTGCGACTTCCGATTAAATTCGAATCTCAATAGAAAGAACCTAATTTATAGATCCCCAATAGAATTTTCGATTGGGGATTTTTTTTGTCAATATGAAAACAAACATCATTCAAAGTATTACAGGTGGACTCGTTGTCGTCGTTGCCATAATATTTGCGGGAATGCTCGCGTTTAAAGATATATTACCTTATCTTAATGGATGGAAAAGAATCGTGACAATTGCCGTGCTTTTTCTCTACGCAGCTTATCGCTTTTCACGTATTTATAAAGATTTCAAAAAAGATCTATAAAAACCAAACACTATGAAAGGACGCTATTATTTCCAACTCATCGTTTTAGCTCTGAGTTTTGTTGCTTGTGATTCCCCACAGAATCCACTTGCCTATGTAAAAGATACACATGGACGAGGGAAAGCAATGATCTACGTTGAAGAGTCCTTTAAACCACTGTTTGAGACATCGATTTCCACCTTTGAAAGTTTGAATCCGAAAGCAGATGTAACGGCAAAGTATCTTCCGGAAGGAGAAATCATCCAAGCTTTTTTTGATGGAAAAGTAAAAACCATCACGATAACACGTGATTTCACCAAAGCAGAAAAAAAATTCCTAAAAAGCAAGAATGTGGAGGTGAGTAGTGACCGCATTGCTTTAGATGCTGTCGCTTTGATCGTTAATCCCGAAAACACAGATACAACCATCAGTATTCCGAGATTAAGAAAAATTCTTTCCGATAAAAACAGTGTTTGGCCGACATCCAAACAACCAATTTCGGTCGTTTTTGATCAAATGAACTCGGCGAACTTCAACTACATCACCGAGATGCTTCAAACAAAAAACTTGGCAAACAATGTCTTCGCTGCCAAGTCCAATGAAGAGGTGATTAATTACGTTAAAAAAAACAAAAATGCCATTGGTATCATCGGATTGAATTGGATTTCAAATCAAGAAGATTTTGAAGTATTAAACTTTTTGGACGGCATTCACGTGATGGATGTGAAACTCAGCGAGGAAAGTGAATCATTTAAACCGATCAATGGCTATATCTACACCAAAGAATATCCGCTCATTCGCGATGTGTGGATGATCAATAAAGGGAGTCGTTCTGGCTTGAACTCTGGATTCGTGAATTTCATGATTGGGGAAAAAGGTCAAATTATTATACATAAATCGGAATTAGTTCCAGCCAATAATCCGGTGCGACTGATTCAAATGAGTCCTAAATAACAAATCTCTATCATTTATCACCGCTTTTTTTTGCCAAACCATAAAACAAAGCTATTTTTGGCAAGCAAATTGATTAGCATACAAAAACACATAAAATGAAAACCTTATTTTTAATCGGAGCAGCATTTTTAAGTAGTTTGACATTCGGTCAGACCTTGAAAGATGCGATTTACAAAACGGATAACGAACGTTATGCTGATGCAATTAAAGATTTCGCAGCGTTGGTAAAAGCGGATCCAATGAACGGTGAATTTTACTTTTACTACGGTGACTGTTATTTTGACAAAGGTTTAGTTGACTCTGCTAAAATGATGTGGAACAAAAGTTTCGAAGTAGATAAACTTCGTGCGTTACCATTCGTTGCTGCAGGACACGTACTTTGGATTGATGGTAAAAAACCAGAAGCAAAATTGGAGTTCGACAAAGCGTTTGCCTTGACAAAAAAAGACAAATTAAAACGTGCCGAAGTAATTCGTGGGATGGCGAAGATTTTCATTAAGTCTGATGTGAAAGATTACGATCAAGCTTTGTTGTTATTGGAAGAAGCCATCATAAAAGATCCAAAAAATGAGGACAACCTCTTGTTAAAAGGTGATGCGCTTTACGCAAAAACACCAGACAACGCGAGTTTGGCGATTAAATCTTACCTAGCTGTTCTGGACATCAATCCAAAATCTCCACGAGGCGTGGTGCGTGTGGCGAAAATCTATCAAGCGGCACAAAACCAAGAGAAAGCAAACGAAATGTACAAACAAGCGAAACAAATTGACTCTACTTACGCACCAGCATACCGTGCAAATGCAGAGTTAAATATGTTGTTTGGAAAGAAAAAAGCAGCAATCGAGGATTGGCAAAAATACTTGAAATTGAATAACAACTTAGAAGCGCGTTATTTATATACCAATGCCTTATTCAATGCGAAACAATACTGTGAAGCAATCACGGAAGTGAATAACTTAAACGCCTTGAACTTTTCTAATTTCTATACTGAACGTATGTTGGCATTCTCTTACTTGGAATGCAACCCAGATAGTTTATCCATCAAAAGTGGATTGGAAGCATCTGATCGTTTCTTTGCGATTGTTCCTGCAAACATGGTTAGTTATTTAGACTTTAAAACAAAAGGAGCCCTATTAATGAAAGCAGGAATGGATTCCCTTGGATTGATTGAATACGAAAAGGCGATCAATTATAACGAAGTTGCTGCAAAAGAATTGACGAGTGAAGTAGCGAAAATGTACTTCAAAGCGAAAAAATTCGATAAATCGATTGAACTTTACACAAAACGTTCACAGTTGGTGGCATTGACTTCAGCCGAAGAATACGAACTTGGAAAAGCCATTTACAATGGTCCGAAAGATTACGTATTGGCAGATTCAGCATTCGCGCGCGTGCTTCGTTTATCACCAAGTTATACACCGGGATATTTGTGGAGAGCTCGTTGTAATTACAAATTGGATTCAGCAAATGAGCGCTGGGCTGCACAACCTTACTATGAGAAAATCATTGAATTAGTGAAGGTAGAAGAACGTAGTTTGCCAGCGAATAAACCATTGGTCTTGGAAGCTTGTCGTTACTTGTGTGACTACTACGCGAAATCAACTGCGAAAGATTTGGTGAAGGCAAAATCTTTCTACGAAATCATTTATCAAATCGATCCAAACGATCCTACTGCAAAAATAGCATTGGGGATAAAATAAGATCTTTTAAAGAATTGAAAGGCGGATGAGTGATCATCCGCCTTTTTTTGTTCAACAACTATTTAGTAAATATTTATTATCTTTCCTTAAAAAAAGTCGAATGAAGTACCTACTTATCGTTTCCATATTCCTTTCCTTAGCCATGGTTTCCTGTAAAAAGGATGTTCCGTTGCCACCTAGCACAAACATTCCCTACTTAGATAGCATAGCGGAGGTAGATACCCTTGGGAAGTTAAAAGTAGAATTATCAGGTATGCAAAACATGAACGGAACCATCAATTTTGCTTTGTATAACAACAGCGCAAGCTTTAACGATCCAAATCAAGTATATAAGTCGCTTAGTTTGACTCCAACTGGTGCAAGTATGTCCTTTACGATTGATAGCCTTCCGGAAGGGACGTATGCTTTCGGCGTTTTCCATGATGAAAATAACAACCAAGCAATTGACCAAAATTGGTTAGGGATTCCTTCAGAAGGATTCGGTTTTTCAAATAATGCAATGGGGAGTTTTGGACCACCGACCTATAATCAAGCTAAATTTGTTGTGCTCAAAAGTCAAACACATGTGCAAACCATTGCACTCAACTTCTATTAACGGTTCATCAAACGAGCGACGTATTTTCCGATAATATCGAATTCTAAGTTCACCTCAGCACCGACAACAAGCGTATGGAAATTGGTGTGCTCGTAGGTATACGGAATGATGCAGACCGCAAATGATTGAGCAGCTGAATCAACGACCGTTAAACTCGTACCATTAATGGTGACCGAACCTTTTTCAACCGTAACAAATTCGGATTTATATTCAAAACGATAACGCCAGCTGCCATCTTCATCCGTGATTTCAATGCAACGCGCTAATCCATCGACGTGTCCTTGGACAATGTGTCCGTCAAGCCGTCCGTTGAAGCTCATACAGCGCTCCAAATTGATTTTTGAGCCAAGTTCCCAACTACCAAGATTTGTTTTCTGTAGGGTCTCGTGAATCGCCGTCACCGTGTGTGTCCCTGGTTTCATCTCGACAACTGTCAAACAACAACCATTGTGTGCAACACTTTGGTCAATTTTCAATTCGTCACTCAACTTAGACTCAATGGTAAAATGTACATTTCCTCCATCTTGACGAATCTCCGTCAGCACTCCTATTTCTTCAATTATTCCTGTAAACATAGCATCCAAAATTAAGGGAAATTTCATGAATCCGTCGCACGGATATCTTTTATGTTGAATTGCAAATTGGTTTTTCCGTTAAATTCATTTGTTTCAAGGGTATAAGCCATGTCAAATGCCATCCCTTTCAAGGTGTGCTCTTCTTTGTCCGCGAGGTTAAAACCAATGGCGTCGAAAGCCAAGCTGGAATCCGATTGAACCACACGCAACTTGAGGTGCTTTTCTTTGAGTATGCGTGCATCCGTTGCAAATAATTCTTTGGTACAAAAAACCGGTTTCATATTTCCGGGTCCAAACGGTTCAAATGCATCAAGGATTTTTTTAATGCGCGGCAACTTTCCATTCCATACCGTTTGAATGTCATTCAGGTCGATGTTTAAATCAATTGTCTGTAAAGCTTCCAATGGAGCTCCATTCAAACGTCGTTTAACTTCCTGATCAAAAGCTAAACGAAAAGCACTTATGTTTTCCTTCGGCATGGTTAATCCAGCCGCATAATGGTGTCCACCAAACTGTGTCAGGTGCTCCTTGCAGGTCTCCAATACATCATAAAGATTGATTGAACCCACACTTCGTGCAGAACCCGTTAATAGTCCATTTGATTCGGTTAACACAATCGTTGGACGATAATGCGATTCAATGATGCGGGAAGCTACGATTCCCACCACTCCTTTGTGCCAGTCTTTCTGAAAAACGAGGTTTGTACACTGTGTGGAATGATCTTTATCGTTTGAAATTTGAAGGAGCGCTTCTTCCGTAATTGCCTGATCGATGGTTCGTCGCAAGGTATTGTCATCGTGAATCTCCTGCGCCAACTGTTTTATTTCTTGTTCATTAGACGACAACATCCAATCCACTGCGGTTTTACCACTTCGGATTCTTCCTGCTGCGTTTACTCTCGGGGCAATGACAAAAACGACATCTGTCAAACTAAGTGGGAGCTTTTTTCCCGCTAACGTCAGTAATTCCTCAAACGCTTTTCGGGGATGCTGATTCAATCGAATGAGTCCATGGTGACATAGAATGCGGTTCTCACCCGTCACATCGACAATATCTGCTCCAATACTTAGGGCGAGTAAATCCAAGCTTTCAAATAATTTTTCTAGGGTCAAACCATGATCAATGAACAGTGCTTGCATCAATTTAAATCCAACACCGCAACCGGACAATTCTTTAAACGGATACGCACAATCCACTCTTTTTGGATCGAGCACAATACCAATGGGTAACTCTGAACCTGGCTGATGGTGGTCGCAGATGATGAAATCAATGCCCTGTTCTTTTGCTTTCGAGACTAATTGATTGGACTTAATCCCGCAATCGAGTGTAATGATTAGGGAGCATTTTTCAGATTGAGCGTAATCGATGCCTTGTTGGCTTAATCCATATCCTTCTTTGTAGCGATCGGGAATGTAATAAAGCACATTGGAATGAAGCTTAGTTAATTGCTCGAACATGAGCGCAACAGCTGTTGTTCCATCCACATCGTAATCGCCAAAAAGCAGAATTCCCTCCTTGTTATTTATTGCTTGATTCATACGGAGCACAGCGGCATCCATATCTTTCATTAAAAACGGGTCATGAAGGTCATCCAAACTTGGACGAAAAAATCGCCTTGCTTCTATCTCGGTTTCAAGTCCACGCTGGACCAACAACCTCCCTACAAACGGTTCGACGTTTAATTTTTCCGCTAAAATTTGAACTTTTTCCTCATCAACTACTGGTTGAAACACCCATTTTTTTTCCATCTCACTTGTTCTTTACTTTAAGTTAAGCATTTATTTTGAGATGAATCCGTCGAAAATTAATCGACGTAACTTAATTTCAACATATTTGAAGCACCTAGGTCTTCTAATGGAATCGAAGCAATATTAATCACTAAATCTCCTGGATTTAGGTATCCTTCGGACTTCATAATGTATTTAATATCCGCAATGGTATGATCTGTAGATATCAGTTTGTCGTAATAGAATGCGCGCACACCCCAAACCAAATTTAATTGGGTCAAGATGTTTCGGTTACTCGTGAAGACATAGATCTGACTATTTGGACGTTGTGAGGCAATTTTATACGCAGTGTAACCAGAAAACGACATCGTAATAATGGCATCCGCTTCTGCACGTTGGGACAAGCGACAAGCATTAAAACAGATGGAATCAGAAATGAATCGCTCGCTATTTTTCACTGGCAATTCTTCTTTATTGTACATCGCACTGTGTTTTTCCATCTCCTTGATGATGTTTGCCATGGTTTGAATCACCTGAACAGGATAATCTCCCACGGATGTTTCTCCGCTTAACATCACGGCATCAGCGCCATCGAGTACGGCATTCGCTACATCATTTACTTCCGCACGACTTGGCGTTAAATTAGCAATCATGGACTCCATCATTTGCGTAGCGACAATCACTGGTTTCGCAGATGAAATACATTTTGA
>CAIOSO010000112.1 GCA_903860985.1 uncultured Flavobacteriales bacterium
GAGGCAGAAGCACGAAATGTCGTCAATCAGTTTCGAAAAGACTCCATTCCATTGGACGCCATCATCTTCGATCTTTATTGGTTTGGAAAAGAAATTCAAGGAACACTAGGGAATTTATCCTTTTACACCGACTCTTTTCCGCATCCAAAAGAAATGATCAGTGATTTCAAAAATCAAGGTGTGAAGACTGTCCTGATTACGGAACCATTCATTCTCACAACATCGAAAAAATGGCAGGAAGTCAGTGATAAAAAATTAGTAGGCACGAATGAAGCAGGAGCTCCTTTTACATACGATTTCTATTTCGGAAACACCGGACTACTAGACTTGTTTAAACCAGAAGCACGAACTTGGTTTTGGGACATTTACAAAGATTTACATAGCTATGGTGCACGTGGATTCTGGGGAGACTTGGGAGAGCCAGAGGTACATCCAGCCAAATTAAAGCATGCAGTTGGGTACGCGGATGAGGTGCATAACATTTACGGACACGAATGGGCTAAACTGATTTACGAAGGATACCAGAAAGATTATCCCAATGAGCGTCCATTTATTTTGATGCGTTCTGGAAGTTCCGGTACACAACGATTTGGTATCATTCCTTGGTCTGGCGATGTGAATCGTACTTGGGGTGGATTGCGTCCACAAATGGAAATCACGTTGCAAATGGGCTTGCAGGGAATCGCTTACATGCACTCAGATTTAGGTGGATTCGGTGGCGCGAACGATGATCCAGAATTGTATGTTCGCTGGTTGCAGTATGGCGTTTTTCAACCGGTTTTTCGTCCACACGGACAAGAAGAAGTAGCAAGCGAAGCGATTTTTAAAGACGAAAAAACAAAACAACTTGCGAAAGAAGCGATTGAATTGCGTTATCAAATGCTACCTTACAATTATTCGTTAGCGTTTGAAAATCATGTCAACGGAACTCCGTTAATGCGTCCTGTTTTCATGGAGGACCTTAGCGCGAAATGGTCAGAATCCATCGCTGATGAGTACATGTGGGGAAGTTGCTTTTTGGTAAAGCCCATTACAAAAAAGATAGAATCGAATTCCGTTCCCATTCAAGTGGTGCATGCGCCAGGTGGAACGTGGTATGATTTAAAGTCTGGACTAGTCTTAAAATCATTAAAAAGCACCGAATTAACCTATGTGCCAGATTCCAAGTTGAAGGATTATGAAAAAGCACATCCATCCACAATGAAAAAAGAACAGACATTCTTGATGGGTGGAGATTTGTCTTCGATTCCGGTTTTGGTGAAAGGTGGGTCATTCGTACCGATGTCACCGATCATTCAAACAACCGATTTTTACACAGATACATTGGTAACAATTCATTACTACGATGCACCTGAATTAAAAGAGAGTCAAGGAATTTGGTACGAAGATGATGGCTTAACGAATGAAGCTTACGAAAAAGGAGGGTATAAATTGCTTCAAATGAGCATGTTTCAGAAAGCAAAAAAAACGAAGCTTTCCTTCGAGCCGAATTATGGTGTAAAAATGATGAAACATGCTTTTAAATTTGGAGTTGAGATACATTCAGCCCGCATTCCTAAAAGTATTTCAGTCAATGGAAAGAAAATGAAATTTGAGTTGATTGATCAAAAAATCAAGCTACAGATGGATTTTACAGATGAAGTTCAGAACATTCAATTGAATTGGTGAAAAAAATCTATGTGTCAACTTGACATTAAGGAAAATAAAAAATATATTTGACTCTCTAAAACGAGAATTTATAAACTAAAATTACTTCTATGTTCCAAAAAATTACACTAACTTTTGCTGTATTTGCTGGTTTCATGTTGATTTCCATTGTTTCTTTTGCTCAAAATGCGAGTATAAAGGGAATGGTGACAGATTCAGATGGAAAAGCACTGTATAACGCATCAGTTACAGTAGAGGGTAAGTCCAAAGGCGCGATGTCCAATGATAAAGGTTTCTACGAAATCAAAGGATTAGCAGCTGGAAGCTACACCTTAATTTATCGCTTCATGGGAATGGAGACGTTAAAAGAAACAGTTGAGTTACAAGAAAATCAAGCCTTGGTGAAAGACATGACCTTGCAATCCAAAGCCAAAGAAGAAGATGAGGTAGTTGTGATTGGATACGGTACGTCAAGAACGAAAGATTTAACAGGTGCCGCTACGGTAATCAATGAAAAAAACTTTGTTCAAGGATCACTTTCAACTCCTGAGCAATTAATCATGGGTAAAGTGGCTGGATTAAAAGTAACATCGAACGATGGAGCTCCAGGTTCTGGTAGTACCTTGCGTTTGCGTGGTGGAACTTCCATCAACGCAAGTAATGATCCATTAATCGTAGTCGATGGAGTTCCTTTAGATAACGGAGGAATTGCAGGTGTTGCAAACCCACTATCATTAATCAATCCGAACGACATCGCTTCATTCGTTGTATTAAAAGACGCATCTGCAACAGCTATCTACGGATCTCGTGCAGCGAATGGTGTCATTATCATTACTACTAAAAAAGGTGATGGTGGAAAAAATGCACCACTAAAAATAGTTTTAGATACGAAAATCTCTCAATCGACAATTGCTAAATATGCAGATGTCCTAAGTGCAGATTCTTTACGATCTCTAGTAAACGCAAGAGGTACAGCCGCTCAAAAAGCACTATTAGGAGATTCTAGTACGGATTGGCAAAAACAAGTATTTAGAAACGCGATGGTTTTAGATAATAACGTATCCATTACTGGCGGAATTAAAAACTTCCCATATCGATTATCTATCGGCAACAGAAATGAGAATGGTACATTGAAACGTGACCAATTTAATCGTACGTCTGTTGGATTAAATATGAGTCCTTCGTTTTTGAATAATACCCTATTGCTTGAGTCCAACTTGAAATACATTCAAACCAGTTCTTTCTTCGCAAATCGCGGAGCTTTGGGAGCAGCATATTTTGATCCAACGCAACCTGTGTTGTCAGGAAATGAAAATTATGGTGGATATTTTGAATGGGTAGATAATGGAAAACCGAATACCCTTTCGGCTAGAAATCCATTGGGATTAATCAACCAAACGGAGGATGTGAGTAAAGTAAATCGTGCCATTGCCAATGCAAAATTGACGTATAGTCTTCCATTCTTAGAAGGATTAAAAGCAATTGTGAACGTTGGGGGTGACTTCTCTGAAGGAACTGGCCATGTGATCACAGATTCAACTTCTGCAGCTGGGTATTATACAAAAGGACGTTATTCAGAATACCTTTCAAGAAAAGAGAATAAACTAATCGAAACGTACGCTAATTACAATTCTGGAAAACGTTTCGGTCAACACGTGTTGGATGTAACTGCCGGATACTCCTACCAAGATTGGATGAGTAGAGGACCTAATAATCCAACGTTCAATCAAGCGCAAGATTCAATCATTGGAGCGGCTTCTAGTCCATATCCAAATTACACGAAAAACGTGTTGTTGTCTTACTACGCACGTGCAATTTACAGCTTTAAAGGAAAATACATAGTGAATGCTTCACTACGTCGAGATGGATCTTCTCGATTTAGCCCAGAGCAAAGATGGGGATTGTTCCCAGCGGTTTCAGGTGCATGGATCATTTCAGAAGAGGATTTCTTGAAAAATTCAAAATCCATCAACATGTTGAAAATACGTGCTGGATGGGGTGTAACTGGACAACAAGACGGAATTGGTGATTATGCATATATCGGGAATTATTTCCTGGGTGCAACAACTGCACAATATGCCTTCGGTGGACAATACTACCAAGCGTTGCGTCCAGCTGGATTCGACGCAAACTTGAAATGGGAAACTACTGCTAGTTACAACCTAGGTTTGGATTTTGGATTCAAAAATGATCGTTTCTCAGGAAGCATCGATGTTTACCGCAAAGAAACAAGCGACTTGTTAGCGACAGTTCCTGTTCCAGCTGGAACAAACTTCACAAACATGATCCTAACAAATGTTGGTGGAATGAGAAACCAAGGTATCGAAGTAAGTATGAATACTGGAATCATCGCTAAGAAAAACATGCGTTTAGACTGGACATTAAATGCTACTTACAATCAAAATCGTGTGATGCAACTTTCTCGCGTATCAGATCCAAAATCACCTGGTGTATTAGTTGGTGGTATTGGTGGTGGAATTGGAAATACGATCCAAGTTCACCAAGTTGCTTACCCAACTTTTACGTACTTCGTGTATCATCAACAGTATGATTCTAATGGAGCAATGATCCAAGTAGGTGAGCAAGCGAATGTAGATGTCAATCACGACGGATCAATTACTTCTGCGGATAAATGGAAAGACACAAGTGCATTTGTAGACGTGAACAATGATGGAGTAATTAATGTCGATGACCGTTATTATGCTGGTCAAGCTGCACCAAAAATTTTCTTAGGAACTGCCTTGAACTTCACCTACAAAAAATGGTTCGCTGGATTCTCCATGAGAAGTGAATTAGGTGGAACAATCTACAATAATATTCATTCTAACAGTGCCACTTTCCAAACGATAGACGGAACGAAAAAATATTTGAATAATATCAGTTCTTTGTATTACGAAGATGAAGTTCAGAAAACAACGACAAATCAGTTGATGTCTGACCATTACCTTGAAAAAGCAAACTTCTTACGTATGGACTTCGTGAACTTAGGATACCACTTTGGTAAATTGAAATTCACGAACAATAAACTTGGATTGAACGCTAGCTTCACTGTGCAAAATGTATTCGTTGTAACGCATTACAAGGGACAAGATCCAGAAGTGAATGGTGGTATTGATAATAATTTCTACCCGCGTCCACGCATGTACTCATTGAACTTAACATTTGACTTCTAACTTTGAAAGCCATGAAAAAAATAATCGCATTTACCTTTATTACAGCTGCCTTATCTTTGGTTTCATGTAATAAACAATTAAATCAGTCGCCTAAATACGGTTTAAATGCCGAGGCAGTTTACAGTAATCCAGATCAATACATCCATGTATTGGCGAAATTGTATTCTGGTATGTCCATGACAGGAAATCAAGGTCCAGCTGGATCAGCAGATATCGCTGGAATTGACGAAGGATTCTCTGCCTACATTCGTGTATTGTGGAACCTTCAAGAACTTCCAACTGACGAAGCAATATGTGGATGGAATGACCCAGGAATTCCAGATTTGAATAAATCGCAATGGAATGCGGATAACGTTTGGGTAAAAGGTATGTATTACCGTATTTACTACCAAATTACGCTTTGTAATGAGTTCATTTGGCAAGCTCGTGAAGAGAAATTGACGACTCGTGGATTCTCTGAAGCGAAAATGGCTGAAATTCGCACATTCCGTGAAGAAGCTCGTTTCTTACGCGCTTTGGCTTACTACCATGCCATGGACTTATTCGGAAATGTACCATTTGTAACGGAAAATGACCGTGTAGGTGCATTCGAACCAGAGCAAATTCTACGTGCTGATTTATTCAAATACATCGAAGATGAATTGAAAGCGGTAGAAACAACGATGATGGCTCCAACTGCTGTTCCTTACGGACGAGCTTCTAAGTCAGCAGCGCAAGCGTTAATGGCAAAAATGTACTTGAATGCAGAGGTTTACCTTGGAACTGGAAATGATCGCTATTCAGAATGTGCAACGTATTGTGAGAAAGTGATGAACTCTGGTGCATTTGCACTGGATGATCATTACCAAGATTTGTTCTTAGCAGATAACAACACATCTCCCGAAATCATCTTCCCTGTTATTTATGACGGACTGTATGCTCAAACATGGGGTGGAACAACGTTCTTAGTATGTGCATCTTTAGGTGGCAGCATGGTTGCTGCTGATTACGGTGTGAATGGTAAATGGGGTGGACTTCGTGCAACTGCACCATTCATTGATAAATTTGCAGACACCACCCAAGATACACGTTGGATGTTCTATACAACCGGACAACAAAAAGAAATCACGAGCATGTCCACGTTTACACACGGATATGCAAATCCGAAGTTTAAAAACAAAACGTCTACAGGTGGCTTGGCTTCCAATAACGCTTCTTCAGCACAAGCGGATATAGATTTTCCACTATTCCGTTTAGGAGATGTGTACTTGATGTATGCTGAAGCGCAATTGCGTTTAGGTAACTCGGCTACAGCCGTTCAATACGTGAATTACATCCGTGAGAGAGGATATGGAAATTCTTCTTTCAATGTTTCATCATTGACTTTGGATAACATTCTTGATGAGCGTGCTCGCGAAATGCAATGGGAAGCAACAAGAAGAACAGATTTAATTCGCTTCGGATACTTTACAAGCGGAAGCTATGTTTGGCCTTTCAAAGGTGGAGATGTAGCTGGAGTTGCTGTTCCTTCCTATGTGAACTTATACCCGATTCCAACTGCGGATATCGTGTTAAATAGAAACTTGACCCAAAATGCGGGTTATTAATCACTTGGATGTTGATTGATGGAAAGGGGAGGTCTTCGGGTCTCCCTTTTTTATTTTAGATTCTTCGAATAACTGATTCGAATGATACCATTTAAACTACCTGAATCGAATTTTTGACGAAGACCATAACTCAACAAAAATGATTGGTTGTGCTTTAACTCGATTTCCGTTCCAATGAAGTAGCGAAACGAAACAGTTCCAGGAATGATCAATACATCTGAAGTGGTATAAATCACATCCTTATTCCATCGATAGAAATGCTCAGCAGAGATGACCGGTGTAAAAATGGAATTCTTAATATCGTATTTTAGTTGCCCACGATTCCTAAGCATGGAAACAGTGCGCTTTATTGAGCTATACTCGTATTGTTGTTGTATCGTCCAGTTGACATTCAATCTTCCATTGCCAATATCGAATAGATCAATGAAATTTATTTTCACACCAATACCAATGCGATTTAAAACGGATTCATTAAGCGGTGAAATGCTTGAATTTGAATTTGGAACGAGTGAAAAACGATAAGAAACAAAGGGTTCTAGTCCTTTTATGATGGGAAAAGATTGTTGCGTATTGATGTAAGCTTTATTGAAGCCATTTCCTATTTCTGTTCGATATTCCGTGCCAAATGAACTTTGAAAATGTTTAGACCATTTTTTTGATATGTCGATCCCTGACCAAATACTTGTTTGTGCATGGACTTGAAAAAATAAAAACGAGCCGATAAAAAATAAACTTCTGCGCATTAGAAATAGATGTCAAATTCGCCGATGTCATTTATGGACTCTTTCGCATCAATCGTAATGGATTTTTCTATTTTTAACGATGCATTTGCGTGCTGTGGGTCGTTTCCAAGTACATAAATCGTATAATTTCCATTTCTTAATCCTTCAAATGAAAATTCGCCCTTTTCGTTTGTGCGAACGGTATTTGAGTAATAGGTATTTTGTCCATAAACGATATATACACGTTGATCTCCAGCAGCTGCGGTACTTTGCAATCCAGAAAGTTTACCTTGATTGACAATATCGATGGCAAAAGATGTATTGCCGTTATCAGCATCCGGAACAAAGCCATCTGTATTATGAATAATGTGAAGAATGTCTTGCGTTCTTGACACAGTAAATGGTGCTGCTGAAATTCCAGATAAAGCAATTTGTGTTTTCTGAGCAATGTCTAAATTCGAGTCACTATAATTGAAAGAGACAGGAATTCCTATTCTGCCTGCTAAATGTGGATTAGCATCAGAAATCCATGTAGGATTCACGTAATAAATGTAATAATATTTGGCTGTGTTTGCACTGTTCAGCAACCAATAGTTTCCGTGTTCCAGGAATGCACCTCCAGTACAAATCACTTCAGTACTTTCTGCTTGCCCAGCACTTGCTAATTTTATTCCAATCACTGTTCCACGAATAGCGGAGGTGCCCCCTGCCCCTTCTACTTTTTTACAAGAAGTAAGTAGGATTGAGCTCAGAATTAAGATGTAGCTTAATTTTAACATATCAATGAAGTATAATTAGTTTAATTGGCTCTTGAGTCGAACCCTTCTCTTTTACAAAATAAAGACCATTGGAGAAGCGACTTGCATCAAAGGAAATAATCTCCGAATTTGAAGTAAGCGATTCAATACATTGTCCCATTCCATTTCTAATTTCAATCGTGGCAGCATTGGTCAATCCTTCGATATATAAAATGTCTGAACTAGGATTTGGGAATAATTTTAAGACATGTTTAGGTTCTTCGAAAATTCCTAAAGAATGACAAGTGCCAAACATATTTGCATCCATCCAAGCCGTTCTAGCTAGAATCCAATTTTTCATGTAGGTAATTTCCTCTTGATAGGTATTGCCAACATAATTGTTTGGCCAAACATAAACTCCAAGAATAGGCCAACGGTTGTAATTTCGAACAGCTGGTTCTGTTAAAATTGTCGCCAAGGAGTCAATGTAATGAATCAAGATTGAATCACTTAAAATACTTGTGCGTAGATCCTTCCAACGACAATTGACATTATTAGCAAAAACGGTATCCTGTAGCATGCGATTGAACCAAAATGGATTCATCAGTGAGCCATTTCCTTGGCAAACAGAATTGAAATTAATTTCCCATCCAGAAGTTTGTCCGCCTTGACAGTAGTTTGCATTTCCCCATCCTAAATTAAAATCCCAAAGTGGACCTGCATGAATTTTACCACCCTCGCTGACTCTTTTCTTATGTAAAAACGTTGATATTCGGTATCCATCTACATTTTTAGATAATTCATTAATGAGCATATAATCAATAAAAGATAACTCGTCCGAAAAAGCCCTGAATCCAATCTGTGGATTTGCGAAATTCGTACTTTTTAGCACCGTTTCCCAATTATCAACATAATCATGGATGTAATTTAATTGTAAGGGATGCAATTCACTGATGTCAGGATCATGCAATTGATAATATATCGGACCTGTACTTGGAGCTTGAGCAGTATATGGAGATGTCCATGCAATAACCCCTCCTGCCGTTGTTTTATCTATTTTGATAATGTATCCACCTGTGAGGTGATTGTCCAAGGTGTCCGAATATAGAAGCGGATCCACATTTACCCTTCCTGGATTTATTTTAATACGTTCCATCAAAACGTAGACACCAATGTAGGAACCGTTTAGAATGACTTCACATAACTTCGTTCTTGGCGCGTATTGACCCATTTGACGTCCAAGATCGTATGTAAGAACATTTCGAATCATGGCTTTGTCCGTATAAGGCGCGTAAAGAATCCAATCATTGTCACTCGGCCAATCAAAAAGAGAAACATTGTAATTGACGGAATCTGGCCCACGCGTTTCCAATGCATAGGATTTCATGGGGAATGAATTAGAGGAAGAACCTCTTTTTTCTATAGCGATTTGACCATAAAATTCATTGAAGGGATCAGATAGGTAATTCATTTGGTTATCACCATTGAAAATAATTCCCATTGTCCCATCAATTTTGGGTTCATCAGGAATATCAACGTGATCTGTGTCAATCACAACTATAGGTAAATTGGAGCTAGTTAAAATATAAGGTGGATTGAACCAGCTTGGAATGGGTCCGTAAGTGATGCTTGGATTGTTAATGCCAACACTTAAGAAATTACGGCTCGTTAGGTCGTTGTCATTGACATTCTGATTATGTACTTCCACACAAAAAACATTTGTTCCATTGGCAAGTAGTCCTGTTAATTGGTTTTGAAATAAAATAAATTCATCTGGCTGTTGATTCTGATATAGTTTGGCTTCATGTGAAATCGTTGCCAACTGATTAAATGTGGGTTGATTAGTTCCTGAAAGGCCATTACGCGCGACTTCCGTACCGTTTAAATAGGCGACAAATCCATCGTCGTAATCAAAATGAAGCGCCAACGCAACGATTTGATTGAGGTTTGCAATATTGAATTCAATTCGGGTGTAAACTGAAACTGCGGAACTTGGTAAAATGGTGTTATCGTCTCCATCCCCATAACCAAAACCACCTGTTCCCTGTAACCATGAATTTACGGTAAATGTGGGTGTTATCCATTCTGGTGAAGATGCAGCTGTTGGAACCTGATAATACCAGGAGCTATTATCCTTGACAATTGTCTCCCAATGATGCACTTGACTGTGTACAACAGAAAACAATAGACACAAGAATACAATGGAAAAACGGACACATTTCATTAAGTCAAAGATACCCATTTCTTTTTACTTAATATAACCTTAACAATGGTGCCGAAGAGGATCAGTAGGCAGAAAATAGCGGATAAATTGCCAATATAATCTCCGTGTTTAGAATAGAAGGTCATATCGTCTAACAGTGGAATGGAATACGTGAAAGCTGCATCTTTCCAATACTTTGTTTCCTTTTTGACACGTCCGAATTCATCAAAAACTCCGCTTTTGCCGGTATTCGCACTTCGGATTACCCAACGTCTATTTTCAATGGCGCGCAAAGAAGAAAAGGAAAAATGCTGTTTATATCCCGGCGAATTTCCCCACCAACCATCGTTGGTAATAACGGTTAAAAAGCGCGCGCCTTGTTTGACTTGTTTCGAAACAAAGTCACCATAAATGGATTCATAACAAACAATCGGAGCCAGTTTTTCTTTCGCGCGAAAAATTCTCGGTTCCTTTTCAATCCCCAATGTCCCGGATGTTCCGCCGTTTTCGATCGCTAATGTCTCCAAAAAAGGAAATAAATTCGAGAATGGAATCATCTCTACTCCCGGAACTAGTTTGGACTTGTGAATAAACGATAATTCTCCCTTTTGTGGGATGTACAGGGAACTATTATAACTTTCATAGTAGATTCTTTGTCCGGGAATGTACACACTTGCTCGGGAATGTTTGGTGTCAAATAATTCTACGGTTGAAGCTCCGATAAGCAATTCTGCCTTCCCCCATTTTCTCATTTCGGCTTGAATCAGTGAGAAAAAGGGAAGTCCTGGCAAACGAGACTCGATAAATCCTTGACTAATGGCTGTTTCAGGTCCAACGACTAAATCAGTGGTGGAATCCACAACGGAATTGGCAAGCTTAAAAAAGCGTTGAAGTTGTTGTTCATTGCTCGTTCCTAAAGCAAACTTCTCGTTATAGGGATCTACATTAGGTTGAACGACGGCAACATGGTAGAAATTCGCTCCTTTGTAAAATTGAAGAATTGGTAAGTGGAATAAACTGATCAAAACAGGAGTGAGTAGGCTGATTGAAGTTCCTAGCAGCCAACTATTCCATATCGTCTCTTTCCTAATCCAAACAGAACGAATCCACAGAAAAACGAAGATATTGACGATTAGTACCCAGATACTCCCGCCAAACACTCCCGTGTATTCGTACCATTGAATCCAAGAGGTGCGAATACTGAAAAAGTTCCCAAGCGTTAACCATGGCCAGGAAAGGTCCCAGTTGAAATGAAAATACTCAAAACTGATCCAAAGTGGAATGAGTGTCCAGAATGCCCACTTGGACTTCAGCCCTTTCTTCACGAAATGAAAAAGGACAAATGTCAGCGACATGAACAAGGTGTTGAAGACGAAGGCTAATAGGGCGCCAACGAAGGAAGAATTTGCTACCCACCAAGTCGTTCCTAAATTGAAGATTAAAAAAGCGATATACGTTTGAAGGAACAAGCGCCATCCACCTTTAGATTTCGCTTGTAAATCTTCAGACAGAAACAAAAGGGGGACAAAGCCAATAAAAACGAGGGGCGTAATGCTTCCGGTAAAAGGAAAGGAAATGCTCAAAAGGAGTCCTGAACAAAGACTCAATAGGTAACGTTGCGCTCGGGTAAAGTTCATGTAATCTGTTTGAATAAAGGTAGTGAATTTGTCTAAATGAAGGTGTCGCCAATTTCGTGGACAAAAAAAAAGACCGCAATTGCGGTCTTTTCAATGATATTATCTGTTTATTATGCAGTTGCAGCTTCAAATGGAACTACAGATACAAATGAACGATTGTCTTTTTTCTTACGAAATTCTACTAAACCATCCGTTAAAGCAAACAATGTGTGGTCTTTTCCAATTCCAACATTGTTACCTGGGTGATGTTGCGTTCCTCTCTGACGAACAATAATGTTTCCAGAGATTGCTGCTTGTCCACCAAAAATTTTCACACCTAAGCGTTTGCTATGTGATTCACGACCGTTTTTCGAACTACCGACTCCTTTTTTGTGTGCCATGGTTTCTCTATATTATATTCCTGAATTCAGGATGTTTATGCTTTAATATTTGTAATTGTAATTGCAGTGAACTGCTGACGGTGACCGTTTCTTTTTCTGTAACCTTTTCTACGTTTCTTTTTGAAAATAATTACTTTGTCTCCTTTCACGTGATCAATTACCGTTGCGGTAATGATTGCGCCTTCTATAGCTGGGGCGCCAAGAGTGATTTTGCCATCATTGTCTATTAACATAACACGATCGAATTCTAATTTCTCTCCTGCTTCTGCTGCTAAACGATGAACAAAAACCTTTTGGTCTTTTTGCACCTTAAACTGCTGCCCTGCTATCTCTACAATTGCGTACATATAGCTTGATTTAATTTATTAATTCATCCAAAATTGGAGGGCAAATATACATATTTAATTTCATATGCCAAACGATTTCAATCTTTTTCACCAATAATCACCTAGTTTTTGACACTTTTTTAAATAGGAGATGTCCGTAATTTGCGAGAATCACACCAAAAATGACAATAAACATCGATAATACTTGTGTTTTCGTTATGCTTTCCTGAAAGTACGTTCCAATAATTACGGCGACAATTGGTATTAGATAGGTTACGCTACTCGCAAAAAGCGCAGAGGACGATTGAATGATTCCATTAAATAAAAAAACGGCAAATGCGGTCCCAACGACTGCAAGAATGGTGATTGCTACGAAACCGTTCATCGCATCGGGATGCCGTTTAAAAACGGAAATCGTATCGAAGGCAAAGAATCCGATGATCGATGGAATAAAAACAGTGGCGAATCCACCAGCGGCGACATGAATGGGTTTGTAAGCAGAAAGTTTAAACTTGATGGTGTTTAAACTAATACCGTACAGTAAGGTGGCTAATACAATCGCTAACGAAGGAAGGAGTTCCTCAGAATGTGCAGAAACATCTCCACCAGTGAATACCAAAACCGTGATTCCGCCAAATCCAATAATGGTTCCCATTACCTGAAAGCGCGTAATCTTGTTCGCGAAGAATAAAAATCCAACAAGCAAGGTGAAAATAGGTGTAAAGCTGTTCATAATGCCCGCCAATCCGGATGAAATATGTGTTTCTGCATACGTAAACAAAAAGGCAGGAATGAAATTTCCACATACTCCCACAATGGAAAAATAGCGCAGGTCTTTTCGGTCTTTTACTTTCCTCAATACTTGAATAGAAAAAGGGAGAAGGACGAGTCCGGCAATGAGCATGCGCATCGCCCCAACTTGTGTGGAAGAAAAAATTGCCTCATGTTGCTCATTGAACATGCCCTTTTTCATGAGGATAAATGAACTACCCCAGATACAGGCGAGTAAGACGAGTAACAACCAACTTTTCAAATTGCTTTTCATGGGACAAAAGTACGCATTATTTCAGGCTTGAAATTGTGTATAAACAAGGGAAATGAACACAGTGTTAAAAAGTCTCCCACATATTCCCACAATTTCGATTAAACATAGTTATATAAAGGCTTTTTGAAAATAAATTTTGTTTAAAACGAAACATATAATACCTTTGAACGTTAGAAGTTATTAACATTTAAAAATCCAGTGGTAAAAAGTGGTAGAAATCCACTAATTTTACCCATTATAAAGCTATGGCAGGATTAGTAGGAGAATTTGAAGTGAAATTGGATGAAAAAGGCCGATTTCTTTTGCCTTCCGGATTACGGAAGCAACTTCCTCCTGCGTCCCAGCGAGATTTCATGTTGAATAAAGGATTTGAAGATTGTTTAACGCTTTATCCGCTTTCCGATTGGGAGCAGATCAGCGCGAAACTTTCTAAATTGAATTTGTTTAAACCGCAAAATCGAATGTTCTATCGTTTGTTCCATCAAGGGGCTAAACAATTGGCATTAGATAATGCAGGTCGACTTTTGATTCCTATTGCACACATGGATCGTGTGGGATTGGTTTCTGAAGTGATGCTTATCGCATACAACGACAGAATTGAAATCTGGGACAAATCCAAATACTTCAATATGATTGAAGGAAACATGGCTGATTTCGCTGATTTGGCGGATGAAGTAATGGGTGATTTGGACAATGGAGCATAATACAAACTATCACATACCGGTTCTTTTTAAAGAAAGTATAGATGCATTGGACATTCGTCCAGATGGCATTTATGTGGATGTTACTTTCGGTGGTGGTGGACACGCTCGTGCTATTTTCAATCAATTATCGGATTCGGGTCAATTAATCGTTTTCGATCAGGATGCTGATGCAAAGAAAAATGCATGGGAAGCTCCGAACTTCCATTTTGTCGCAGCGAATTTTTCGTTCCTCAAAAATCACCTACAACTATTGCGTTTTCAACAAGTGGATGGTGTTTTTGCAGACCTTGGTGTTTCGTCCCATCAATTCGATACCGGCGAACGAGGATTCTCGATTCGTGAAAGCGCACCGTTGGACATGCGCATGAATCAACAGTCTGGTAAATCTGCCCATCATGTAGTAAACGAATACGAGGAGCATGAACTCATTCGCATTTTTAGAAATTTTGGCGAGTTGAAAAATGCACGTAGCATCGCTTCGGAAATCATTCGTAAAAGAGCCGATGGCGTCATTGAAACAACAGGGGATTTAATGCACATGTTGAAGCGTTTTGCACCCAAATTTAAAGATCATAAATTTTACGCTCAGGTTTTCCAAGCCATACGCATTGAGGTAAATCAAGAATTAAAAGTGCTCGAAGACATGCTTAGTCAAGCAGCGGAAGTATTAGCTCCGGGTGGAAGATTGGTGGTGATTTCTTATCACTCATTAGAAGATCGATTAGTGAAAAATTTCATGAAGCGTGGTTCAGTCACTGGTGAAATAGAAAAAGACTTTTTTGGAAATGTGCAAAAACCACTCACGGAAATCATTCGACATCCCCTTGTTTCTTCGGATGAAGAGAATGAACAAAACCCGCGAGCACGAAGTGCGAAATTAAGAATTGCTGAAAAGAATGCATGAAGATGAATACATAGTAGGTGGTAAATCACCAAAAGCGGACAAGCCGAAACCTGCGCAGCGCGAAAAACGAACGGCGAAAGCTTCCGCATTTACTCAAATTTTAAATGGAGACTTTCTTACCAAAGAATTTGTGTTGAATAATTTGAATTACATCTTCTTCATCATGTTTTTATTAATCCTACTCGTTGCAAAAGGATATTACGGGAAACAAGTCAACAAAGACTTAGACAATGCGCAAAGAGAATTGGATCAAAATGCGGCTGAATACATTGAAGCTAAAGCTAGATTAGAACTAAGAACAAGAAGGTACAAACTTGCTGAAAAACTGGAAACGAGAGAAATAAAAGAAACAAAAAACGCAACGAAAGTCATTCGTTTGAAACGAAAAGAGAATGAGTAAGGACCTAGATAAAAAATACTTAAAACGTCGTGCCTTTACGATTTACTTCACCTTCGTGTTGTTGATTATAACTGTATTGTATTCTACCGCTAAACTTCAAATCGAAGGACGAAGTAGCCTGTTCAATGATGTAGATAAAAAATTACCGGTTCAAATTGTTAAAAGAGTTCCTCGAATGGGCGAAATATTGGACATGAATGGCATTCCATTCGTAACCTCAGTTACGTTCTATGACATCCACATGGATCCAACCGTGGTTGAACAAAAACTGTTTGATTCAGATTTGGCTGGACTCGCAGCTGGATTACATAGAATGTATCCTGATAAGAGAGTACGCGACTATGAAAACGAAATTCGCAGCGCCCGTGAAAATAAGTCTCGTTACCTATTGATTCGCAAACGTGTGACAAATGATGAGCGTAAAATGCTCAATAAACTTCCGATTTTCAAAGAAGGTCAAATGAAAGGTGGGATTATCGATAATGAGGAAACCATTCTTCGTAAGAAACCTTATGGAAACT
The DNA here is from genome assembly GCA_903860985.1 of uncultured Flavobacteriales bacterium. Lineage (GTDB taxonomy): Bacteria > Bacteroidota > Bacteroidia > Flavobacteriales_D > Crocinitomicaceae > UBA952. The sequence continues at coordinate 15,986 of CAIOSO010000112.1, forward strand.
TGTTAAGTCGGACACTGGGTTACTACAAAAACGATAAAAAAGAACTAAAAGTTGGCATCGAAGGTGCTTTCTACCATTACCTGAAAGGAGAGGACGGGGAAGAACTCGAACAACGAATTTCTTCAGGCTGGAAAAAAACAGGTAAAATTATTAAGGATGCGGTCGAAGGAGCCAATGTGATCACTTCCATTGACAAAGAAATTCAAGAAGTTGCACATTCGGAATTGGAGAAGCAAATGATTCATATGAATGCGCAAGAAGGATGTGTGATCGTGATGGATGTGAAAACAGGTTTCGTTCGTGCGATTGCTAATTTGTCCAAACAGGTAAAAGGCAATTATGCAGAATCGTACAATTTTGCCATTGGGAATGCAGAAGTCCCTGGTTCAACCTACAAGTTAGCTTCCATAATGGCCGGACTCGAGGATGAGAAGTTTAAAATCACGGACAAAGTGAATGCGAATGGATCTTATTTCATCGCTGGAGGGAAATTGTCCGATTCCAATCATGGAATGGGGTATGGGAACATCACCATCAAAAAAGCCTTTGAGAAATCTTCGAATGTCATCGCGCAAATCATGTATCGAGCGTACCGTTCGGAACCTCAAAAATTCTTGGATCGCTTGGCTCAATTTGGACTAACCGAAAAATTAGGCATCGATATCGAAGGGGAGAAAAGACCATTTGTTCCGCAACCAGGAACTCAGGGTTGGTCGGCCATGTCCATTCCTTGGATGTCCATTGGATACGAATTAAAACAATCCCCGCTTCAAACCTTGGCATTTTACAATGCAGTTGCCAACAATGGAACATTTGTCCGTCCACAATTCGTTCAACAAATAAAACGATCAGGTCACGTCGTTAAAACGTTTAAACCGGTTATCATCAAAGATCAAATCTGTTCGAAAAATACGCTTGCAATCATGAGGTCCTGCTTGGAGGGAGTAATGATCAATGGAACTGGTCACGATTTGAAAAGTTCATTTTTCACCATTGCCGGAAAAACGGGAACGGCGAAACTTGTGGGGGATAATAAACAATACAACGATGAGAAAATGAGTTTCTATCAAGCTTCTTTCGTTGGTTATTTCCCAGCTAATAAGCCGATTTATTCTTGCATCGTTGTTATTTCAAAGCCGAAAAGAGAGTATTACGGCGCAAGAGTTTCCGGAACGGTATTCGCTGAAATCGCCAACAAAGTATACGCATCTGCCCTACAATACCACAGAGCGGTCAACGCTAAAAGTGCCGTCAAATCATCAGATCTTCCAAAAGTGAAGGCTGCTTCTAATAGCGACATTACTCAAATACTAAGGTCCTTTAATCTTCGCTACCAATTAAATGACGACACAGAATGGATTCAGTCTGACACATTGAAAGGTTCAATCCATTTAAATCGTAAAAAAATTCACAAAAAATTAGTCCCTGATGTTTCTGGTCTCACCGCAAAGGATGCCATCTATTTGTTGGAGTCCGCGGGAATGATCGTGCGAATGCAAGGTAAAGGGGTCGTGAAATCACAGTCGGTTTCGGCTGGAAATCCGCTAGTGAAAGGACAATTAATTAAAATCACATTAAACTAATATGAAATCGCTTTCTTCCATTTTAAAGCAAACATCCTTTGAGTTGACTCAAGGTGATTTGGCGATGGAAATTTCTTCTTTGACTTTCGATTCTCGTAAAGCGGAGGAGGGAAGTGTTTTTATTGCCATCGTTGGCACGTTGTCAAATGGACACGATTTTGTGCAATCCGCTTATGAATTTGGTTGTCGTGCCTTTGTGGTGGAGCAAAACGTGAGTCTTCCGTCTGATGCAACAATCATTCACGTTTCGAAAACGGATCGTGCCTTGGCAGAATTGGCGTGTGCATTTTATGATCAACCGTCCAAGGAATTAAAGTTAGTTGGCATCACAGGAACGAATGGAAAAACGACTACAACAACCTTGCTTCACGATTTATTTACGAGCCTTGGTAATTCTTGTGGACTGATTTCAACGGTAGTGAATAAAATTGGAACAGTGACAAGTCCTTCGACACACACCACTCCAGATCCAATTCGCTTAAATGCGCTACTACGCAACATGGTCGAACAAGGGTGTTCCCATTGTTTTATGGAAGTGAGCTCACATGCCATTCATCAACAACGAATTCATGGGATTTCTTTCACCGGTGCAGTATTCACGAACATCACTCACGATCACCTAGATTACCACAAAACATTCGCGGAGTACATCCGAGTGAAAAAACAGTTTTTCGATGACCTTGGTCCTGAATCGTTTGCCTTGATTAACGGAGATGACCGCAACGGTTCTGTTATGCTGCAAAATACGAAAGCAGAAAAAAGAAGCTTCGCGTTGAAAACACCTTCCGACTTTAAAGGCAAAGTCTTGGAAAATGAAATTTCTGGATTAACCTTAACCATCAACAATGTGGAACTTTGTTCCCGATTAGTTGGTGAGTTTAATGCACTGAACTTATTGGCTGTGTACGGCGTTAGTACCCTCCTCGGACTTGATTCTATGGATGTTTTGAGAGGAATGAGCAACTTGGCTTCTGTAGAAGGAAGATTTCAATACATCCGAAGTCAAGGTGGAATCACAGCAATCATCGACTACGCACACACACCAGATGCCTTGGAAAACGTATTGAATACGATTTCAGCGATTCGTAAAGAAGGACAAAAAGTGATTTCCGTAGTTGGCTGTGGTGGAGATCGAGACCGCGATAAACGTCCAGTGATGGCTTCTATTGCTGCGAAAAAAAGCCAACAAGTAATTTTGACTTCCGACAATCCGAGAACAGAAGATCCAATGCACATCCTTCAAGAGATGGAAGTTGGATTATCCGACGAAAACCGTTCCCATTCATTAACGATTGTTGACCGTGCTCAAGCAATTAAAACAGCCATTATGCTGGCGCAAGCGGGTGACATTCTATTAATCGCAGGGAAAGGACACGAAAAATATCAAGAAATCAACGGAGTCAAACACGACTTTGATGATTTCCAATTAACAGAAGAATTTTTTAATCAATTGAAAAAATAATCAGATGCTTTACTATCTATTTGACTATCTCGATTCCTTAAATTTTCCTGGTGCAGGATTGTTTCAATACATTTCTTTCCGAGCTGGATTAGCCTTGATTTTTTCCCTCATTATTTCGATTATCATTGGGAAGAAAATCATCAATAAATTACGCCAACAACAAATTGGTGAAACCGTTCGTGATTTAGGTCTTGCTGGACAAATTGAGAAATCAGGTACTCCAACGATGGGCGGCATTATCATTCTTGCTGCGATTTTAATCCCGGTAATATTATTTGCCAAATTGCACAATATCTACGTGATCACCATGATTATTGCAACGATTTGGCTTGGATTAATTGGGTTCTTAGATGATTACATCAAGGTGTTTAAAAAGAACAAAGAAGGATTAAAGGGTACATTTAAAATCATTGGTCAAATTGGCGTTGGACTCATAGTTGGCTGTATGCTCTACTTCTCTGATGAGGTCGTTGTCCATAAGCGCGTTTCTGTCAACTATCATTTACAACAAGATGAGAAATTCGTGACGCATTTACATGTTCAACATAAAGGAGAGCACTTTAAATGGATTAAAACCGATGACATGACGACGACCATTCCGTTTATTCGCGGGAATGAGTTTAATTACAATTGGTTAATCGGAGATTGGCAAAAATCGTACGGCTGGTTATTGTTCATTCCGATTGTCATTTTTATCGTGATAGCTGTGTCTAATGGTGCAAACATGACCGACGGACTAGACGGACTAGCAACAGGAACGTCAGCGATTGTCGGAATTGCCTTGGCCATTCTAGCTTACGTAAGTTCACATGCCAATTTCGCAGATTACCTCGGGGTAATGTACATTCCAAATGCGGAGGAACTCGTGATTTTCATTGCGGCTTTTGTTGGCGCATGCGTTGGATTTTTGTGGTATAACTCCTTTCCAGCGCAAGTATTCATGGGAGATACTGGAAGTTTAGCACTTGGAGGCATCATTGCCGTTTTTGCCATTGCCATTCGCAAAGAATTGTTGATTCCTGTTTTGTGTGGCGTTTTCCTCATCGAAAACCTATCCGTGATGATGCAAGTGGGATATTTCAAATACACAAAAAAGCGTTTCGGCGAGGGACGAAGAATATTCTTAATGGCGCCTCTACACCACCATTATCAGAAAAAAGGAATTCATGAAGCGAAAATCGTCTCACGCTTTTGGATTGTAGCGGTATTGTTAGCAGTGGTAACAATTGTAACCTTGAAATTGAGGTAATTGTGAGTACAGAAAACAAAAATATGGTCATTCTTGGCGCTGGTGAATCCGGTGTGGGTACTGCAATTCTTGCAGTCCAAAAAGGATGGACCGTTTTTGTTTCCGATATGTCCCAAATCAAGGAGGAATTCCAAACGGAATTGACAAAGCTTGGTGTGCAATGGGAACAAGGATCGCATTCCATGGAACTGATTCTTGCAGCGGATTTAATCGTTAAATCACCTGGAATTCCAGAAAAGACGCCGGTGATGAAAGCAATACGCGAAAAAGGCATGAAGGTGATTTCGGAAATCGAATTTGGTGGCTACCATACAAAAGGAAAAACCATCTGTATTACTGGAAGCAATGGTAAAACGACGACGTCTTTATTGACGCATCACATCCTCAAAAAAGCAGGAATGGATGTTGGATTAGCAGGGAACGTTGGCTACAGTTTTGCCAAACAAGTAGCAGAAGGCGATCACGATTGGTATGTGATTGAATTGAGTTCGTTTCAATTAGATGACATGTATGATTTTCATGCAAACATCGCTGTTTTAACAAACATAACGCCAGATCATCTAGACCGCTACGATTACGAAATGCAGAATTATGTGGATTCAAAATTCCGCATTTTGCAGAATCAAACAACAAACGATTGGTTCATCTATAATGCCGATGATACCCTCATTTCAACGGAAATGAAAAAAAGAAATCCTTCTGTGAACTTGGCTCCTTTTTCCATGAAAGAAGAACAAAATCCAGGAGCTTATGCAATAGACAAACAACTAATAATCAATATAAACCAACAATTTGCCATGTCAATACACGAATTAGCTTTAAAGGGTAAACACAATACCCAAAACGCTCTTGCTGCAGGAATCGCTGCAAGACTAGTTGAAATCCGTAAGGATATTGTACGAGAAAGTTTAGAAGACTTCACCAATGTGGAACACCGACTTGAATTCGTTGCCAAAGTAAACGGAATTGAATTCATCAATGATTCAAAAGCAACAAACATCAATTCTGCTTGGTTTGCTTTAGAAAGCATGGAAAGTCCGACCGTGTGGATTGTTGGTGGTGTAGACAAAGGAAATGACTATTCTGAATTAACAGCACTTGTCCGCGAAAAAGTGAAGGCAATTATCTGTTTAGGTGTAGATAATCAAAAAATCATCGAAGCATTTACTGGAATCGTAGAAACCATTGTAGAGGCGAAATCTGCCATGGAAGCTGTTGCGTTCGGATATAGAATTGCGAAAAAAGATGAAACGGTGCTTCTATCTCCTGCTTGTGCAAGTTTCGATTTATTTGAAAACTATGAGGATAGAGGGAATCAGTTTAAACAAGCTGTTCGAATGTTATAATTATTTACGTTTAAAATGCAGGACAAACGCATTCATATCGAAACAACTTCCATCGGAGATTCTCTGCGCAAGCCACAGGGGTCGGGCATTCGTGCGCATGGCAAACTGAAGGGACTTGATGTGTTTACGTGGATGCAGCCTGAACAAAACGCCTTAGTTAATTTTATCCAGGCAATACCAACCAAGATATTTTGGGTGGGAAATCCTTCGGAAATTGAGGCGGTGTTAAGTTCCAATCCGGAACTCATTCATACGTTTCAAAGCATCTTTTCCTTTGGAGAGAATCGAACTGGTTTTATGTTGGAAAACGAGTTTGTGGATATCCAAGATGTCTTAAACGGACTAATGTCAGAATTAAAAACAACGGGGACTTTGCTATTTACATGTACAGAAACCGATAGCGAATATGTTTCCTTGAAAATTGCTGCATACCTCAATTTGGTACAACTGTTATGAGAGAATACTTAAAATACTTAAAAGGAGACCCTGTCATATGGATCATTACGATTCTCATGATGTCTTTCTCCCTTGTTACGGTTTATAGTTTCGTTCCAATTTTGGTTAAAATTGAGGGCGGTTCTCCTTTTCAATATTTATTCAAGCACTTAATTTACGTCGTAATTGGATTCGCATCTATGTTTGCCATCCATCGCGTAAACTCAAAATACATCAGTCAATTGGCAAAATTCTCCTATTACCTTGCCATTGCCTTGCTGCTCTTCACTTTGTTTTTTGGAACGGAAGTCAACGGCGCTGGACGCTGGATCCGAATTCCATTTGTGAAACTGACCTTTCAATCTTCGGATTTCGCCAAGTTAGCTTTGATCATTTATGTCAGCCGAATATTGGTCAAAAAGAAAGATAAGTTAAGCAGTTGGAAAGAAGGAATTCTACCCTTGATGATTCCCATTGGTGTCATCTGTACCTTGATTGTAAAAGATAATTTCTCTACGGCAGCGATGTTGTTCTTACTGTGCATGGCATTGTTATATATTGGACGAGTGCCATGGGGGAAACTATTGACGATGGCCGGTGGAGGAATTGCGTTGGCAACATTAGCGGTGATGTTCCATCTGGCTTTTCCAGCAGTTGGACTCCTTCCGCGTTATGATACATGGAAGAATCGCTTAACGAATCGAATGGAAAGTGATTCACAGGACATTAAAACGGCTCAGGCGAATGCTCAAGCAAAAAATGCACAATTGGCCATACATGTTGGATCCTTGTTTGGACAAGGTGTCGGTGATGGAAAATTGAAGGAATACCTACCAGAAGCCTATGCAGATTTCTATTATGCAACGTTCGTAGAAGAATTTGGATTTTTAATGGCCGCATTTTTAGCCCTATTGTATTTGATTTTATTGTACAGAATCATCAAAATAGCGCTGAAAACAACGGATCTATTTCAATCCTATGTTTCCTTGGGAATTGGAATTCACCTATTGACACAAGCAAGTATCAATATGCTCGTTTGCACAGGTGTTTTCCCAGTAACCGGACAAAACATGCCCTTTTTAGCAATGGGAGGATCTGCTTTAATTATGGCCTGTGTTTCTATTGGCGTAATTCAAGCATTTGCAAAAGATTTAGAAAAAGAAAAAGATGAAGCTTCTTTTGAGCAAGCATAAAAATGGAATGATGAATATTCAACGTGTAATTATTTCGGGTGGTGGAACAGGAGGACATATTTTTCCTGCCGTGGCGATTGCCGATGAAATCAAACGAAGAAATCCATCTGCCGCCATACTTTTTGTAGGGGCTATTGGGAAAATGGAAATGGAAAAAGTACCTCAAGCGGGTTACGAAATCGTTGGATTGCCCATCGCTGGTTTTCAACGAAAATGGACGTTTTCTAATTTTCTGTTGCCATTCAAAATCCTTCAAAGTTTATGGAAGGCTCGTTCTATAGTCAAAAACTTTAAACCGCAATTAGTCATTGGTGTTGGTGGATACGCAAGTGGTCCAACCTTGCAAATGTCTAATATGTTAGGTATACCAACGCTGATCCAAGAACAAAATTCTTTCCCAGGAAAAACCAATCAATTATTGGCCAAAAAAGCGGCAAAAATATGCACGGCATATAGCGAAATGGAACAATTCTTTCCTACTTCGAAAATCATACATACGGGTAATCCGGTGAGAAATATAGTGTCAAGAGTAGGAGAACTCAAAGCCGAGGCGGATAACTTCTTTCAGTTAGATTCTTCAAAGAAGACCATTCTTGTGATTGGTGGAAGTTTGGGAGCCCGAACCCTAAATGAAAGCGTGATACATCATGCTTCTTTCGCTTGTTCTTCCAATGTTCAAATCATCTGGCAATGCGGGAAGAATTATTTAGGCCAAATAGAAGCACAATTTGATGACAATTGGAAATCAAACATTCAAGTTCATGCTTTTATTCAACGCATGGATTTAGCGTATGCTGCTGCGGATGTCATCATCTCCCGGGCTGGCGCTTTGTCCGTATCAGAACTCACCTTAATTGGTAAGCCATGTGTTCTGGTTCCTTCGCCGAACGTTGCAGAGGATCATCAAACGAAAAATGCCATGGCACTTGTTCGTCAAGATGCGGCGATTTTGGTGCGGGACGACCAATCCAAAGAAACACTCATTCCAACAACCATCGACTTGCTAAACAATGCCGAATTGTGCAAACAGTTAAGTAAATCCATTAGCATATTAGCAAAACCAAATGCCTGCATTGAAATTGTCGATGCTTGTGAATCAATTATCTAAAGAAATGCAACAATTCGAGCAATATAAACATGTATATTTAATCGGCATTGGCGGCATTGGCATGTCAGCATTGGCACGCTATTTTAAGCAGAACGGATTGACCGTTGGAGGCTATGACAAAACTCCCTCATCTTTGACCAAGCAACTCGAGGAAGAAGGATGTATGATTCATTATGATGATTTAGGAGAACAACTACCTGAAGTATTCACGGATAAAAACAATACACTAATCATTTACACGCCAGCCATCAAACAGTTGGAGGAAATGAACTTTTTTAGACGAGCTGGTTTTACCTTGTTGAAAAGAGCCGAAGTTTTAGGGATGTTGACTCGGCAATCAAAAGGACTATGTGTTGCTGGAACTCATGGTAAAACCACAACGAGTTCCATGTTGGCCTTTATACTCGATCAATCTAGCTGGAAGTGCAATGCATTTCTTGGTGGAATTGCCACGAACTTTCAATCCAATTTGGTACTCAACAATAATAGTGCATATACGGTGATTGAGGCAGATGAATTTGACCGATCATTTCTTCATCTATCGCCCTTTGCCTCGATTATTACTTCGGCAGATCCAGATCACCTTGATATTTACGGAACAGCAGAACAGTTCAAAGAAGGATTTCGTCAATTTGCGATGAAGTTAGACCCGAAAGGAATTTGCCTTCAAAAGGAAGGACTCCATTTGCCAACATTAGGAACTTCCTTTACATATGCGGTGGAATCAGAAAGCGCAGATTATTCGGTGTTTCATTTAACATGGATAAATGGATTCCTTTGTGGAGATATCCGCTTAAAAAATAGTTGGTGGCGCGGTGTTCAATTTGGGTTACCTGGAATCCATAATGCAGAAAATGCCTTGGCTTGCGTTGGACTACTGCATGAAATGGGAATGGATGAAGTCCAAATTCGTTCAGGAATCAAAAATTTTCTTGGCGTGAAACGCAGATTTGAATACATCATTCGAACGGAGAAATTAGTGTATGTGGATGATTATGCCCACCATCCCCAGGAAATAAATGCATTGGTCAATTCGATTCGCTTATTGTATCCGGAAAAGAAAATTACTGGAATTTTTCAACCACACCTTTATTCTAGAACCAAGGATTTCGTGGAGGATTTTGCACAGGAACTTTCGGAATTGGATGAATTGATCCTTCTGCCCATTTACGCGGCACGTGAAGAGCCTATTCAGGGGGTTTCTAGCGAATGGCTTTTAGATAAATGCAAAAATGATCAAAAGTCGATCAAAAAACCAAGCGAAGTCTTGCCGTACTTGAGCAATTTCACGGGAGGAGTTTTATTGACGATTGGTGCGGGAGACATTGACAGACTTGTACCTTCATTAAAAGAATTATTAACGATCAACCTAACTGATTGACATGAAAAATTGGATGAAAATTAGTTTGTGGATTTTACTTGCAGCCGGGGTAACTGTCATATTATACTTCGCAAACCAAGAAGAAATCAAAAAGAAATACAAAAATCCTAAAATATCCATTCACGTAGATGGAGATGCTTTTCTAACCGAACCTGAACTTATTGACCGACTCAAACTTCATCGATTGATTCAAGAAAATGATCGCGTGGGAAACCTAAATATCCGAAAAATGGAATACGTTATTTCGTGTATGCCTGAGGTTAAAAATGTCAAGGTTTTCAAACGTATTGGAAATGAGTGGGATATACAGTTAAATCTGCGCAAACCCATCGCGCGAATTTTCAATACTTCGGGACAAAGTTTTTACCTAGATGAGGACGGATTTTTAATGAATCGATCAAGTCTTCATACCGCACGAGTACTCGTTTTTTCCGGAAAGATAAAAGATCGATTTTTACCTAATTCAATCTTTAAAATTATTAACAACGATTCCTTGAAAAGTATTCGAAATTTAGATGATATCTATCGAATTTCAAATTATGTTTGTAATGATCCAATATTGCATAAATTGATTGGTCAAGTTTACCGTGAAAAGAATGGTGACTTTATACTAATCCCCATTGTAGGCGATCAGAAAATCAATCTCGGAACAGCCAATTCGGATGAAGATGTGAATGATAAGTTTGGACGTTTATTGGATTTTTACAAAGAAGCAATGCCCTTTGAAGGGTGGAATAAATATAGCGAAATAAGTGTAAAATATGAAGGACAAATCGTTTGTAGAAAAAGAGCCAACTAGCGAAGTGAAGCGTAGCAAGATTGTTGTTGGCCTCGATATTGGGACGACCAAAATTGCTTGTTTCGTAGGACGTAAAAATGAGCACAATAAAATTGAAATCGTCGCCTTGGGGAAAAGTGAATCCCTCGGTGTCATGCGCGGAGTGGTGTCTAACATCGAACGCACGGTTCAATCGATCTCGTCTGCTGTAGATCTGACTCAATCATCCGTGGAAGGTGATTTGAAAATAAAAAATGTGAATGTAGGAATTGCTGGACAACACATCAGCAGTATGCAACACAGAGGAATGTACACCCGTCGTGATGCACAAGGTGAAATCACGCAAACAGATATCGATGCATTCGTTGACGATATGTATCAATTGGTGATGACTCCAGGTGAGGAAATCATTACGGTTATTCCACAAGAATACATCGTAGATAATGAACCAGAAATTAAAGACCCAATCGGAATGGGTGGTGTACGTTTAGAGGCGAATTTCCACATCATTACTGGACAAGTGAACAACATTAAAAACATCAAGCGTTGTGTTGATCGCGCTGGATTAAATGTCAAAGAAATCATCCTTGAACCGATTGCTTCTGCGGAAGCTGTATTGAGTGAAGAGGAGAAAGAAGCAGGTGTTGTATTGGTTGACATCGGTGGTGGAACAACAGATGTGGCCATTTTCCAAGATGGATTGATTCGTCATACGGCGGTTATTCCATTTGGTGGAAATGTCATCACAGAGGACATCAAAGAAGGCTGTCGAATCATGCAACGTCATGCGGAATCATTGAAAGTGAAATTTGGTAGCGCATTGGCTTCAGAAAGCAAAGAAAATGAAGTGGTTTGCATTCCGGGATTACGTGGACGCGATCCGAAAGAAATCACTTTGAAGAATTTGGCGAGCATCATTCAAGCACGCATGGAGGAAATCATCGAATTGGTGAATTTCGAAATCAAAAACTCTGGGTATTCCAAGAAAATTATTGGTGGAATCGTAGTAACGGGTGGCGGTGCTCAATTGAAGCACTTAACCCAATTGTTCGAATACATGACGGGATTGGATACGCGCATTGGCTATCCAACCGAACATTTAGCAAATACCAACGACCTAGATAAGTTGGCAAGTCCAATGTTTTCTACCGGAATTGGCTTGGTGTTGAAAGGATTTGAGGCAGCAGAAAAGTCTGGTTTGGATTTTATTCCAAAACAAGAAGAAGCGCCAATGGCAAACCAAAAAGCAAGAACACACTCTAATCCACGCAGAGATGGTGGATTTTTTGATAAGATTAGACAATCAGTTGGTGAATTTTTTGATGATAAAGATTAATAGAAAAAATGATGGATATGGAATTTGACTTACCTAAAATGGGAGCAGCAGCAGAAAGTAACGCAAACTCAATCATCAAAGTAATTGGTGTTGGAGGTGGTGGTTCGAATGCAGTGAATCACATGTTCTTGCAAGGAATTGTTGGGGTAGATTTTATCGTATGTAATACGGATCGTCAAGCCTTAGATATTTCTCCAGTTCCGCACAAAATTCAGTTGGGACCGAATTTAACGGAAGGTAGAGGAGCTGGGATGATTCCTGAAATGGGAATGAACGCCGCAATTGAAAACATCGAAGAAATTCGTGAGATCCTTTCGAAAAATACGAAAATGGTTTTCGTTACAGCAGGAATGGGTGGTGGTACTGGAACAGGTGCCGCTCCGGTAATTGCGCAGGTTGCGAAGGACTTAGGGATCCTAACGGTTGGAATTGTAACCGTTCCATTTAATTTCGAAGGAAGAAAACGTCGTCAACAAGCAGAAGAAGGATTAGATAAAATGCGTCAAAACGTGGACACCTTGTTAATCATTAACAATGAGCGTTTACGTGAATTTGGTAAAAACATGTCGCTTTCAAGTGCATTCTCACATGCTGACAATGTATTAACCGTTGCGGCAAAAGGAATTGCGGAAGTAATTTCGGTGACGGGAACAATCAATGTTGATTTCAACGATGTAAATACCGTGCTGCGCAATAGTGGTCAAGCAATCATGGGAAGCGCACTTGCGGAAGGTGAAGACCGTGCAATTGTCGCAGTGAAGGAAGCATTGACTTCTCCCTTATTGAATGACAATGATATCAACGGTGCAAGTTATGTATTGTTGAATATTACCTACGGTGATAAAGAAGTCATGATGGACGAAATCACGGAAATCACGGACTATATTCAAGACGCTGCTGGAGCTACAGCAGACGTAATTTGGGGACATGGTTACGATTCGACATTAGGCGATAAGATTTGCATCACCTTAATTGCAACAGGATTCTCTTCAACACCTATTACGGGTTTTGAGAGAGCTCCAGAGCGCAAGATCGTCGCGCTGGAGGATGAGCACAGAAAAGAGATTTTAAGTCCACTTGAATCTCCTGTACAATACACAACGATCCAAAGTGAAATCAATCAAGAACCTTTCTTGAAAGAAGAGGAGCAAGAGGTGAATCACCATTCCTTTTCTTCTCTAATAGTTACGCCTATCAATGTGGTGGAAACAAGTAGCGAAGAGCCAACGCGTTTTGAATTGGAAGAACCGATCGTGGACGAAGTGATATCCTACCATTTGGAAGATGAAATTACTTCTGTTGCGGATATGCCAGCTTTCGATGCAGAAGCGTCAATGGATAATTTCGAGAGTGATGACAGTGCTTTTACTTGGGATGTGATGGACGCAAGTTCTTCATCCGTAGAGGAAGAACCAACGTATCAAGCGCCAGTTCAAATGGTTTCTGAAGTTCAGGAGCCAGAAACGATCGTTCGCCACATGTTAGAGGATGATGCGGAAGAGCGTTTAAGCATGGAGCCTGCAAAACGCATCCTGTCTCCAGAGGAACAACAACGCAAAACACAAGAACGTGTTTCACGCATTCAAGAATATACGGCAAAATTGAAAAAAGCAGAAGGCATCGTTGAATTTGAAAACGAACCTGCATATGTTCGTCGCAACATCAGCATTCAACAATCGACACCAAGTACAGAAGAACGTTTTTCTCGTTTCGGATTGTCGCAAGATGAAGATGGAAAAGTTGGAATACGCAGCAATAATTTCTTACACGATAACGTAGACTAATGGGATTCACAGAACGAATAAATGAGGATATTAAAAAAGCAATGCTAGCTAGAGAAAAAGAAAAGTTAGCAGCTATAAGAGACATTAAATCCAAATTATTACTAGAAGCAACTTCTGGAAATGGTGATGTGAGTGAAGAGGTAGCGATTAAAATTTGCATGAAACTGCACAAACAACGCATGGAAACCTATGATTTGTATGTCGCACAAAATCGTCAAGACTTGGCGGATGATGAATTATTTCAAGCGAAAGTCATCGAGGCTTATTTGCCACAAATGATGAGTGAGGAGGAAGTAAAATCGGAAGTTGCTGCGGCAATTCAATCAGTAGGCGCATCTGGACCTCAAGATATGGGGAAAGTGATGGGTGTACTCAGCGGGAAATTAGCAGGGAAAGCCGACGGGAAATTAATTGCTTCTTTAGTAAAAGAACGATTAGCGAATTAATGGCAACAAACAACAAATACTGAAAAACGCATCTTATGGTGCGTTTTTCTTCGTTTATATAAGATCTATCAAATGAAAGCTAGCTTAGCAGAAACAATTCGAGCATATCATCTAAAGGGATGGTCACCCGCTACTTCAACCAATTACTCTTTTAAAGAGGATGGTCAAATATGGGTTTCGCGTTCTGGTGTAGATAAGTCTTCTTTTCATGCTGAAGATTTTATCTCAATCGATATACACGGAAATGTGACGGCGCCATTTGAAGGAATTAAACCTTCAGATGAAACAATGATTCACGTACTTATTTATCGTTTATTCCCCGAAGCTCAAGTGATATTGCATAGTCACTCCAAAAACCCTGTGTTGATTTCGAAAAAATACGAGCTGATTTTCCCTGTGGAAAACTATGAGTTGCAAAAAGGATTTTCGGGAGTGTCCACACATGCATGTCGTATTCAAATACCCATCTTTGAAAATGCTCAGGAAATGAGTTATTTCGAACGAGTACTGACTGACCGCAAATCTGAAATCCAACAGCATTGTTTCATCATTCGTCAACATGGAACCTATGCATGGGGAGAAAATCTATTTGAGGCTAAAAGACATTTAGAAACCTTGGATTATCTTTGTGAGTGTGAATTAAATCAATTCTAATGGCCATTTTATCGATACCGAATCAGCAAGTACAAGTGACAGATCCGCAGGAAATTAGAGCCTTCATGAACGATCGTGGAATTTTCTTTGATCAATGGTTTTGTGATGTGGAATTTGAAGATCATGCAAGCACAGAAGAAATTTTGGCTGCATATCATTCAGATTTAGATCCATTCATGAAAAATGGGGGATACCAAACAGCAGATGTCATTTCCATCAATTCCTTAACAGAAAATTACGAGGCAATTCGCGCCAAGTTTTTGGCTGAACATACGCATTCGGAAGATGAAATTCGTTTTTTTGTGGATGGACAAGGACTATTCTGGTTTCATTTAGAAAACGAAGATGTTTTCAATTTACTGTGTGAACGTGGCGATTTAATTTCTGTCCCTGCTGGCACAAAACACTGGTTCGATGCTGGAGAAAAACTTCCTTTCGTTAAAGCCATTCGCATTTTTATAGACATGTCCGGTTGGATTCCAGAATATACGGAATCAGGTTTGGAGCAACAATTTAATGAGTTTAATTTCCCAAAACGTGGATAGTCAAATTAAGTATATTTTAAGTGATATTGAGGGAACAACTTCCTCCATTTCTTTTGTGGTAGATGAATTGTTTCCCTATTTCAGAGAGCACATTCAAGAATTGCCAAAAATGGCGCAGGTGAGTGAGGTAAAAGAATCGTTCGCCCAAGTCATAAACATGGTAAAAGAAGAAGAAGGAAAAAGCATTACCACAACCGAAGAAGTGATTGCCTATTTGGATCAATGGTGCCGCGAAGACCGAAAAGCAACGCCACTAAAAACATTACAAGGATTCGTTTGGAAAAAAGCCTATGAAGAAGGGGCAATCAAGGGACATGTATATGATGACGTTCCTACTTGTTTCAACAAATGGAGAGCAAACGGACTTAAAATTGGAATTTTTTCATCGGGTTCTATTCATGCACAAAAATTGCTTTTTCAACATAGTTGTTTTGGTGATTTGAGCAAACATTTATCTAATTTTTTCGATACAAATACAGGTCCCAAAAGGGATGTAGCAACCTATAAGGCGATTGCGGAAATTTTGGATTTAGAACCAAATCAAATTTTATTCCTTTCTGATATCATCGAAGAATTAATTTCAGCAGATGAAATTGGATACCAAACCATTCAATTGGTTCGTCCTGGCTCAACTGGCAATTGGAAGCAAACCGTTTCCACGTTTAATGAAATTTAACGGAGATTCTTCCTTATTAAAAATACAATTCATAAAAAAAGCCGATCAATTGATCGGCTTTTTTTATGTGATAAGAGTATGATCTTAGTTGTTGATTGGTGCACCAGCGTTGTTTACTGGAGTTCCAACTTCTGGAGCTGGTCCAACTTCACCTTTAATACGAATTACTTTGTTTGGCTCATTAATCGCGTTCGAAGTAATGGTTACGTTTTTATTGATTGGACCTGGGCGGTTTGTATCGTATTTAACACGAATAACACCTTTAGCTCCTGGTGCAATAGGTTCTTTCGGCCACTCAGGAACCGTACATCCACAAGATCCTTTAGCGTTTGAAATGATTAATGGCTCATCTCCTGTGTTTTTGAATTCGAAATTACAATATGGTTCTCCACCGTATTTGATGTTACCGTAGTCATGCGTTTCTTTGCTGAATTCGATTTTTGCACCTTTCTCAATTTGTGCATTCACTGTGTTCATTCCCAATACTGCGATGAACATAATCCCAAAGGATAAAAAAAGTTTTTTCATAGTCAATTGATTTTATGAATCAAACATACGCAGGATTGACAAGAACATTTTTTATTTAACTAAATGTTAACAGAATTAATGATCTAAAAATGGATGAAATCAAGATTTGCATATGGCTATTTTTTTAACCAACCTCTTTTCATAAAGAGCGCCAACAATCCAACACCAAGTGCAAACATCAATGCGATTACTGTATAATAACCATATGGATATTTCAACTCGGGCATGTGTTCGAAATTCATTCCATAAACTCCTACAATAAAGGTTAATGGAATGAAGATGGAACTAACCACTGTTAATACGCGCATGATTTCGTTCATTCGTTGTCCTTGAGCGGCATAATACAAATTCGCCATTCCTTCCAGAATTTGCTTATTAGCATCAATTTCTTCTAGCACACTTGTACAAGAGGCGTGTAAACTGCGGTAATAGTGTCGATTGATTCTTTGTATAAATGGACTATCGCTATTTTCCAATTGGTTTGTAATATCGCGCATCGGTTGCGCAATTTTGCGCAACTCAATGAGTTTTCGCTTTTCTAATTCGATGCTCGATAAAATTGATTTGTCTTGTACTATGTGTAGCTTCGCATCAATGGTTTCTATTTGCGTCGAAATATCTTCTAAGACTTCAAAGTAATTGTCTATGATTGCTTCCAACATGCGAAACATCAAAAAATCCGAGCCTTTCGTTCGTATTTTACCCCTTCCTTTTTCAATTCGGTCACGAACATCTGTAAAGTGATCAGATGGTTTATCTTGAAACGAAATCAGGTAATTTTCCCCCATTAAAAAGGAAATTTGATCTTGATGTAAATATGGATTTTCGACTTCCTTAGGCAATGCGGACATCACATAGAAGGACATGTACTTACTGTATTCTTCAATTTTTGGACGTCGAACTTGGTGATGAATATTTTCTATCGATAATTTATCAATTCCCAATTTATGACATAAATGCTCAATTGATGCAGCTTCATCCGTTCCATGGAAGTTCAACCAAGCCACATGGTCCTTATCGAGCTCGGACTCTAAAAATTCATTGGCGAAATACGCTGGTGATTCCTGTTTGATGGAATAAAAAGTAGCATTATACTTATAAAGCTGAACATTTGCCATAATCTTGTTATTCTTTGGTTTGATGCAAGGCACAACCTTCACAGCTAGAATTCTTTTTGGAAAATTGACTCCAAATCCTCCTTCCGAGGTATACCAAGGAAAGTCCAAGTGCAAGGAAAATAACCAACAGTTGCATATCTGAACGAATTTAAGCTTTATCTGTGAATTAAGAAAGGATACTAAAAGTAAACCATGCCGATACGTAGGCCAAGGCTCCCATGAACAAAAGTTGAATGATTGGCCATTTCCACGAATTCGTTTCGCGTTTCACTACGGCCAATGTTGCCATACACTGCATGGCAAAAACGTAAAATACCATTAAAGAAACTCCACTTGCCAAGGTGAAAACGGGAGTCCCATCAGCTTTTACCTCGTTGCGCATGCGATCAATCAATAAGGTTTGCGCAGCGCCTTCATTTTGAACGGCATAGATGGTCGCTAAAGAACCGACAAACACTTCTCTTGCCGCAAAAGATGTTATCAATGAAATTCCAATTTTCCAATCATAACCTAGGGGTGCAATGATCGGTTCCATTCCTTTACCAAGCAAACCGATATAGGAATTGGATAGTTTACAGGAAGCCATCGCTTGAGATTGTTCCGCTTTCGTCATGGATTGATAGGCGCTGCTTTTACTCAGTCCATGCATCGAACCTTCCATGTCTGTACCAAAACTCGCTAGAAACCAGAGAATAATCGAAATTGCCAAAATGATTTTTCCTGCATCGATGATGAATATCTTTACCTTTTCCAATACATTAATAAGGACATTTCCCCAACGTGGATTCTTATAGTCCGGAAGCTCCATTAACAGAAATCCTTTCTCTTTTTGCTTAATAAACAATTTTAAGAGAAAAGAAACCAATAGCGCGAATACAATCCCCAGACTGTACAATCCGAATAATACGATTCCCTGTAAATTAATGAATCCAAAAACAAAGGTTTTCGGAATGACCAAGGAAATCAAAAGGGTATAAACTGGAATACGGGCGCTACAACTCATGAATGGCGCAACGAGAATGGTAATCAGTCTTTCCTTCCAATTGGAGATTGTTCGCGTAGCCATAATTCCAGGGATCGCACAGGCAATACTAGACATCAGTGGAACAACACTCTTTCCATTCAAACCAAATGGTCGCATGAGCCGGTCCATGATAAAGACCACTCTGGACAAATAACCACTTTCTTCTAAGATCGATATGAAGAAGAAGAGCATGGCAATTTGAGGCACAAAAACGACAACACCCCCAATTCCAGGAATGATTCCTTGCGATAGTAAATCGTTTGCAAGTCCAGGTTGAATCGAATGACTCGTCCAACTGGATAGATGGGCGAATAATGCATCAATCCAATTCATCGGTGCATTGGCAAACGTAAAAATGAATTGAAAAATGGTCAATAAAACCATGGCAAATATCACATATCCGAAAACGGGATGGATCAAAACACGATCGATTTTTCGAGAGGTGCTTTCCCCAAACGGCTCCTTCGTTTGAACCACCTTTATTAAGGCACTTTTGATTTTCTTCAAACGTTCCTCTGCTTCCAATTTTTGAGCTGAAACATCATCCAAAGGGCATAATGGGTATCCATCGATGAACCATTGATGGTGAACATAGGTACTTTCTAATCCTGCAAGGGCCTGAAGGATTCGGTCTTTACCAAGTCCGATGCGTGCATTGGATTGTACAATGGGTACACTTGGAAATAATTTGGATAACTCGTCTACTGATATGGTGATTCCTTTACGTTGTGCAAGATCCCACATATTGAGGACAAGCACACAAGGAATACCAAGATCATAGACTTGAGAAAAGAACAACAAATTCCGTTGTAAATTACTCGCGTCCACCACAAAGATGATTTGATTTGGATGCTGTGAATGCGCAGGCTTAGACAAGACATCAAATACGACTGATTCTTCTTTAGATCTTGGGTAAATGCTATAGGTGCCGGGAAAATCGATGAGTTCGTGCTGAACATTGTCCACCGTAACAAATCCACTTCGTTTGTCGACCGTAACTCCGGGGAAATTCCCTACCTGTTGACGCAAACCTGTCAATAGATTGAATACAGAGCTTTTACCAGTATTCGGATTGCCGAGTAACGCAATTTTCATGATTTGCAAACTTATTAATTTTGATTCAAAGCATTAGGCTTTCACTTCAATAAATTGCGCTTCTTCTAAACGGAGGGTAAGGACCGAGCCATTTAGTTCAATGGCAATTGGATCCCCAAATGGTGCTTTGAATAAAGTGGTGATGAGCTGACCTGAAACTAAACCCATTTCCGTTAACTTGGACGAAATTGGAGAATGGTCCACCGATACGATTTCTACCACGCGCTTCAATCCAATTCGGTCTAAGGTATTTAACATAGCACAAAACTACATTCCTTTCTGCTGAATTCAAATACCATAAAAGTGGTATTTGCAGCTTATTTTAACACAAATCGAGCGGTGTGACGCGTGCGTTGTTGAAGGAGGATTTCTTTCCCGTGGGTGACTTGTTGAATGGTATCTTCATCGTAATGACGAATAGTTACTAAAGAAAGGTTTTCATTGTACTTTACTTCATAGTCCGCCTGAAATAATGCGAGAAATTCATCCCGTTTCAGTTTTTTTTGATCGACCAATATCGAAAAACTCAAGGCTGAATTTTGCATAAGGTTGATTTTGATGTTCAAATCGGACAATTTTCCAAAAATGACACTCAGATTTTCTTCTACTATAAATGAGAAGTCTTTTGGTGTAAACGAATACAATGCTTGCTCAAATTTAAAAATGTATGAAGGTATTAAATGGTCTTTGCTCGATGAAGCTTGAATGATCGTTCCATCGGCTTTTGGGTCAAGGAAAGATTTTACAAACAAGGGAATATTGCGGTTTTGAAGTGGCTGAATCGTTTTAGGATGTATGACACTTGCTCCATAATACGAAAGTTCAATGGCTTCCTTGAAAGAAATGGCTTCTAGTTTTTTGGTATTGGAAAAATACTTTGGATCTGCATTTAGCATTCCCGGGACATCTTTCCAAATGGTTACATTTTCCGCATTTCCACAATAGGCTAATATTCCAGCTGTGTAATCCGATCCTTCACGACCTAAGGTGGTCGTGAATCCTTCAGCATGATGACCAATGAATCCTTGTGTGAGCAGAATGTCAGCGTCTTGAAATGCAGGCAACATGCGTTCTTGAACCAATTGTTCCGTTTTTTGCCAATCGACTTTTCCTTCCTGATGCGAGTGATCGGTGCGAATGATCGTTCGTGCATCCATCCATTGAACCGAAAAATCTTGATCAATTAAATAGGCACTGATAATTTGTGAGGAAATGACTTCTCCAAGGGATACAATTTGATCGTACTCAAAACTAAAATTCTCTGAAAAGTCCACTTCGAAACGTGCTCTTAATGCTTCAAAAAGTTCTTCAACGGTTTGATAAATCTTGTAGTGTCTTTCCGGAAATAACACTGCCATAATATCCATATGGAACACCTCCAATTCATCGACTAAACCAACAAACAACTTATGGTTTTTTGTTGCTAATGATTCAACGATTTCCTCCAGTTTATTCGTCGATTTCCCCATTGCTGAAACCACTACAGCGATTTTTTTTCCGGGATACAACGATAAAATAGACGCGACATTTTGAATAGACGCAGCATCTTTGACAGATGCGCCTCCAAATTTAAAAACAAGCATTGGGTTGTGCATTAAGATAGTTTTTCAGCAAGGATTTTCATTTCGATAACTGGAGAAATTCCTCCGTATAGTATGCGGTAAACAGCATTTAAAATAGGCATGTCTACCTCAAATTTCTTATTGACTTCAACCAAACTATTCGTGGCGTAATAACCCTCCGCAATCATGTTCATTTCTAATTGTGCAGATTTTACAGAATATCCCTTACCGATCATGAACCCAAATGTGCGATTTCGAGAGAAATTGGAATATGCAGTCACCAATAAGTCGCCCAAATAGGCACTCGTTTTTGTGTCGCGGTGTACCGGACTGACCACATCTATAAATCGTTCTATTTCTTGAATCGCATTCGATATCAATACCGCTTGAAAATTATCTCCGTAACCGATTCCATGACAAATACCAGCGGCAAGGGCATAGACATTTTTTAAAACAGCTGAAATTTCTGTTCCAAATAAATCATCTGATGTGGTGGTTTTAATGTATCTACATGCGAGTGCGTTCGCCATATTTGTTGCAATCTGACTATCGCTGCAAGCAATCGTTAAATAGGATAAGCGTTCGAGTGCTACTTCCTCCGCATGACAAGGGCCACAAATAATTCCAATGTATTCATATGGAGTTCCGAAGGTTTTATGAATGAAGCGTGCTGGAATGGCATTAAATTCCGGAATAATTCCTTTAACCGCAGAGAACACTACCTTATCTTGAAATAAATCACTGGAAATATGCGAGAATGTTTCGGTTAAAAATGCGGAAGGTGTGGCGATGATGACAACATCTGCTGTTTGAATGACCTGCGTTAAATCGGTAGAAAGCTCCAATTTGGATAAATCGAATTCAACAGATTGTAAATATTTTGGATTGTGCTTATAATGAAGGATATGTGCCACGGATTCTTCGCTACGCATCCACCAATTCACTTTTTCTTGGGTGTTGCACAACAACTTCACAATAGCAGTTGCCCAACTTCCACCACCAATTACGGCAATTCTTTCAGGTTTGTTCATCGTTGCAAAAATAGAAAAGATTGATGGAAAAGTCAGAGATTCATCGAACTAGTTCAAATTGATGATGTCTCCAGCTTGCAAAGCCTCGGAAAAGGCATCGCGCATTTTTTCCATTTTTAAACGTGATTGGGGGTTTCCTTCTATCGCTTGACTTTTTAGCTTGTAATAGGTATCCAAAGATTTCCCAAATAAATTTTGTTCAAGTTCTCCTTTGATTTTCATTATTTTCGAATTGACACTTAATAAGTAGGCTTCGATTTCACCAAGGCGAACCAATTCATTTTTATCCAAGTTTTCCTTTTTCAATAAGGAATTGTATTTCGGCAATAATTGATTGAGCAGTTCAATGAATCGCTCCAGTTCTTTGTCTAATTCCCCTTGTTGTCTTTTAAAATCGTCCATATTCGATCTTTACTAATGACATAAAAGTACACATTATTGTCATCAAAAAACATTTTTTTATTTTCAATTTTCATTGCTGATTTCGCGTTAATTTTGATTAAAAAAATCGAATGAAAACGAATCACGAAATAGACTACTGCATCTACGGGGAAGAAATGCAATACGTGGAAATCGAATTGGATCCACAAGAAACCGCTATTGCTGAGGCAGGAGCATTCATGTTTATGGATGAGGGCATACAAATGGAAACCATCTTTGGCGATGGTTCAAAGCAACAAAGTGGTTTCATGGGAAAATTGCTCAATGCAGGAAAACGAATGTTGACCGGCGAAAGTCTGTTCATGACAGCATTTACCCACCAAGGATTTGGTAAGGCTAAAGTTGCTTTTGCTTCACCATATCCGGGTAAAATCATCCCACTTGATTTATCGCAATACCAAGGGAAAATTATCTGTCAGAAAGATGCTTTTCTATGCGCGGCGAAAGGAGTTGCCATAGGGATTGAATTTCAACGAAAATTGGGAACCGGCTTATTCGGTGGGGAAGGATTCATCATGCAAAAATTAGAAGGAGATGGAATGGCTTTCTGTCATGCTGGTGGACACGTCATGAAAAAAATAGTGAAACCAGGGGAAAAATTGCGCGTGGATACGGGTTGTATTGTTGCGTATACGCAAGGCATTGATTACGATATTCAATTTATTGGAGGGGTTAAAAACACCTTGTTCGGTGGAGAGGGAATGTTCTTTGCCACCTTAACGGGTCCTGGAGAAGTTTGGTTGCAAACCTTACCAATAGCTCGTTTGGCTTCTCGCATATTGGCTTACGGCGTTGGACCACGTAAAGAGGAGGGAAGTATCCTCGGCGGACTCGGTAACTTATTGGATGGAGATGGGGCTTAATTAGCCGTTCAACTCGATGCTATCATCTTTGATGATGATTTTTTTCCAACGGTATAACTTTCCAATCGCTTGCTTGAAGGTCTTTTTACTCATGCCTAATTGTTCGCGGATTTCTTCTGGTGAGGAATGGTCGCTGAGCGGAAGTACTTTCACTTTGGTTAATTCATCCAGGATAAATTGAGATGCTTCGTCGTATTTTTCAAAGGTAATCGGCTCTAGGCGAATGTCTAGCTTTCCATCCGGACGAACAACGCTCACATAGCCCTTGATTTCTTGTCCGCGCTCGAGAATTTTCGTTTGTTGGTTTTTGAAAATCAATCCTTCGTAGCGATTGTTTACTAGGACATTTCGTCCCAATTTGCCTTCTTCACAGATTAACAAATCAACGGCTTGACCTATCATCTCTTGATCTTCGCACAAATCTAAGACTTTGCGCACCTTCATACTACCGAATAGTCGGTCCGTTTCAAAATCGTAGCGCAAGGTAAATAAGTATTTTTCTTCTTGTTCCAATCGATGTAACTGTTCGCTAAATGGGACAAGCAAGTCTTTGTCTAATCCCCAGTTGACGAACGCACCATATGGATTGACGTGAATGACCTCTAAATAACGACATTCACCGAGGAGAATGAGCGGAACTTCCGTTGTACAAACAATTCGGTTTTCCGAATCCTTCATCACGAACACATCCACCACACTTCCTTCCTCATGTTCAGGAAGAATGTATTTGTTTGGCAACAGAACTTCATTGTCCTGTAAATCGACTAGGTAAGCACCCGGAGGAGCAAAACGTTTAATCGTAAGTTGATTGATTATTCCTAACTGCATTAGTTCGTTGTGGTTTTTTTGATTTTTTTACGGCGATCAACGGTCATGATTTCTGGATTTTTGTGACGCCGTCTGAAGAAGCGCATTTTAGGAAATTGGGGATCATTTTCAATTTCCTGATCTTCTTCTGGGTTTCCAGTGCGAGCGACATGAGTTCCGTTGTTCTCTATTTCCGAATCCTGTGGACTTATCCAATCAGCATTCAAGCGGTTTTTCTCCACTTTTCCAGTCCGAGCGTTTAAGGAGTAAAATGATTTCTCTCCCGATTTATCGTCTGGATTGGTCATGATCACATCTTCTTGAAGCACCCAGATTTCTGCGTCGTAATCATAGCGGTAAGCATCATAGGTCATATCTGGAATGTAATACGAATAAACGCCTTCTAAGACAGGTGATTCGGGCGATAAATGATCAAATACCACACGTCCATTTTTCAAATCGAAACGCATGCTCATGTTCGAAAGATTCGAATATTCATAAACAACTCGTTTGAGTGTGGTGCGATTGGCTTTGAAAACGGGACTTCCAAACTTAGGGATGTTTCCAGCAAAGGTGAGGACATCCATCAATTTGAAATTACTTCCGGTGGTTCCTCCATCCCAACCGATCAGTAGGTATTCTGTTTTTCCATGATGTCCAAAGGGAATAATTTTATAGTAAAGTGCTCCGTACCAATTTTTCGCGTCCACTATTCCTTCCGGTTTCGGTGTGTAGGGATCCAGTTTATCGACTAATTCTGTTACGATGACTTTTTCCTTCCCTTCCTCTTTTTTTAAGACAAATCCAGCATAGCTATAGGAATAATCGGTGTATTCAATGTTCCAATTGATGATGCGTACAAGTTCATCTTCACTGTCTAAAACGGCGATGGTTTTTAACAAAGTAAAGGAGTGTTCAAATGCGCCTTCTGATTTTAAAAATGCTTCCATTTCTTTTTTGAAAACGATGTTCAAACGGTCCATTTCTTCGTCCGTCTTGGCACTGCGAAGTTTCAACAAGCTTTCATTTAAGCGCGCTTCTTTCTGTTGTAATTCACTTTGTGTGAAAGACAATTGAGCAAGGACCAAAAAAAAGAAAAGTGAAACGAATTTCATACCGAGTGAGTTAACGTTGAAAACCGTTTATTGTTACGCTTTAAAGGGATTTCAAATTTGAAATCGTTTCTTGCGGTGATGCGGAATTAAACACAAAACTTCCGGCAACTAATGCTTCGGCTCCGGCTTCAGCTAACAGCTTTCCAGTTTCCATGTTCACTCCACCATCGACTTCAATGATAAAGGATGCATTTTTACGCGTTCTTAATTCTACCAAGGAACGTACTTTGTCCACACTGTGGTGTATGAATTTTTGTCCACCGAATCCTGGATTCACAGACATGATCAACACTAAGTCTAAATCCGCTGCAATTTCTTCTAAAACACTAACTGGAGTATGTGGATTCAAGGCAACACCTGCTTTCATTCCCAATTCTTTGATGCGAGAAACAGTTCGGTGTAAATGACGACATGCTTCGTAATGTACGGTTAGAATGTCCGTTCCTGATTTCTGAAATTGCTCCAAGAAATCATCTGGATTTTCAATCATGATGTGTACATCCAAGGTTTTTTTGGTGTGCTTGCGAATGGCTTCCAAAACAGGAAAACCAAAAGAAATATTTGGAACAAAAACACCATCCATGACATCGATGTGCAACCAATCCGCTTGAGACTGATCCAACATTTCAGTGTCGCGTTGAATGTTACCAAAATCACACGATAAAACAGATGGAGAAACGATCATAACTTTTTTTGACAAAGTTAGGAATTATTTGCCTTTCAATAGGATTTTCACCAAGGATGTTTCTCTTCCATAAAGGTCATGATGAAAATAGATTCCTTGTCGATCCGCAACCACTGTTTGGTATTCCACAAATATTGGTACTGGTTTCAATAAACGGAGTGGATGGTTGATTTGCAGGGATAAAAGGCTGTCTAAGGAATCGGCGGTAATCGGATTGGACTTTTTCCCTAGGCTATCGTATTGCAACATCATTTTGGCTAAATCTACTGGGTTTTCGCAGCGCATGCATCCATGAGAATAACTTCGGTACGTTTGATTAAAAAGGTTTTTCGAAGGAGTATCGTGCACATAGACACTAAATGGATTAGGGAATTCAAACTTGATGATTCCCAAACTATTGTGTGATCCTGGTTGTTGAATGACGGAATACGGAAAGGTGTTTTCTCGGATTTTTTTCCAATTGACATTATTTGGGTTGACTTCTTTTTCCTTTCCACTGTAAATTTTCATCTGGTTTTTTCCCAAGTAATTCGGATTCGCTTTCAAAGCAGGTCCTATTTCTTTTTTCGCGATAGAAGAGGGCACTTTCCAAAAGGGGAAACACACAATTCGATTGATGTATGATGTTAAGGTAGGTGTTTGATTGGTGACTTTTCCCACGATGATGCGGTGGTGACTTTTTAAACTGTCATTGGCAAAATAAAAAAGTTCAAAGGAAGGAATGTTGATTCGGATGAACTTCACCAATGTATCTGGTCTTTGTCTCAATCGATCTAAAGCAATGGCCCCTCGTAAGCTTCGTGCAAGGGCGCTTTCGGAGAGTGCTTTTGCGCTAGACTCACCTATTTTGCCATCAGCAGTGAGAAAGTTATCGTGTTGAAATAATTTCAATGCTGCACGTGTGGACAAACTATCGGATTGCTCGGTGATGTATTTTTTTGAAATCAAGGCAGAGCGCATTTCCGAAAATGACGCAGTCATATTTTCCTTTTCCGTTATCATTGTAAAGGTTTTCGCATCTAAAAATGCGGTGTCACAGAAATGAAAAAAGTGTTGTGCCATGAAACGATAATTCGTATCAAGTGGACCTTGAGCCAAAATAACACTGTCGAATTCACGCGATTTACTTTGCTCCCATAAGTGGTTTAATCCCTTGAAATCCATATTCGTTGGTCGCAACTTCTGTTTTTCAAAGTCAATAAATCCATGATTTAAATCGTATTGAATAATGGCCAAATTGCTCATAAGGACTATTTCCTGCTCCAATAAATGGATCTTACTGTCCACCGCAACAAGTCGTGTTGCAGGAATACCGAAACGAATACATTGATCTAAAGATCGTTTCAATTGTTCCCCATGTTCCGTAAAAACCGAATCCGAAACCAAAAGCGGATGGAACTTGTGCGCAGCATAAAAGCGACGAAGGCCCTCGTGAAGAGAAGGGTCAATGTGCAAGTGAGTGAGGTATTCTGGACGAAGAATCCGTTGTATTTTCTCTTTTAAAGAAATATGTTGATCAGCTAAAAAATGTTTTTGAATGGCTGGTTTGTTGTCGCCACAAGAAAAAAAGAAAATCAATAAGAAAATCAAATAGAATACTTTCATGACTAAACGGATTATCATTAACTTCGATAACTTGTTGAAAGGTAAAACATTTCACTGAAATTTACTTATGTTACTCATTATACTTATTGCAACAATTGCTATTTCGCTCTGGGCGGATAAAAATGTCGAGCTCAAAGAGCGCATGTTGTTTATTCCCTACCGAATTAAGCACCAACATGAATTCCATCGATTTATTACGCACGCGTTTATACATGCGGATTTCCCGCATTTAGCTTTCAATATGATGACGCTCTATTTTATGGGGGAATATTTGTACCTGGAATGGATGACTCAATTTGGAAATGCTGGAATTGTGTATTTCTGTGTTTTGTATTTTGCTGGAATGATAGCCGCAACTTTTTTTCCAATGGTGAAACACCAAGACCAGCCGGGTTACCGAAGTCTTGGTGCATCCGGAGCTGTTTCTGCCGTTTTATTCGCGGTGATTCTATGGAATCCAACCTTATCACTTTCATTAATGTTTATTCCCATTCCGATTCCCGCATATGTTTTCGGTCCTCTTTACTTGTTCTTTGAATATTATTCCTTGAAAAAAGGCAACACAGGAATTGCACATGATGCCCACATAGGTGGTGCAATCTTCGGAATATTGTTTGTCCTCATGTTGGACCCGCAAAAAGGATTTCAATTTGTACATTTGTTTTACTAACCTCAGACAAAGACGCCATGGCATTGCTTTACATCAATAACAACGGTACTATTTTATCGAACGATGCGCCAACAATTCATCCAGGTAATCGTGGACATTTATACGGTGATGGAGTTTTCGAAAGCATTCGCCTTATCAATGGCAAACCGTTGAACATGGAGAATCATGTGAAACGCATGTTGGATGGTGCGAAAGTGATAAAAATGCGCACACCTTCTTACTATACAACAGAATTTTTTGAGGCCAAAATCCTTGAACTATGCCAACGATCTGGGATATTGGAAGGTGGTCGTTGCCGACTTTCCTTGGATCGCGTTTCTGGCGGATCGTATTTGCCAGAATCGAATGAATGTAATTATTACATAGAGGTATATCCGTATGATGTCAATCATTTCGAACTCAATGCAAAGGGAATTGAGGTCGATATCTATCAAGATATAAAGCTGCAGAAAAACTTTTTATCGAATTACAAGACAAAATCAGGTTTGACCTACGTCATGGCAGCGCTTTCGGCACAGGAAAAAGGCTTGGATGATTTGTTTTTAATCAATGACAAAGGAAACATTTTAGAAACTTCTTCTTGCAACATTTTTATTGTGAGTAATGGGGTGTTGTATACACCAGGATTAGACGAAGCATGTTTAGCGGGAACCATGCGTATGCAAATCATCAACTTAGCTCTGGCAAATGGCATCAAAGTATATGAATGTGTGATTCTTCCTCAACATGTTTTAGCCGCAGATGAAATCCTTATTACAAATGCCATACGAGGGATTAATTGGATAGGCGGATATCGCACCAAACGATTTCACAATAACATGGCTAGAAAGCTAGTCGTTTTATTAAATGATTTTTGGGAAAAGAAGATGTTGGATTAATCCGCAAACTTCAAACGACTCAAATCGATTTCATCGAAGTGAAATTCTTGAAAACACTTTTGATTGACACAGTCATTGTTAATCATGTCATAGTTCCGAACAAAGTCACTCGACACTTTTAATTCAGACCAGGATTCACTTTTAATGGAATACTCCCACAATGCAGCTCCTTTTGGATAACTCAACATGCGAATGCGCAATTGTGCTTCTTCACCATATAAATCAAGGGTTAAGTGAAGTTCATGAGGACTGACTAATGCTTGTTTTTTAATCGAAAAGTAGCCGAAGTCGGAGGCGATTTCGATGAGAAAAGAGTCTGAAATAAATTCGGGTCGGTTGGACATCCAATCACTTGGACCATAAACATAATATTGACCTTTATATTCGTAAAGGGAATTCCAATAACGAGGAATGTTTCCAATGGAGATTTTTGGTGAACAAGCATGACTTAACTCGGGAAAATTTTCAAATATTCCCTCTGCTTTCATCCATCCCTTTGGATTTGGATAAAACCAATTATACAGTTCGCATTGATGGTCCTTGGTGATGTAGACACTGCCATATTTCGTTTGAGAAATCACCGAATCTCGACGGCAATGAAAGTCCGATTCCTTGAATTGCCCGTAGCCACTCAAGTAGAAACCGAAAACCGAAAATAACACAAGGAGTCGCACGCGTGAATTTTCCATAAATGTACTCAAAAACGAGTAAGAATAGTTTTCAACAATCGCGAAAAAATGACGGACAAATCCCTATCTTTAAAGTTCCTTTTTTAGACCACACATGTACCTGATTTTTGACACCGAAACCACTGGATTACCAAGAAATTATAACGCACCGATTACGGATACGTCCAATTGGCCACGTGTGGTACAGTTGGCTTGGCAATTGCACGAGGCGGATGGTACCCTAGTTGAACAAAAGGATTTTTTGATCCGTCCAGATGGATTTAACATTCCGTTTCAATCGGAACAAATTCATGGCATTTCGACGGAACTAGCCAATTTAGCGGGGGAAGATTTAGGAGATGTATTAGTTCTCTTCAAGAAGGCTTTAGAAAAAGCGGACTTCATTGTTGGTCATAACGTGCGCTTCGATATAAATGTTATGGGATGTGAGTATGTCCGATGCAACGAAGAAACCCCATTGACCCTTCCAATTTTGGACACGTGTACGGAGCGTACAGCGGAAATGTGTCAACTACCTGGTGGACGCGGAGGAAAATTCAAATTGCCGACCTTAACCGAACTTCACGATTTTCTTTTCCATATTGGATTCAATGAAGCACACAATGCAACGGCCGATGTCGAGTCCACGACGCGTTGTTTCTTAGAATTAATCCGAAAAGAACATTACACCTTGGAGGAATTGCTTCAAGCGCCCGGATATTTCGAATCGTACCGCATTGCAAATCCAAGTGAAATGCAAACGGTTGGATTACAGCATGTCAATTTAAAGGCGGAAAGCGCCAAATTAAGAGAGGCACAAAAAGAAAAAGAGGTGGTTCGAACACCGGTTTCACCTGTTTCAACAGAGCAGTTATCGGGCGTTAAATTTGCTCATTTACACAATCATTCACAATATTCCATTCTGCAATCAACGGCAGAGGTTGGACAATTAATTCAAAAAGCAACAGAATTCAAACAGAAGGCTGTTGCCTTGACGGATACCGGGAATATGATGGCCGCTTTTCACTTTGAAAAAGCAGCAGGAACTTATAACGCTAAAATCCGCGAGGAACGAAAGCAAGCCGAAGAAAATGGTGAAACATTCGACAAAGAAGAAATCATTCCAATCATTGGTTGTGAATTCAATGTCTGTCGAAATTTGGCTGATAAATCGGTGAAGGATAATGGATATCAGGTGGTCCTTTTGGCAAAGAACAAGAAAGGCTATCAAAACATCATTAAATTGGCCTCCATCGCATATACAAAAGGGATGTACTATGTTCCTAGAATCGATAAAGCGGCAATTGAACAATACAAAGAGGACATCATTGTTCTTTCCGGAAATTTGTATGGTGAAATCCCAAATTTGATTTTAAATGTGGGTGAAAATCAAGCGGAAGAAGCGTTAAAATGGTGGAAGGAAACTTTTGGCGCGGATTTTTACATCGAAGTTAGCCGACATCATTTGGAAACGGAAGAGCGTGTGAATCCAATTCTCATACAATTGGCAGCGAAACACGGTGTAAAAGTCGTGGCAACAAACAATACGTATTACATCAATCAATCGGATGCACAAGCCCACGATGTCTTGTTATGTGTGAAGGACAACGAACTAGTGGAAACGCCGAAGGGCAAAGGACGTGGCTTCCGATATGGTTTGGAAAATGATGAATATTATTTCAAGTCCACAGAGGAAATGGTCGCACTTTTTTCTGATCTTCCAGAAGCAATTTTGAATGTACAGGAAATCATTGAGAAATGTGAACCTTATCCATTGGCACGAGAGGTATTACTTCCGGCCTTTGATATTCCTCAGGAATTTATTTCTATAGAAGATGCATTGGATGGAGGCAAACGTGGTGAAAATGCCTTTTTGCGTCACTTGACCTATGAAGGAGCGAAAAAACGGTATAAAGAAATCACACCGGAGATTCAAGAACGCATCGATTTTGAACTCGCAACCATTGAAAAAACGGGATATCCTGGTTACTTCTTAATTGTTCAAGATTTTTGTCATGCTGCACGAGAAATGAGTGTATCTGTTGGA
The DNA here is from genome assembly GCA_903860985.1 of uncultured Flavobacteriales bacterium. Lineage (GTDB taxonomy): Bacteria > Bacteroidota > Bacteroidia > Flavobacteriales_D > Crocinitomicaceae > UBA952. The sequence goes on from CAIOSO010000112.1 coordinate 48,099, forward strand.
CCGGGACGTGGTTCTGCCGCCGGTTCAGTTGTTGCGTATTGCACCCAGATTACCAACGTTGATCCGATTAGGTATGATCTCCTCTTTGAGCGTTTCTTGAATCCAGACCGGGTATCTATGCCCGATATTGATATTGACTTCGATGATGAGGGACGTGGACGTGTCATTGATTATGTGATCAATAAATATGGTGCAAATCAAGTTGCGCAAATCATTACGTACGGAACCATGGCGGCTAAATCAGCCATTCGAGATACAGCTCGTGTATTGAATTTACCACTTCCAGAGGCAGATCGTCTGGCTAAATTAATACCCGATATTTCCTTAAAGAAGTTATTCTCTTTTTCCGATACGGAATTAATCGATAAGCTGAAAAATCAAGAAGCGATTGCGAATGCGAAAGAACTACGACGCATTGCTGCGGGAACAGATTTACAAGCACGGGTGTTACAGAAAGCAACGGAGATTGAAGGTTCCGTCCGAAACACTGGAATCCATGCCTGTGGGGTGATCATTACACCGGACGACTTGACGAACTTTGTTCCAGTTGCTACCGCGAAGGATTCAGACATGGTATGTACGCAGTACGATAACTCGGTTGCGGAATCCGCCGGACTATTAAAAATGGACTTCCTCGGATTAAAAACATTGACCTTGATAAAGGATGCGGTTCGATTAGTCAAAGAAAACAAAGGGATCGATTTAAATCCCGATGAATTTCCAATCGAGGATGAACGAACATACGCTTTGTTCCAACGAGGAGAAACGGTTGGGATCTTCCAATATGAGTCTCCCGGAATGCAAAAGCACTTAAAGGAATTAAAACCAACGGCTTTTGCGGATTTAATCGCCATGAATGCACTGTATCGTCCTGGTCCAATGGAGTACATCCCTTCCTATTGTAAAAGAAAGCACGGCGAGGAAGAAATCCTCTACGATTTGGATGATTGTGAAGAGTACTTAAAGGAAACGTACGGAATTACGGTGTATCAAGAACAGGTCATGCTTTTGTCTCAGAAATTGGCTGATTTTACCAAAGGTGAAGCGGATACGCTGCGAAAAGCAATGGGTAAAAAAGACCGAAAGGTATTGGATAAAATGAAGCCGACCTTTATTGAACGCGCAAGTGGCAAAGGACACAAATCGGAAACCTTAGAGAAAATCTGGAAGGACTGGGAAGCTTTTGCATCTTATGCCTTTAATAAATCCCACTCGACATGTTATGCGTGGGTGGCTTATCAAACCGCCTATTTAAAAGCAAATTATCCGGCAGAATATATGGCTTCTGTCTTGAGTAACAACATGAGCGACATCAAGCAGGTTTCGTTTTTCATGGAGGAATGCAGGCGGATGGGTGTCCCGGTGCTTGGACCTGATGTCAATGAATCGAGTTTTACCTTTGCAGTGAATCAAGCTGGAGCGATTCGCTTTGGATTGGGAGCGGTGAAAGGACTTGGTTCAGCTCCGGTAGAAGCAATTGTCGAGGAACGCAAAAACGGATTTTTCACATCGATCTTTGACATGACGAAACGCATCAGTTTGCGTGTATGTAACAAACGCGCTTTCGAAAGTTTGGCATATGCTGGTGGATTTGATTCATTCCAAGGGGTACACCGTGCACAGTATTTTGCTATTGACCCGAGCGGTCGGAGTTTCTTAGAAAATGCGGTTCGATACGGAGCAAATTTTCAAGAACAAGAGAATTCAGCACAAGCTTCGATGTTTGGAGAATCCACAGGAACGAGTATGCCTGAGCCACAAGTTCCACGTTGTGAAGAATGGCCAGCAATTTATAAATTGAATCGCGAGAAAGAAGTTGTGGGAATCTTTATTTCTGGACATCCATTGGATGATTTCAAAATAGAGATTGATTCTTTCTGCACGGGGAATATTGCGATGTTGAATGATTTAACACAATATATGGGGCGTGATATACTGATCGCTGCAATTGTAAGCAACGCGGAGCACCGTTTCACGAAACATGGGGACGGATTTGGAACCCTAACGGTGGAGGATTATCAAGACGCATTTCGTTTGAATTTGTTCAAAGAAAACTACTTGAAGTTTAAGCACTTCATGGAGCCTGGGACCTTCATTACGATGAAAGGTAGAATCGAAGTTCCACGGCACCGTCAGCAGGCAGAATTTGTAGTCTACAGCATTGACTTATTGCAAGATTTAAGAGAAAAACGCACAAAAAGTCTTCATTTGAAATTTTCTTCAAAGGAAGTAGATCACCTGATGATTGATAAATTGAACGAACTCTTTAATCAAAATCAAGGCAATTGTCAGTTACATTTCACCGTGTATGATCCAATCGAGGGATATGAGGTAAATCTTCCATCTAGATCGATGAAGGTTCAGCCTTCTTCGCTCTTGTTCAAAGAATTAGCGAAATTGGATGTGACATTCCGGTTAAATTAAACGGCAAAAAAAAAGCGTCCATTTGGACGCTTTTTTTTTCATTGAAATTTTATTCTTCTGTACCTTCAACTGGAACAAGAATACGTCCACAGTGCTCACATACGATGATTTTCTTTTTAGTTACAATGTCAAGTTGACGTTGAGGCGGGATTTTGTTAAAACATCCACCACAAGATCCACGCATCACTTGTACAACTGCTAAACCGTTTTTAGCATTTTCACGAAGACGGTCATATGCAAATACCAAACGCGTTTCGATTTTCTTTTTCGCATCATTTGAAGCCTTCAATAAACGGTCTTCATCTTTCTGCGTTTCACTGATAATCGCATCGAGTTCAGATTGTTTGATGTCTAAATCTCCTTGTTTTGAATTCAAACGATCTGTCGCTTCTGTCAACGTTTCATTTTTCAAGTCGATTTTATAACGTGCTTCTTTGGTTTTTTTCTCATGTAATTTAATTTCCAATTCTTGAAATTCAATTTCTTTTGAAAGTGATTCGAACTCACGGTTGTTGCGGACATTGTTTTGTTGTTCTTTGTACTTCAAAATTGCCGCATCCGCATCTTTAGAAGCAATTTTACGGTCAGAAATCTCTGTTTCTAACTCTTGCATCTCATCGTTGATTTTTCCAACACGCGTGGTAAGTCCGCTGATTTCATCTTCCAAATCTTGAACTTCTAATGGAAGCTCACCACGGATCGTACGAATACGGTCGATTTCAGAATCAATTTTTTGAAGCTCAAAAAGCGCGTCCAATTTTTGTGCGATGGTCACCTCTTTTTTTGTTGCCGTTGCTGCCATGTTCTATAGATAGTTAATAGGATTCGTATTTAAACCAGTTAAATGGATTGCAAATTTAGTAAATTTTTCTTTAAGTTTTTCAGCTAATAATTGCGGAGTGAATTGTTCACTTTCAAAATGACCAATATCAGCAATAATTAGGTGATTTTCCGCATCAAAAAATTCATGATACTTGAAGTCACCAGTAATAAAAATGTCTGCTTTGGACTTAATGGCATCCGCCAATAAAAAACTTCCAGATCCACCACAAATCGCTACTGTTTTTATGTGTTTTTTACAGATATTCGTATGTCGAATCACTTGACAATGAAAGGAAATTTTCAGTTTTAGCAAGAATTCAGTCGTTTCCATGGCTTCGTTCAATTCCCCTAACATTCCAGCGCCAAGATTTGGATTGACATTATCAATCGGATAAATTTCATGTGCAACTTCCTCATATGGATGCGCATCATTCATCGCGGAAAGCGCTTTTCCAATGATTGATTTCGGCACCAAGTACTCCACACGAAATTCTTTTACCTCTTCGCGAAAATGACTTGTGCCAATTGTTGGATTTGCTCGTTCATTTGGAGTAAAGGTCCCGATTCCTTCCGTTCTAAAGTGGCATTCAGAATAATTCCCAATGGTTCCAACGCCTTGTTCGAAAAGCGCGTGATCTAAGGCTGAGAGTGCGTCTTGCGGCACAAATACGACAAGCTTGTAGAGTTGTTGGTGCATTGGACGAAGAATGCGTCGATTCGTTAATCCAATTCTTTTGGCAATTTCAGCATTTACACCGTCTATGTGATTATCTAAATTCGTATGAATGGCATATAGGGAAATGCGGTGTTGAATGCATTTTTCAATGACACGCTCTACATAAGATGTTCCCGTTATTTTTTTTAATCCTTTGAATACAATGGGATGATGCGCAATAATTAGTTCACATTTTTTAGCGATTGCTTCATCTACCGTCTCCTCTATGCTATCCAAACAAAGAAGAGCAGCGGTCACTTCTTGGTCCATTCTTCCGCAAAGCAAGCCGGAATTATCATACGATTCCTGCAAGGTAAGCGGAAAAGATGTTTCGAGATAACTTACAATGTCCGAGACTTTCATGCTTAAAGTTTTCTTGTTAATGCGATGGCGCCGCCCAATCCCGTGCTAAAATGTTTGTAATCTTGGTAAGGACCGTAGCTGTTTGTGAGTTGATAACGGTAATTCACACTTAAACGAAGACCATAATTACTTTTAAAATGAACTTGAATACCCGCACTTCCTGTTGCAGAAAGCACAAAGGATTGACACATCGTTTCGTCCGTTAAGCTTAACTTGCTATTGTTATTTAAAGAATCTGTCCAATGAATCTTTTGCTCATACGATTGAAATAATTGAGGTGTAAGTCCTGCTCCTACAAAAAACACAAAGTCCTTTCCCGTTTGATATTTCAATTGAATGGGCATTCCGAAATAGCGGTATTTCGTAGTGTAGTCATAGCTAGAGTCAGTAGTAGTAGCATTCCATTGGTATTGTTCTCCATTTTGAATTAAGGCAAGTCCACCATCGAAGAACAAATGACGAGAAATCGGTGCAATAATTCCAAACTGAAAGGACCATGTTTTTAAGGCAGTTTCATTCGCTCTTTCTCCTAAAGGAATCGTTAAAAAATCTGTGTTTTGTGTTACATGCGGACTAGTCAAATACCGTTGAAAATCTAAGTAGATTAACGAAGCAGTATCTTTGCTTGACTTGGATTTATGGTTATTTTCCGAAACATTCGTGATAAGTTGTGCGCTAACATTCCAAGTAAGGAAAAAGAAAAACAGAATAAGGAGTGTTTTCATGTTTCAAAAATACGAAAAAATCAGCTCCTTGACGAAGTCTTAACACAGGTCAACGATTTGTGGTGTACGAACACTGTATATTTGTGAAAAAAAAAGATGATGGATACTAAATGGACAATTGACGGAATGCACAGTGAAATCGGATTCAAAGTGCGACACATGATGATTTCGAACCTAAGCGGAAACTTCGGTCAATTCGCTGCTGAGGCAGCAACAACCGGTGATGACTTCAGTACAGCAAACTTTAAATTTAATGCAGCGATTGATAGCATTAATACAGGTGTTGCGGACAGAGATGGCCACCTAAAATCAGCGGAATTCTTTGATGCAGCTACACATCCAGAAATGACTTTCCAGTCAACTTCAGTGAAAAAAATCCATGAAAATGAATTGGAAATTTCGGGAGACATGAGCATTAAAGGAGTAGTAAAGCCCATCGTGTTAAAGGCAGATTTCGCAGGAATTGCTGTTGACCCTTACGGACAAACGAAAGCCGGAATGTCATTGACAGGTAAAATCAAACGCAGTGATTTTGGTTTGACTTGGAGCGCAGTCACAGAAGCAGGAAATATTGTGGTTGGAGACGAGATAAATTTAAACTGTGAAGTACAACTGATCAAGCAATAAAACGAGTTAATCGTTCAAAAAAAAGCCGCATTTATCGGCTTTTTTTTTGCTTTATACTTTTGTTAGTTCGCTTTGGATGACGAGCACTTGCTGTTTCAGAAAGGCGACCTCTTTTTGCAAGATGAGTAAATCATGCTGCACATTTAACTCACGCACATCCATTTTAAATAAGTCCTTGGATGAATTCATTTCTTCGATAAACCATTGCGGAGTTTGATTTAAAATTCGCGCTACCTGAAAAAGTCGGGTAATGGAAATATCGGACACGCCTCTTTCCAAATTGGAATAGGCAGCTGCAGTAATACCTAACTCATCAGCCATGTTTTGCTGACTAAGGTTTTGTTTTAATCTTTCTAAACGGATTTTATCCGCGACCATGTTTTTCACGTAACAAATCTAGTTGCTAAGAACGGATATACCCTTACATTTTGCTTGAAAAAAGTTACATTAACTATAAGAAAATATAGTATTAATAAATAATTTAAGTTAA
>CAIOSO010000113.1 GCA_903860985.1 uncultured Flavobacteriales bacterium
AAGGGGATACATTTCAACGGTCATTATTGAAAAAATTATTACCCAGTCATCAAATTTACAGCAGTGAGTTAGCTCGGTTGGAAACGCGGGTACTTCCCATGCGGCATAATAACGTGTTTTCTTTGAACCAATTTGACCGATTTTTTTCAATATGTACGCTGATTGATATGAATCGTGATGTGTTTGATATGGCGACAAAATTACGGGCAGATAGCAGTTTAAAAACGCCTGATGCCCTGCATTTAGCAACAGCTATTCATGCGGGTTGCAGTCAATTTTGGACAAACGATAAAAAATTAGTGAAAGCCGCAGGTAAATCCCTGACGGTGATGGATTGGGCTGTGTTAGAGGAATTGGTGTAATGGATTTACCATTAAATTGGGCTTTAACTTCACTTGGTGATATTGCAAATTACGTTAATGGTAAGGCATTCAAGCCGACCGACTGGGAAAATCATGGCAAACCTATTATCAGAATTCAAAATTTAAATAATCACACTGCTTCATTCAACTTTTCTCTGGCAGAACACGAACAAAAGTACTTAGTAAAAAATGGTGATTTATTATTTGCATGGTCAGCTTCTTTGGGAGCTTATATTTGGCATGGTGAAGATGCGTGGTTAAATCAGCATATTTTTAAAGTTCACCCTTCAATTTGTATCAATAAAGTTTTTTTGTATTATTTACTAACAGATATAACAGCCAGTTTATATGCCAAATCTCATGGTTCTGGTATGGTTCATGTTACAAAAGGTAAATTCGAATCAACTGAAATTATTATCCCCCCTCTCCAAGAACAACAGCGCATTGTTACCAAAATAGAGGAATTATTCTCCGAATTGGACAAAGGCATTGAAAGCCTAAAAACAGCCCAGCAACAATTAAAAATCTATCGTCAATCACTTTTAAAACACGCATTTTCTGGGAAATTAACGGAGCAATGGCGAGCAGAAAACCAAGACAAAATAGAAACGGCTGAGGCGTTATTGGCACGTATTCAAATTGAACGCGAGCAATGGTATCAAGAGCTGTTGACGAATTGGGAAGACAACGGCAGACAAGGAACAAAGCCGAAAGCCCCGAAAGTTATGCCACCACTCACCGATGAAGAATTGGCGGAATTGCCTGAGTTGCCGGATGGGTGGGTTTGGGGGAAATACGGAGATTTTTGTGCCATTGTTAGAAATGGTATATCGGAAAAACCAATCGGTGATAATGGAACGCCTATTTTTAGAATAAGTGCAGTTAGGGCATTGTTTTTTGATATGACTGATATTCGATATATTGATAATAAAACGGGGAAATTTGATTCCTATTGCTTAGAACGAGGTGATTTAGTTTTTACTCGTTATAACGGTTCTCGGCACTATGTTGGTGTTTGTGCTGAATATCGGTCTAATGAAAAAAGGCTATTCCCTGATAAATTAGTGCAAACAAGATTATTCTCTAAAATATTATTATCGAGTTCATATTTTGAAAAAGTTCTCAATTGTGGTGAAACTCGTAAATTTCTAGAATCACGAATAAGAACAACTGCTGGTCAATCTGGTATTTCGGGAGATGATATTAAATTTTCTCCTGTTCCAATTTGTTCAATACATGAGCAAATTGAAATTGTTAGTTTTCTTGAATCTAAATTAACAATTACCGACCAACTCGAAAAAACCATCACAATCGCATTGCAACAATCCGAAATATTACGGCAGTCTATTCTAAAGAAAGCTTTTTCAGGGCAATTAGTTGACCAAGACCCCAACGATGAACCCGCCAGCATTTTACTTGAACGCATCAAAGCGGAAAAAGCCGCGTTAATCCATCCAATAACCAAAAAAACAAAATCAGGGAAGAAAACTGTATGAGTACGTTTGATAGCACGAAAAAATTATTGCCTGTTATTATCAAGGAAATTACTGAGGGAAAAATCCAGTTGCCGGATTTCCAGCGGGGCTGGGTTTGGAACAATGACCATGTTTTATCTTTGTTAGTTAGTATTGCTCGTTCTTTTCCTGTCGGAGCAGTGATGTTATTGGAAACGGGTGGGGAAATTCGTTTTCAAGTTAGACCCATTGAAAATTTAACGTTTAATGGTGGAATTCCTGAACCTGATTTATTGATTTTGGATGGACAGCAACGATTAACATCATTAACACAAGTATTAACATTGAGTACGCCAGTAAAAACCTTTAATGAAAAAGGAAATCCGATTGAACGATTTTATTACATCAACATCAATGCAGCATTAGAGAACGATGCACTCGATGAGGCTTTTATTACTGTTGACCATGATAAAAAAACTAGACGTAATTTTGGACGTGATATTGAATTAGATTTTTCATCACCAGAAAAAGAATGTAAGGCATTTTATTTCCCTTGTAATCAAATTTTGAATTCGGATTGTTGGGAGGAATCGTTACAGCAGTATGCGCCTGAAAAGTTTCCTGACTATATGCAATTTCGTAAAAAGATTCTTAGTGCTTTTAGAGCTTATGAACTTCCAGTTATCTCTCTTTATAAATCAACCAGCAAAGAAGCTGTGTGTTTGGTTTTTGAAAAAGTAAATACAGGTGGTGTGTCATTATCTGTATTCGAATTAGTGACTGCAAGTTTTGCGGCAGAAGGTTTTAATCTTCGGGATGATTGGTATGGCAGCAAGTTACGCAATGTTGAAGGCCGTGTTGAAAGAATTAAATCTGAACCTATTCTAAACACAGTTGAATCAACGGATTTTTTACAAGCAATTAGCTTGCTTCGTACGCGTGAAAAAAGAATACAGGATATAGCTGATGGGAAAACAGGTAATGCAATTTCTGCGATTAGTGCTAAAAGAGCTGCTGTATTATCAATATCACTTGCTGATTATCAACAATGGACAAATCAAGTTGAAAAAGGTTTTTTATTAGCTGCTAAATTTCTTCGTAAAGAACATTTCTTCAAATCCATTGATTTACCGTATCGTACTCAATTAGTACCTTTAGCATCTGTTCTATCGATTCTAAAAGAAAGATGGCTTGAACCACAAATCCATGAAAAGTTATGCCGATGGTATTGGTGTGGTGTTTTCGGTGAATTGTACGGCGGAGCAGTTGAAACGCGCATTGTTAACGATTTTGATGAATTGCTTGCGTGGATTGATGGACAAGGTGATGAACCACGAACTATTTACGAAGCATCATTTTCATCTAATCGTTTAAATACCTTACGTTCACGAAACAGTGCAGCTTACAAAGGGCTTAACACATTAATATTGCGTGAAGGGGCAAAAGATTTTTTCTGGAAAGATACCGTAGCCAATTTAGATTACGAAGAAATTGCAATTGATATTCATCATATTTTTCCAAAAAACTGGTGCGAAAAAGAAGGTATTAAGCCGAGTGTGTTCAACTCTATTATTAACAAAACACCTATTTCTTATAAAGCCAACCGTATGATTGGAGCTAAAGCTCCGTCTACTTATCTTTCAATGATTCAATCACATAAACAGGTTGGACTTGATGATGATGCAATGAATAAAATTTTATTAAGTCATTATATTGATTCCAATATGCTCAGGGCTGATGATTTTCATTGTTTTTACGAGCAACGAAAAGAAAGTCTTTTGACAATAGTTGAAAAAGTGATGAACAAAGAAATTGATAGAGGAATAAATGCTGTCAATAATGCCGAATTGGAATCTGAAGAAGAAATGGAAGAAGACGCATGAATACAGAATCAATCGTTTCTAAAGTTTGGAGTTTTTGCACCACCTTGCGCGATGATGGTGTGGGCTACGGTGATTATTTAGAGCAACTGACCTACTTAATCTTTTTGAAGATGGCAGATGAGTACAGCCAAGCACCGTATAACCGCGATGTAGGCATACCAGAAGAATACACATGGCAAAGCCTAAAGTCTAAACGCGGAGCCGCCTTAGAAGGGCATTATGTGTTGTTATTGCGTGAGTTAGGCAATACATCAGGGATGCTTGGGCAGATATTTACAAAAGCACAAAATAAGATTCAAGACCCAGCCAAATTATCACGATTGATAGAACTCGTGAACGATACGAATTGGGTGATGCTCGGTGCTGATACCAAAGGCACTATTTATGAGGGATTATTAGAGAAAAATGCAGAGGATACTAAGTCAGGGGCGGGGCAATACTTCACACCACGAGCATTGATTAAAACGATTGTTGAATGTGTGAAACCAGAACCCAATAAGACTATTGCTGACCCTGCCTGCGGCACTGGTGGTTTCTTCTTGGCGGCTTATGATTATTTGCAATCAAATCATAAACTCGATAGAACAGAAAAATCATTTTTAAAGAATGAAACCTTTTATGGCAATGAGATTGTCGCGGGTACTCGTCGTTTATGTCTAATGAACATGATGTTACACAACATTGGAGAAATTGACGGAGCTAGTCTAATATCCCCCAATGATGCGTTGATTTCACCACCACAACAGTCAGTTGATATTGTTTTGGCAAATCCACCGTTTGGCAAAAAAAGCAGCATGACGTTTACCAATGAACAAGGTGAGCAAGAAACGGATAATTTAACGTATAACCGTCAAGATTTTTGGGCGACGACATCAAACAAACAGCTTAACTTTGTGCAACATATTCGTAGTATGTTAAAAAGTACGGGGCGTGCGGCGGTTGTTGTTCCCGACAACGTTTTATTCGAAGGTGGTGCAGGTGAAACGGTGCGTAAGAAATTACTTGAGAATACCGAATTACATACCATTCTAAGATTGCCAACCGGCATTTTCTATGCAAATGGTGTAAAAGCTAATGTACTATTTTTTGATAATCATGAAGCTAATCCAAACGCATGGACACAAGAGGTCTGGTATTACGATTATCGAACCAATATTCATCATACTTTAAAAAAGAAACCATTGCGTTTTGATGATTTAGCGGATTTTATCAACTGTTACAATCCCGAAAATCGTCATGACCGTACTGAGACATGGGATGAAAATAGTAATGTGGATGGACGGTGGCGTAAATTTAGTTATGAACAGATTATTACCCGTGATAAAACCAGCCTAGACATCTTTTGGTTAAAAGATAAATCGTTAGCTGACCTTGACAATCTACCAGAACCCGATGATTTAGCTGCTGACATTGTAGAAAACTTAGAAGCTGGATTGGAATGTTTTCGTGAAATAGTAGCCAACCTATAATAATTGTGGGGGTAACCCCATGTTTGATGACCGTGCTGGTTCGCATAAAATTGGATTATGTTAAGAGAAGGGGGGAGGTGGCGCGATTGTTGTTCACCTGTATATAAATTTAGTAAACTATTATTCATGTTCTACACCTTCTATTATTATTATATACAATAAATA
>CAIOSO010000114.1 GCA_903860985.1 uncultured Flavobacteriales bacterium
CGCTGCTCGTCACCTGCCCAGTCGCAGTATTCGTTTGCGCTATATTCAATCCCGCTAATCGCTCTCTTTCTCTTTCTGCTTCTGCTTCTACTTCTGTTCCTTGCTGAACCGTCGTAATTGTCTGCGCTACATTCAATCCTGCCATACGCTCTCGCTCTTCCGCCGCGGCGGATCGCTCTCTATCCGCCAGCAACTCCACTTGTGCCTGAATTCGACTTTCTGATAATTGTATTTGTTCTTCGATCAAGGCTTGTGTGGCCTCATTGGCGGTAGCCGCCTTATTTTTCAAGGCTCGTACATGTTGTTCTTCTCGCTCCTTCACTAACATCGCTCGTTTCTGAGCATCTGATTCCTCATTGATTTTGGAAATATCCGAGGCATACGAAGGATCAAGCGTTTTCCATTCCTTTTCCTTTTGTTCTTGTTCCAATACCAACTGTTTTTGTCCTTGTCGTTTTTGAGCGATTTCTTCTTGACGTGCTTGCTCCCTTGCTACATCAAATGGAATGGCTGAAGTTGGCAATGGCATTTTCTCTGAAGCACTGATTTTTTCTTGTACTTCTTGTTCCATTTGAGCATAGGACGGAGCAACTTGTTCTTGAAGCTTCAATTTCAGGGACAAATCGGACAATTCTTGACTAATTTTGTTGTTTAAGGTAGATTTAAGCTGGATTTCTTCGTCCAATGCGCTGCGGTCTTTTGGTTTGACCAATGTCGCTTGTTCTTTTAGATGTGCGATTTCTTTTTCAAGCGCGATTTGATTTTCTACTTGTTCTTGGTATTGTTTGCGTTCGGCGACCAATGTACGTTGTTGTTCCTCTGTGTATGTGCGAATTACCGCTGCTAAGTCTTCCCCGGCAACCGTCAACTGTTCTTTAATCAATGCTTTGTTTTCCGTCAACAGTTCCATTATTGCTTCGGAATTATGCTGATACTGCAACAAAGCAACTTGCTGATTGATTTTCTCTAAGTCTTTCAATACATCCACATTCGGTATTCCGCGCTGATAATTTGCCGTCATCCACGATGCGAGGAAATTCACCTGTCCCTCTAGTTTCGAAATTTGATTTTCGATTCGCTTTGTTTCTTCCATCCAACGCTCATTTTCCATTGGATCTATTGTCCCACTTCCGCGCTCTAGTCGTTCATCTAAGCGTTTCATCTGCTGCGAAAGCTCGGTATTGCTTCGCTCGAGTTCATTGGATAAATAATTGGTCAGGCGCACTTGATTTTCCATGTTGACCTCTGCCGCTAACAAGGAATCAGCTAAAATGGCAATCAAGGCACTCGAGTCCTTGACAGTGAGCCCCCAATCCTGTTGAATTTTCTGTTCTGTCGTTAGGGTTACTTTGCGGTTAAAGGATGCTAAATTGACATCTAAATTCGCGGATAAGTTCATTTTTTGACTCAGCAATTGCATGGACTCCACTTGTTTAGGCTTCACGCGATTAATCACCTTCAATTCTTCTTTCGAATCAACCATGGCATAAATCAACTCTTGTTGCAATTCCATGTCTTCGTCCACCAATGGAACAACCAATTGCTCTTTGAATAGTTGATTGGAGCCTGTGACACTGATCTCCATTTGATAGGTTCCTGGACCTGGGAGTCCGACCAAGTAGGATCCATCACCTTGACTGATGAAGGGACCAAAGCGTTCATTGGTTTCAGGAACGATGAATTCCACCTTCACAGTTGAATTGGATTGATCGATTTTATCCGATAAAATTCCTGTGAAAAAGTACAATTCTTTTGGTGTTTCGGCAGCGCTGACTAAATACGTTTGAATGGCTGATAACTTTCCGTTTCGATTCGAGGCAAAATTGGCATTGCCATTCGATAAATCAGGAATGTAGAAATAGTCATCGTTTGGCGACGAAAATGGGAAACGCAAATTTTCTACATCCGAACTTAGATTCGATTCCAAGGAATAAATGGAGCGGTATAAATCAAATCCACCCATAGATTGGTGTCCTTTTGAGCTAAAGTACAAGTATCCATTTTCTGCATCAAAAAATGGATAGACTTCATCTTGCGCAGTATTAACGGAACCTAACATTTTCATGGGTTTATCCCATTCGTTCTCTGCATTTTTTCGCTGAATGTACACATCCAAATTGGGGGATTCTGGTCCATAGCTTGCGAATACACGGAATTTCATTCCTCTTTTAAATGCGTAAATGGGCTCGTATTGATGTTTTGCATTTTCTTTCGCGAAGACTTCACTTGCTTTGTAAAAGCTGTAGCTGTCGTCTAAGAAGGTATAATGATCGTAGAATGCTTCACCAAATGGCTGAGATTTTTTAATAACTTGTAGGGTGCGCATATCTTTCATTCCAGCTAGAGCGGACTGACAAGATTCAATTTCACCTTGAACATTGAACGAAGACGCTAATTTCTCGTCCTTTTGCTTGAATACATTGAATTGCTGAATAGCCGTTTCGAAATAATATTGATGCTGGTATATTTTGCCTAAATAATAGTAGGTTTCCAAAGGAAAGACGGCATCTTTCTTCGCCAGAATAAAATCATAATACTTGCGGGCATTTTTTATATCCTCCGTGTAGAAAATACAGGTGGCATATTTATAATTTAATTCTAGGTTTTTTTGATTCTGAGCGAGTAATTGTCGGTAATCGACTTTCGCACTTTCGTATTCCTTTTTCTCGAAGGCTGCATCTGCCCTTTTCTTAATGGCAGTAACGGATTGCGCATATCCTTCCTGAACTGTTAGGAACAGCAGGAAACAAACAAAAAGGTACGAAATGGACTTTTGTTTCAACTACGCATGGTATTTACACGACTTATTACGCCTTCTTTGAGAAAAGGTTCATTTTGCTCTCTTGTCCAGTCAACAATCTGTCGATGTTTTTTCGATGAGCAAGGATCACCAATAATCCGAGAACCACGGTAAAAACAATCATGATTCGTGCGTCTTCTTTGATCATGAAATAACTGATAAAGGGAAAACAAAGTGCTGCCGTAATCGCTCCAAGAGAAACAAAACGCGAACTTAAAAAGACCACAAGAAAAATTGCCAAACAAACAAGTGCCGCATATGGATTAATTCCAATGACAATTCCCAAGGAAGTTGCTACACCTTTTCCACCTCGAAAGTTGGCGAAAATAGGAAAGACATGTCCAAACACCGCGCTGAATGAGCCGCACAACTGAAGTATTAAAAATTCATCTTTATAGCCAATTAATACATGCGCAAAGAAATGTGGAAGGCATGCTGCCAGAACGCCTTTGGAAACGTCGACAAGAAGCACGAACCAACCGGAACGTTTTCCTAGAACACGAAAGGTATTCGTAGCACCAGCATTTTTACTGCCCTGCTCTCGAATATCGATTCCATGAAAAGCTTTACCAACCCACACAGCGGTCGGAATGGAACCAATAAGGTATCCAAGTAATATGATGGTTAATAGCAACATCGTTTATTTATAAAGGAAATAACCACGGAATTTCGCGAGTAAATTCTTGGCAGTCACTTCGTCCATGACATCAAATTTAAAATTTTTCGTTTTACGTTTCTCAGGTTTAATGGCTAAAATTGTTTCATTCACTGTTTTATCGTTCGTGAAGATCTGCAAATCCCCATCTCTTTTGGCCATCGTGTAATTCATAAAGTACTTGGTGTCATCGAGTAAACTCAATTCCCAGGTAAATCCTGGCGCCAATTCATCCGAAAAAGATTGTACATAAAACTGATGCCATTCTACTTGTTTTAAAATGGGAATACCATTGATACTCACAAGTCCTACTTGATTGTTTACCGAAATTAATCCTTTGTCCACTTTTTTGACACTTGCTTTAAGCGTTCCGTAGGATTCCAAAACAATATCGGAAAGAATAAACGTTTGCTCCATCGATGCCGGCATTTTACGCAGTTTATCCTCATCGAAATCTTTGAATACTTCTTGGGCATCCTTGGCATTGGACCAATGGACGAAGGTATTTTTTAATCCGTAGCTTGCTTTCTTCATATCCACTTCCTTCGCTCCTACTTCCAACTTCAATTTCGCAGCGATATTCTCCATCACATTCGCGGCAATTGGCATACTCACACGTGCATTGGCGGCAATACGTGTTTTGTTTTTTTCTTGATCATATTCAATTTTCCCATACAAGTCCATCTTGACATCACCCGTATTGATGCCTAATTCAATGTCACCAAACCCAATTACTTTACAGGTATTTACATCTAAGGTCAACATGTTACTCAAGGTATCCGATTTATTCAAGCGATTTTTAGTCGCGATTTGATATTCGCTTAACACTTGGTTGTATTGCAAATATCCAAATGAATTGAACAAACTTGGATCTTCGGAACCTTCTGTTTTGGATAGGAAACTTGGGTAAATACGAACACTGTCCATACGTTCGGTTTGACGCCATAAGAATCCAGCAGCCAAGCGATCTCCTTTCGCATTCTTTGGTGTTGCATTTATTGGAATCTGAATGTTCGTTGCTAAAACCGTATCTTCAAAAGTCATCCATGATTTATCGTACTGACAGGTGTGATTTAATCGAGTTGATCCATTTAAAAATAATCCCACGTTGGATGCTCGGACAATGACACTTCCGTAATAATCAAATTCCTTGCTCAATTTGAAGCGATCCTTTTCTTTCACTTCCCCTTGCGCCGTGGTGGTAAGATTGACAAATTTAATGGAGCTCATGGGTAAGATGGTCAAATTACTATCTCTGTCATAATACGGATACTTCGCGATTCCTTCATAATATTTGCGCGAAGAAATTTTAATTTGCGCCTCTTTGAAGGTGTGGTACTTGGTGATGTAATTGGCAACAATTACCGCATTTTTCAAGGAATCCATTGCGGCCTCTTTGCGAATGCGCACGCGAGAACTATCCGGGAAAATACGTGCATCGCCTACTTGAATGTAATCGACTGCATTACATAAAATCAATTGCGTTTTCAAATCGTATTTTGCACTCAAGGACTTAAACTGAAGGGTGTCTTGTTTTTCATCCGTTGAGAAGAAATTATTTCGCGATAAATCTGCACCACTTTCAAAACTCGTTTCTCCCCCTTTATTTTTCTGGAAGTCTAAACTCTCACCATCCATGAACCAGGTAAACTTATCCATTTGACAATAATAATGGTTTGCTGGAAACATGATGCGTTTCGTTCCATTTTGGGTAAATTCTCCCTTACGCGTTTTGAAACTAATGTTTGTCTTCATTTCATCCGATTGAATAGCCAAGGGATTCTCTCCGTATTTACTAAAGCGGTTGCGCAAACTAAAGGACGAATTTTCTGAAAGAATATCCTCGTTGGTAAAGTTGTACTCTTTCGAATTTAAACTGGCTTCTTTGAATTCAAGGATTCCTTTTCCGGACATACCTTTTTTATCCAACAGCAAAGTACCACTCAACACGACATTGTCCTTGAACATAATCAATGGATTTTCTCCATAACTCGACACTTTCATCAGGGCTTTTCTCGGCTGATAGGAGATTAATGCTTGTTCGGAATGAACAACTGGATACCTCACGCCTATTCCGATTTCCTTGTTATCGAAGATGGCTAAGCCAATGGTGGAATCAGGCAAGAACGTCAACTTCTTCGAAATGGCAACGGATTCCAAGAAATTAATCGTTCCTGTTCCTTGAAGTCCATTGTTCGAGAGCACAATTTTATTTTGATACTTGGTATCCGTTTCATAGAATGGGTATCCTTCCTCTGGTGCTTGCGCAACGAATCCCAACGAATAATCATTCATGATTTTCAATGGCTCCGGAATTTTCGGGAAGATACCAGCTGAATTTAAACTTCCTTCAAAGCGTAAACTCGCCTCTGAAAAATCATCTAAGCTATCTAATTCAAATGCATTGACTGCATAATAGAAACGGGTGCTGTCGTAGGCTCCTTTTAGAATTTCTTTCGAACTATAGTAAACTTTTGACTCCCCGATGGACTTCAGAATTGGATAGTTTGCGTTATTTCCTTTTCGACCAGACTTCGCTTCGGGATCATCTATCAACAATTCTCCTTTGATGTTTTTAAAGGAGCTGAACATCAAGATGCCTTCGTTTCCGTCCTCTTTGCGTAGTGGATTGACGCGCAATGTCGCTTCATCCGTAGATAATAAATTGATTTTAAAGGCTTCATAGTCAAACTTCGAGAACTTGGTGAAAAATTCCATTTTTCCAGCCACTAACCAACCCCTAAAACTCAGATCACGGTTTTTATACATGGTCACGTAATTTGAATCTGGATAAATCGTTGTTTGCTGCGCTTGAGACAAGGACACTTCATCCACTTGATTCAAACACATTTCGTTTTTATCTAGCTGAATCATCGCGTAAGCAATGGTCGCGCGTTTGGACTTATTTAATTGATCCATGCGAATGGCCATTTTCTTTAAATTGGGATCTGCCGCAATTTGTTCTTTGGTTTCCCGCATGGTTTGTGGGCGTAAATCGGAAAGTATTTTCAAGTTATCGTAGTCACTCTCTCCCGTACTCGCTTCCGCGTACGCGATTAATTTTGGGGAAATGCGTACTTTTTTTGCGTCGGAATCCAAAATCAACAAGCCATACGAAGCCATGTCCACCAACAAGGGTTTTGCTTGATCGATGGTCTTTTTCAAGGCTGATGCCACTTCTCCTTCGCCTAAATCCATTTTATTGGTTTTCTTGACCAATGCAGCAATTTGGATGAAGGGATGTGCACTTCCAATGCTTTGGAATTTTTGAAAAATGGCTGGGTCGAAGTAATTCATGGATTGAAAACTGGCCGTTTTTTGTTCTTGAGCCGTTCCAACTTCAAAGGTGTAATATGGATCAGGCGTTCCAAACTTCCAGCTTAAGACCGGTGCATATACATAGACCTGAAAGTAGGAATCGACAAAAGGCAAATACTCGAAGCCTTTTTTAATCGAATTGATGCTGATTTCTTTGTTCTGTTCGTTTAAGGTGAAAAAACACGATTGAATAACGAGGGAATCCCCCGATTTGTAGTTCATTTTCGCCTTGGCGTTGCGCGCAATGACCTGCTGTGGATTCATTTCGAAATAAATCGAACTGATTTCAAACAAGGGAACATTTTTACGCTTAAAGATGATTTTTGCTGGTTTGTCTGTCGTTCCTCGTCCAATAAAATCAGGACCTTCCAAGGTAAATCCACCGTCGTAGTCCATTTGATCGCGTAAATTGGGGATTTTCAAACGCTTTTCGTAGGAATTAAATTGGGGCGACTTTTCACCTTCGCCTAAGTCCAAGGTGCTTAAATCTTGTAATTTTCCAAGAATCGGCGTCGTAAAATAAGGCGTTGTTAATTCAACCGTATCGACCTTCAACTTTGCCGTGGAAAAATCACATTTATATCCACGCAGATTAGCGAAGGTTTCAGTCTTCTTGAATTTCACTTTTTCCCAGGTAACGACACCTTTCGATCCTTGCCATTTGTTTTGGATAACATCAAAATACCCACTCGTTCCATAAACGACAATGGAATCTTCCAATTTTCGGTCCTCATCGTATTTCAAGCATTTCAAGTCAATCCCAGTCGCCCTTAACTTCAAGGTTTTCCCTTCTTCCCAAGCGACTTGTCCTTTGGCGTAGGTCCAACGGTATGTTGGCTCGCGGTAAAACGACTGATAACGGAAAAAGTTAGCGGAAAATTTAAGGAATTTCGTCAGGTTCTCATCTGGATCCTTCGCAAAATCGTTGACATAATTAAACCATGGATTCACTAATTCACCAGGGAATTTATTCTCCACTTGATAGATACTCGCCATCATGTAGTGATAAATCTCCGGATAAAGGGGGATTTCCTTCTCTGCATATTTGTTGCAATTATCGACCAAGCGATGAAATTGTGTCTCATTCAGTAAGCTTCCTTTGATTTTCTGCGGAAGTTCTTCCTTTAGGAATGGAACAGCGGCTTCATCTAAGACTAACTTTTGCCATTCTTTGACGAATTTATCGCGTTCCTTTGGAAAGGTTTGTGCCTTCGTTTGACTGATAAAAAGTATGGAAAGAAAAAGAGAAAGAAGGATTCTCATAGCTTATTTTTTAAAGAGTAAAACCGCCCAACCTTCACGTTCGTGTTGTGCTTGAAATTGAAGATTCAAATCCAATGCCAATTTTTTTAATTCATCGGTGTCCGAAACAAAAAATCCACTTAAAAACAAATGCGCTCCACTTTTCATGCGTTCTACGTACGTTGACATCTGTGCGGTGAGTACATTTTTGTTGATGTTGGCCAAAATGTAGTCAAAAGGTTCTGTTGGAATCACATCCATTCCACCGTGTAGCGATTGAATGTGTTGACAGCCATTTCTTTGTGCGTTATCGGCACAATTCTCCGCGGACCACGCTTCGATATCAATCGCTACGGTATCTGTGGCACCTCGTTTTTCGGCTAAAATCGCCAAGACACCTGTCCCGCTGCCCATGTCCAACACACGTTTGCCCTGAAAATCCATTTCCATCATCGTTGCGCACATCAAATGCGTTGTTTGATGGTGTCCGGTTCCAAAAGACATTTTTGGTTCAATCACGATTTCGATTCCAGAAAACGCTTCCAAGTGATGAAAAGGCGCAACGATGCGAATAAGGTCATCGATGAACACCGGTTCGAACTGCGCTTCCCATTGGGCATTCCAATTTTCCTGAGGAATTAATTTCACTGCGAAAGACGATACGACGTTCTGCTCCGATTGAAGGTCATTCAATAGTTTCTGCAGCGCTTCACCGTTGTAAGAAGCTTCCTGAATGTATGCTTTTACCGAAGGTGCTTCTTCTTGAAAACTTTCATAATCAAGATCAGCCAAGTACGCGACTAAGATGTCATTCCAACGATCAAAATCAGACAATTGAACGGTTAATTCGTAATAATTCATTTAAAAAGAGCTAGCTAATTCAAGAAAATCGAATGCATTCAAGGATGCACCACCTATGAGTCCACCATCTACATCTGGACAAGAAAAAATACCTTGGGCGTTGCCTTGATTGACACTTCCACCATATAAAATGGACACATTCGCTCCATTTTCACCAAATTTCTCGGTTAAAATCGACCGAATGTACGCATGTACTTCGTTGATTTGATCCGTTGTAGCTGTTTGTCCAGTTCCAATAGCCCAAATGGGTTCGTAGGCAATGGTCAGCAAAGAAACTTCTTGTGGATTCAATTGGAAAATAGCGGCTTCAAGTTGCTTTTTCACAAAGGACAAGTGTCCTCCACCGTTTCTTGTTCCCAAGTCTTCCCCACAACAAAAAATAAATGGGAAGAAATGAGCACAACAGGCATCTACTTTTTCCTTCAAAAAGGAATCTGATTCGTGAAAATAAGTCCTTCGCTCACTGTGTCCAATGAGAACGGATTGTGCGCCCACACTTTTGAGTTGAGAAATGGATGTTTCCCCTGTAAACGCGCCAAAATCAGCCGGATGTACGTTTTGAGCACCCACATGCATCTCCTCATCTTCGGACAAATGCTGAATGAACACATTTGGTGCATACAAGCGAAATTCAACAAGTTGTTGGTCAGAAACACCTGATTTAAATTGTGTTAACCATTCTTGAGCTTCGGTTGCCGACAAATTCATTTTCCAATTTGCCGCAAGAATTTTTTTTCTCATGGTCGAAAATAGTCATTATTAGCGAAATCCGACGGAAAAAAAACAGGAAAAACGGATTGGAATTACTTCTTTGTTTTCTGCAATTGTAGTTTGAGGTCTGACTTGCTAAACTGATTTGGACCTTCAGTTCCCTCATAGAATTTCATCACGTTACCATTCCATAAATAACAGACACCTGGAACGTTTTTCTCATTGCCTATGGCATTCCAAAACTCGATGATTTCGATCACTTTGTATGGGTAATTCGCACCTGCAAATTTGAAGAAATTTGGAATTTCCTCGGGCGCTTCATCCATGAATAAAATCTGGATTTCCGGAAAATCCGGGTTCGCTTTTTTCATTTCCGTTAATTCCTTCGCTGTTGCTTGACAATGTTCGCAAGAGGGGGCGAAAAAACACAGCATTTTCTTCCCTTGGTCGATATTCGCGTAATACTTCGCAAATCCGGATTTCTTTTGTTTCGGTCCAAGCGATTTTTCTGGTGTTTTCACTGTGTCTTTTGGATTGACAGTGGCTATTGGTCCGTCAGCTACAGGGAGCGTTGGATTAGTTGTTATTGTCGTGGTATCTGAACCAACCGGCGGTGTTTCTACAACATCCGTTGGTTTCTTAAAAATTGGAATCAACATAAACATGGCTA
>CAIOSO010000115.1 GCA_903860985.1 uncultured Flavobacteriales bacterium
ATTGAATCCGCCGATTCCTGTTAAAACAACTGCTTGACCTGAACACGTAGAAACATCATTTCCTGCATTGATGTTCGGTACGGGATTCGCAACAACTTGTAATGTGTCTTGATTCACACATCCAGCCGGACTAAATCCAGTCACGATGTAGGAAGCGCTATTGTAAGCAGTAAACGGAACAGCATTTGAAACGCCATTCGACCATTGGTAGTTTTGTCCTCCGGTTGCATTCAAGGTCACTATTCCGCCTGCGCAAAGTACGGTATCGTTTCCGGCATTGATTTGTGGCAAAGGAAGCACGTTGATCTGCAAGGTATCTGTATCCGTGCAAGAACCATCTACTCCCGTTGCGATGTAGGTCCCGCTTTGGTTCACAAAAAATGCTTGGTTATTGCTCACGGAATTATTCCATGTGTAGGTTTGCGCTCCAGACGCAGAAAGCGTTACGGTATCACCTGGACAAACAGATAAATCTTGTCCGGCGTTGATGCTAAGTTGTCCGAGTGTAACGTTGGTTTCGTCCCATTGAGAACAGCCGTTAGCATTGAATCCAGTTACTAAATACGTTCCGTTTGTTGCAGGTGTGAAAGGAACACCATTCGATACGTTTTGGTTCCAGAAATAATTGAGAGCTCCTGATCCGTTCAGTGTAATCGCTTGGTTGTTACAACTTACAACATCTGGACCAGCAGTGACTGATGTCAACGAGTTCGAACTGTTGTATAAATCATTGATTTCACAAGTCGTTAAGGCACGATTCCAAATTCCAATGTCATCCATTTTCCCATTGTAAAAATCTCCTCCAACACCTCGTCCAACATACAACGGCATCACCGCGCTAGTTACATTCGTATGTGTATACGTTGTCGTAGCCACTTGGACATTATTTTTATAAAGGGTCATAGCTCCTGCATTATACACACAAACGATGTGCGTCCAAACACTTGTTGTGGACGTTGTTGGTGCCCAGATCCAAGCAAATTGTTGCTTGTTTGTCCCGTATTGCGAATTGGTCGGACCTGCTTGAAATATCCATATAAAATTTCCTGCGGCATTCGTTGCATTCATGATGAGTACTCCATTGACAGAGGTACTATTTCGGTTGTACCAGAAGGAAACCGTAAAGCTCGAAGCAGGATTAAACGTAAAGTTCGGAGTGGAATTGATCAAATTCTGATTGATGCCATTAAAGGAATATGCTGAATTAGCTGTCCCAAATCGATCCGCTGTGAGAACCGCATTGTTGTTTGTGAGATTCGATGCATTCGCACTGACGTCATTTGTATTTCCATTAAAAGGGAAGTAACTCAATAATCCATATTGTGGAACATAACTTGGAACTTGAGCAACGAGACTAAAGCTAAAAATGATGGCAAAGTATAGTAAGAATTGTTTCATGAAAGTTTATTTTAACGAATGTAAGAACTATTTTTTATTCAACAGTGAACAGTGAACGGTGAACGGTGAACGGTGAACAGTGAACAGTGCTCAGTCCGTTGCAGAGAAGCATCACTAGATTTGCGGAAATCGCAACTGACACTTGGGTGATAAGTGGAATTCAGTTTTTATTCGGCGAATAACGTAGTTAACTTTGTTTCAACTTAAAATGAATCACATGAAAAAAATAGTATTGTTGTTTCTCTTCTTCGTTCACTTTTCTTCCTTCGGACAAGAAATAAATCCTAGAAATGAATTTAAAAATGGTTTTGGTTTGAAAATTGGCGGTCCAACGTTAGCTTTAGCCTTGAATTACAACCATTTTTTCACTCAAAACATCAATTTAGAGTTAGGCGCTGGTCTCATTGGGGCATATGCCGGAGTAAAGTACTATTTCGGAACGGCAGATAAAGTCATGCGATTCGCACCATATGTTGGTGCCACTTTTACAGCCATATTTTTTGATGGAGTTAATCCCGGAATTTACCTGCCTTTGGGCGTTCAATTGCTATCAAAGAATGGATTCAATCTATCACTAGAAGCATCCTATCTATCTACTCATTACCTTTATAATGGCCCATTTGGTTCCATACACATCGGTAAAAACTTTTAACTCATGAAAAAAATAATCCTACTCTTCATCTTCTTTGTTCACTTTTCCTCTTTCGGACAAGCTACTCAAGATTCACAAATGGTTTATCCACCATTTATTACCTACAAGAATGGCATGAGTTATGCCGTTTCCAAGCCAATTATTATTTGTGATTCCATGTGTTATTACATCAATCGGTTCAACAAGAAAGTGTATGCTGAACCCATATCAAAAATTGAAGGATTCAGCAATAAAAATGATGTGCGTTGGATGACGTATGATAAATTGCAACAGATTGGATCCACTCCGGTGAAAGGGTATTTTTGGGGGATCATCACGATTTATCCGACGGGACTGGGGATTTTTATCATGTCCGACATCACCAAACGGAAGCACATTCAAAAAATTACAAGATCCCGAAACAACGCCATCTAAAAACCCATGAAACAGATGAAAACACTTTTAATTATGTTCAGCTTATCCATCAGTGGATGTGCTTTTTCTCAGTCCGATTGGATAATGAAACCCTATGTGGTCGTAAATGATTCACTTTATGAAAACGTGAAACACCCGGTGTTTATCATGGACTCCACTTTATATATTCGCACAGCGGAAGGGGTCGTATTGACTTTTCCTTCTCGCGATGTAAACTACATCAGCAAACGGTGTATTTATGATCGAATTACTCCGCAGGAGCAAAATCGCTTATCAAGATCCGTTGCAACAGGTTCTTATTTGAGTATAGCGGGAATCTCGGGTGGTATTGCTTTAATCGTTAATAATTTGAATCAACTAGCCTATTTGAAAGCTAATTCATATTATTATTATGCTTATTCTCCTGTCGGATTGATTTTCGGTGTAGCATGTATTATTCCCTCAAGTATCGCCATCTATCATTTTATTCAACGGAAACGTCAAATGAAAATGATTGTTGAATCCAAAGGACTGCGGTTTATTTCATAGGAGGAAGAGAGCGAGAAATAGAGCGGAGAACGGGAAAGTGAGCGGAGAGCGGTGAAAGAGAGCGAGTCCGCCGCGGCGGAGAGAGGAGAGAATGGAGCTGGAATCCTGTAAAACGATGAGGAACAATATTGTGTACATTTGAGGCAATTCTTATGTATGAAATGGACTTATTTACCACCAACATCGTTTCAAACCGCTAAATGGGCGAAAGGAACCACCACCGAATTACTTAAATTTCCACCGGAAAGTGATTTCCTAAAAAGAGATTTTATCTTTCGGATCAGCACGGCGACAGTGGAAGCGGAGGAAAGTACATTTTCTGATTTTTCTGGTTTGACGCGCATTCTCATGGTCTTGGAAGGATCCATCACCCTTATCCACGAAGGACGTTACCAAAAACACTTGAATCCCTACGATCAAGATACCTTCGACGGATCCTGGTCTACACGTAGCATTGGAAAAGTGCGCGATTTCAATGTGATGTTCAATAGTCAAGATCGGGCAAGTCTTAGTTCTAGATCCTTGGTTTCCAATCAGTCACAAGACATCGACATCACTGAAAAGCGCATTGTGTTATTCGTTCATACCGGTAAATTCCTTGTGGGAGAGCAGCTATTGGAAACAGGGTCCGTATTGTACATCGAAGCATGTGAATGGACATCAATCCAATTAACTTGCATAGAATCGGGCACGATTCTTTGTAGTCAGGTAGAAGTTTTCTAAATTCGATTCAATTAGATCTGAAATGAACAAAAAAATAAACTTAGAGCGCATACTTATTGCAGCTGCAATTGTATTGGGAGTCGTGGCGATTGTGTACATATTTTCCGGGAAGAGAAATCAGGTGACCGAGAATCCAAATACCTTGAGTGATTCCTTACGCATGGAATTAGTAAAAGCGAAACTGGCAGCGCAGGAAGCAGAGGAGAAAACGCGTCAAATGAATGTAACTCCACCCATGACAGAGGAGGAACGTAAGGAGAAATTACAGAAAGAACTCTTGAAAATGGAGATGGAACATCCACTCGAATACTTGAGCATCGATTACGACCATACCTACCGATGGTTCGCAGCCAAGGAAGAGTTTAGCGGCTACATTTTTAACAATGCATCTATGGCAACGTTCATGAATTTTGTAGTGAGGGTGACGTTTCTATCAAAAACACGCACGGCAATCGACACCAAAACATTTACGGTTTACGAATATTGCGCACCGAACAGCAGAGTGGCTTTTAAAATCCAAACCGAAGCTCCATCAGGATACGCATCCCACCAAGTGGAAGTTATTCGCGCGAATTATTATCAGGGGGAAGAGTAAATCCTAGCGCGATAGGTCGAAAAATACCCAGCGGTGGTTGATATAGAAAAAACCTAAGTCGTCAAATACTTGAGCAGAAATGAAGGCTGCGATGTTTTGACTGACAAGTGATTTTCCCAATGAGATTATCATTGCTTCTTTATTAATCCCAGGTGTTGCTTCCATATCAAAAGGTTCTTTTATTTGATAATAGGTGAAACTTGGTTTAAACGATAAATCCGAAAAATCACTATTTATCCAATACCTTGAATAATTTCGATACCACTTTTTCATGTTATTATTCACTGTTACGATTTCTAATGGAAGTGAATACGCCATTTTTATGATGGCAAAATCAGGAATTTTTAAATCGTATTTTTCTGTTAGTTGAACTTTATTCGATGTGGTTGAAAAAGTTTCTCCTAGCGGATTAAAATGATCATATTGATAAATCGAATTTATTTCCTTTTGATTTTTTTCAAAATCCCAAATCACATTTCGAAATAGTAAATTCAAAAACAAGGTTGGAACAGAAGATGTCAGAGTAGAATCTCCATTTACCAAATTGTAACTGAGGTTTTTCGGACAAAATTGACCTGTTATGATTGTGTATAAGGAATCTAAATCATCAAAGCTTGGGCTATGTTTTTGTACGAATTGATATAAATCAACATGAGAATTAATCGTTGAAATTTCTTTTCTTAATTCATAGGTTTCCGGGGCTTCTTCCTTTTCGTATTCAAGTTGGTCAATTTTTTCATTTATAGTAAATAAGTAGTCTGAAAAGTTCTGTAAGTATTCAGACTTTTCATTTTCATTTTTCACTTCAATGAATTTAGTTTCCTTGGTTCCGGAACAATTGTTGAAGTTAAAAAGCATTTTTATGGGATTACTTCCTTGATTTTCAAAATATATTTTATGTTGATAGTCACAACCTTCGCTACTTGAGTGATAATAGCCATAAAATAATTGATTTCCTAAGAAGTATTGTTTCATGAAAACAAAAGTTTCATATTGACTCACTTTTATTTCGCGAACGCTTATACCTTCCGTTAAAGAATAGTGAATAATGGAGTAATTCGCAATAAATTCAACTTCGGTACCACCTTCGTTTGTACTCCACTTTTCATTCAAAGTTATTTTGAATTTGTTTTTTTTAAGTTCATT
Source organism: uncultured Flavobacteriales bacterium (assembly GCA_903860985.1). Taxonomy (GTDB): domain Bacteria; phylum Bacteroidota; class Bacteroidia; order Flavobacteriales_D; family Crocinitomicaceae; genus UBA952. Next base: position 5,457 of record CAIOSO010000115.1, read on the forward strand.
TTCAATTTTCTCAATTAATTGATTTGACTTGATTATCGGATTTTGGCTTTGTCCGATCGCAAAATTATGAAAGAGTAGAACAAGATTTATAAGTATGAATGATTTCATATAGTTAGATTTTATAACATAAAGTTAAAATCAAAAAGAGAAATATGTTGAATATCTTCAATTATATTTCAATGCGCGATACGTAGTGCGAGGTTTATTGTTCCTCTTGAGTTGCCTTCTTCGATTTACGGTACGTATAACTTTCGTAGATAAATCGTTTAGCAAAGCGCACTTGTTTGTCAGAATTGATTAGTTTTTTGTAGACATTCGCATTAACACCGAAGTATTCGTAGGTGGATCCATCCGTGAAGGTGATTTCCAGTAGAAGTCCTTTGTGTTTGTAGTCCGCAATCATACATTCGTTGATGGTTGCCGTATACTCTGCCAAATTCGCTTCTTTCGTTTCCGGCGCGATGCTCACCAAGAAATGATATCCGTCGGTTACTTGTCGACCCATAATCGCTGCTTCGTCTTTCAAAGGATCTCCATCTTGAAATTTATCCGGATGCCATTGTTTCACCAATTTACGGTAAGTCTGTTTCAACTCCGCCAAATCGATTTGACTTTCAATTTGAAATAATTTCTTGTATTCGTTGATGCGCTTCATAGGTCTCGAGTTTCGCGCTGAATCATAGGGAGAAATCAGAGCAATGTTCAATTATGGCGCGAAGATATGGATACATTTTGAGGTGAACTACTATTTTTGGCACTGGAAAAGACAAAATCACCGCTTTTAACTGAAAAGTGTGGTTCCAATATACAAGCGAACGAAATAAGTCGCGCATCAAATGATATTATTGACAAATACCTTTCCACCACAAATATTCCCATACTGAGCGAAGAAGATTCTCGCACGCATGATTTCTCTACAAGAAAAACTTGGGACAAATGTTGGATTGTTGATCCACTCGATGGAACAAAAGAATTCATCAAACGCAATGGGGAATTCACTGTGAATATTGCTCTAGCAGAA
>CAIOSO010000116.1 GCA_903860985.1 uncultured Flavobacteriales bacterium
GTGCTTGTTGGACGTTACTTCGGTAAAGTTCGTGCCATGCATGACGAACAAGGTGTAGCGTTGAAAGAAGCAGGACCTGCTTGTCCAGTATCGGTTCTAGGAATCGGTGGTGCGCCAAGTGCCGGTGATAAATTCAACATCCTAGATGATGAGAAAGAAGCAAAATCAATTGCTACCAAACGAGAACAATTATACCGCGAACAAGGATTGCGTACAACGAAACATATTACGTTGGATGAAATTGGACGTCGTTTGGCTATCGGAGACTTTAAAGAATTAAACATTATCGTGAAAGGTGATGTGGATGGTTCCATCGAAGCACTTTCTGATGCCTTGTTGAACTTGTCAACGGAGGAAATCCAAGTAAACATTATCCTGAAAGGAGTAGGGGCAATTACTGAGGCCGATGTGAATCTAGCTTCCGCTTCGGATGCAATCATCATCGGATTCCAGGTTCGTCCTTCATTAACGGCACGTAAACTTGCTGAAAGTGAGCAAATCGATATTCGACTTTACTCGGTAATCTACAAGGCAATTGAAGAAATTAAAGCGGCAATGGAGGGAATGCTTTCTCCAGATATCGAGGAGCAAATTCTTGGTTCTGCTGAAATCCGTGAAACGTTCGACATTACGAAAGTTGGAACAATCGCTGGTTGTTATGTGATGGATGGAGTCATCAAACGCTCGTCTAAAATCCGCGTGATTCGTGATGGAATCGTTGTTCATACGGGTCTTCTGGGATCATTGAAACGATTCAAAGACGATGTGCGTGAGGTGAAAAACAACTACGAATGTGGATTGAACATTGATAAATACAACGACATTAAAATCGGTGATATCGTTGAAGCATACGAGGAAGTAGAAGTTGCAAGAAAATTATAGTCAAATTAGGCTGAAGCGTATTATTACCTGCATTTTTGCGTAATTTTGTTATTCATCCAATAAAAGAAATCTTATGGGTAAGTTAGGACCAACAGAAATCATCCTTATTTTAGTGATCATCCTTTTGTTTTTCGGAGGTAAGAAAATTCCTGAATTAATGCGTGGACTTGGAAAAGGCGTAAAAGAATTTAAGGATGCTTCCAAAGGAGAAGTAGAAGAGACAAGTTCCTCTACTGAGATCAAAGTAGACGATAAATAAGATTCTCATGTATCGTACGATTGGTGATGTTCAGAAAGCTGTGCTTTCAGGTGAATCTGTCTTGTCTATTGCACAAGCATATCTTCAACGAATTGAAGATCATAAACACCTAAACGCTTTTCTGGAAGTTTTTACAGAATCCGTTCTGGAAAACGCCAATAAAGTCGATGAAAAAGTGAAAAATGGCACTGCAGGACCACTTGCCGGTGTTGTCATCGGAATCAAAGACAATATTTGTTACAAAAACCACCGAGTTAGTGCTTCTTCTAAAATCCTAGAAGGATTTACATCACTTTATACATCAACAGTTTTACAACGATTAATTGATCGGGATGCAATCGTCATTGGACGCTTGAATTGTGACGAATTTGCCATGGGAAGTTCCAATGAAACTTCTGCTTTCGGAGCCGTTGAAAATAATTGGAAAGCAAACCATGTTCCTGGTGGATCATCCGGCGGAAGCGCAGTAGCGGCAAGTGCGAACATGTGTACGATTACCTTAGGCAGCGATACTGGTGGATCCGTTCGTCAACCTGCCTCTTGGACAGGAACCTACGGCTTAAAACCGACTTACGGACGCATGAGTCGTAACGGTTTAATTGCATACGCTTCTTCCTTTGATCAAATCGGTTCATTCACAAATTCTGCTGCTGATGCACAATTGATTTATGAATTGTCTGCAGGAGAAGATGAAATGGACGCAACAACGTCATCAAACTCAGTGAAAAGTGAAACAAAATCGTTTCCTGAAAAACTGAAAATCGGACTCATTAGCGAATGTATTCATCACGAAGGATTAGATCCAGAAGTTCGTCAACATTTAAAGGAAGTGATTCAGAAGTTGAAAGATGCTGGACATGAAGTAACGGAAGTTAGTTTCCCTTTCATGGATTATATGGTTCCGACTTATTACGTATTAACAACTGCCGAAGCTTCTTCCAACTTATCGCGCTTTGACGGTGTCCATTATGGCTACCGAAGCCAAGATGCGAAAGGTGTGGAGCAAACATACATAAAATCGAGAACAGAAGGATTTGGTACGGAAGTGAAACGACGCATCATGACAGGAACTTTTGTGCTTTCTCATGGATATTACGATGCATATTACACGCAAGGACAAAAAGTAAGAAGGGTGCTTAAAAATCGTACGGATGATTTTTTCAAGAACCTCGATTTATTGCTTTTGCCTACGACTCCTGGTACAGCTTTTGAGAAAAATGCTGTTAAGGATCCAATCCAAATGTACTTACAAGATATTTTCACGGTTCATGCCAATCTAACTGGTAATCCTGCGATAAGCATACCGTTTAAGGTCCATTCGAATGGATTGCCATATGGAATTCAATTAATGGCTGATTGCTTCCAAGAAGACTTGTTATTCCACGGAGTTAATAAATTGGAGGAGCTACTATGAGAGGTATTCTGCTTGTCCTATTGATGCTTTCTGGGTTTTCGTTTAGCCAAAAACCGGCGCACCTCATTAGACCAGCAGACACCCTGAATGCAGATGCTTTTTTTAATACGGTTCAACAAAGTTTGAACATGTTTTATTCGGAGTACGCTAATCAACACAATTACGACTCCATCATTAATTCATTGAATTACGAACCAAATCAGGTCCCGACTTTCTCGGATGAGGTGTACTGTCAGCGCTTAGAAGAAATGAGTAAAAAGAGTCCGTTTCACATGGACTGTAATACAGCAACACTCTCTACAATCAAGTTTTTTGCCGCTCAGCGACGTGGATTTATACGCGTAGTCATGGGTCGCTCAGCCTTGTACTTTGATTTATTCGGAGAAAAATTGGCGGAGTATGGATTGCCTCAAGAACTTCGCTACCTGTCCGTAATTGAAAGTGGTTTACGCCCTCAAGTGAAATCTCGAGCAGGCGCATTGGGCTTATGGCAGTTTATGTATAAAACCGGACTCTATTTTGGTTTAGAAGAAAATTCATACATCGATGAACGTATGGACCCAGAAAAAGCCACCGATGCCGCATGTCGCTATTTGAAACAACTTTATGGAATTTATGGGGATTGGAATTTAGCATTAGCAGCGTATAACGCCGGACCGGGTAATGTAAACCATGCGATTAAACGCTCTGGTGGACAAACAACCTATTGGGGTGTGCGTCCATTTTTACCTCAGGAAACACAAGGATATGTGCCAAATTTTATTGCCGCAGCATATTTGATAACCTACCATGCGGAACACAATATTGTTCCTATGGAAGCGAAAGTGCACAACGCACAATTAGATACCATGTGTATGAAAAATGGGGTTCACATGAACACCATTGCTCAATTAGCTACGTGGGATTTAGAGGAAATAAAAGCACTAAATCCCGTATATAAAACAGCGTTTATTCCTAAAATGAGCCCCGCTCGCTGTTTGACAGGTCCAATGGAAAAAATCAATCTGTTGGTCAGTCTAGAGGATTCACTTTATGCCTTGGAACAAGCGATTTATGCACCAAAACCCCCTGCGCCAAAACCAGTCATTGTTATCCAACCTGACTCTTTACAAAATATCGACTCAGCTTCCATCACTCCATTGATCGTGGATTCACTGAAACCTACCAATGACAACCTTCAATACCATAAAGTCAAGGCGGGAGAAAACTTAAAAAATATTGCCTTGAAATACAACGTGACCATTGAGCAAATCATGGAATGGAATGGCTTGCAAACCACCAATATTTATGTCGGACAAAAACTGAAATTGTTTAGTTCGCTTTCTGCTACTCCAACTCCCACACCGGCTCCAAGACCCGTTCAACCAGCTAAAAAATACTATAACGTAAAACCAGGGGATACTTTCGGTAAAATAGCCCAACGAAATAACTTAAGTCAAGGACAACTCCAACGATTGAATCCTGGGGTAAGTATCAACAATATTTCAGTCGGTCAACGCATCAGAATTAAGTAATTCACCGTTAAATCACTAATTGGAGCGATGAAATTAACAGGAGTCATCATCACCTTTAATGAAGAGCGAAACATCGATCGATGCTTGCGTTCATTGAAATCTGTTTGTGATGAAATCATTGTCCTGGATTCCTTTTCAACCGACCGCACGGCAGAAATTTGTCAATCACATCACGTAACATTTTATCAGCACGCATTCGACGGACACATTCAGCAAAAAAATAGGGTCTTGCAAATGGTTGAAACAGAATGGGCACTTTCCCTTGATGCAGATGAAGCATTAACGGATGAATTAGCCGCAGCCATTCTTCAAGTAAAAAACGACCCAAAAGGTGAAGCTTATTCCTTCAATCGCCTCACCAATTATTGTGGACATTGGGTGAAACACTGTGGCTGGTATCCAGACACGAAAACCAGATTGGTGAAAAAAGAACGCGCTCATTGGACAGGTGTGAATCCACATGATCGCCTTGAACGAATGGATCAAGGTAAAGCGGAATTATTAAACGGTGATTTACTACATTATTCCTACTATACGAAGGAAGATCACTTCAAACAAATCGAATATTTCGGTAACATAGCAGCTAAGGAACTTTTTGACCAAGGAAAGAACATTTCATGGGGACTTCTATACGTGAAGGTCGTAAATCAATTCATTAAAAGTTTTTGGATCAAACTAGGTATCTTAGATGGAAGAACCGGATTACTCATTTCCATGCGAAGTGCATATGCAACTTATGTGAAGTACTGTAAATTGCGCACGTTAAATAAACAATCACGATGAAACGCATTTTGATTTCCCGAACGGATAGCATCGGTGATGTTTCCTTGACACTCCCGATGTGTCAGGCCTTGAGAAATAAATTTCCAGCAGCAGAAATCATATTTATCGGTAAAAATTACACACGTCCAGTGGTGGCTTGTTTTACAGCGGTTGATGCTTTTTGGGATATCGATGAGCTTTTCAATCAGCCGATTACAGGACAATTGGAACAATTAAAGGCCGACTGCATCATACATGTTTTCCCAAACAAAAAATTGGCGTTCCTAGCGAAAAAAGCGAAAATACCAATGAGAATTGGAACATCTCATCGGGTATTTCACCTGTTCACCTGTAATGAGCGTCCAAACTTTACGCGTAAAAACTCGACCTTTCACGAGTCCCAATTAAATTTTCACTTGCTTGCTCCATTTGGGATTACCGAAATTCCTTCTTTTCAACAAATTCAAGAGTTGGTTCAATTCCAGGCAATTGAAACGGTACTTCCAACGTGGATTCCTTCTTCAAAAGAGGAGCTAATTATCCTTCATCCAAAATCGAAGGGAAGTGCTTTAGAATGGCCTTTAGAAAAATACATGGACCTTGCGTCCCAACTCGCGGATTCAGGAAAAACAGTGTGTTTTACAGGAACGGAACAAGAAGGCATGCAGTTTCGAAAGTTCATTCCGGTCCACGAGCGCATCATCGATTCAACGGGTAAATTGTCATTGCCGCAATTAATCACGCTTATATCTCGTTCAAATGCATTGGTAGCCTGTTCTACTGGACCCTATCACATCGCCGGACTTTCCGGAATCCATGCGATTGGATTATTTTCCATGCGTCGACCAATAGACCCAGGAAGATGGCACGCAATTGGACCAAAAGCGGAGTTTTTGGTTTTTGATCAAACATGCGAGACATGTAAAAAAGGAAAACACTGTACGTGTATAGAAAACATTGAAGTGTCAACGGTATTAGAGGTAATTGGATGATTTCAAGTTCGTTTAAAAACAATGTTTTACTAGCAGTTTTTGCGTTCGTTTTTTCCCTTGGAATCCTATCAATAGCTCATTGGCCTTTTGCATCTTTATTCAGTTTATCGATTTTTACTTCCTACCAGTGGCTTTATGAACGGAAAAATCATTGGGGCTACCTCGTTTTAGCTGGATTAACTGGTGTAGGCTACTGTGTATTGCTTCATCCATTTTCTTGGTCTTTTGCCGTTTATTTAGTCTTGGGTCTCCTTGTCCTCACGTATGAAAAAGGGATCAAATGGCGGAAAATCCCTTTTTTAAAACCCATTTTTATTTCGATTTGCTGGTTTACATTGGGGATTGGTATTCCAAAGTTTGCATTGTATGGTCAAATTCCAAGCAATGATTTTTTTCACCTCATTCTTTTCTTCGTCCTTGCCATAGTAGAAGACCTGGAAGATATGTCCAAGGATCTAGGCCACATCAAAACAATTCCCTTATATTTTCAGAAACCGGCTACAGAAGTACTTATTGTCATTTCGTTGTTTTTTTATTTTGCGGTGGGCAACATGATTCAACCAATCAGTGAACGTTTAGACATCAAGATTCTTTCCCTTGCGCTCACTTTTGCTCCATGGATTTATTTATATTACCTGAAAACGAGTCCAAAAATCAATCCCCGTTATTTCGATTTCATTCTTTTCCTAATCGGGATCCTTCATTTACTTGCACAGAATAAGGGAAACTCTTGAATCCTTTTTATCTTTGTCCTTCGAAAACAAGGATATGGAATACGATTTTAGAAATCTAGAGAGTAAATGGCGTAAGAATTGGCAAGATCGTGGCACGTACCGCGTGCAGAAGGATGCATCCAAGCCTAAATACTATGTCTTAGACATGTTTCCTTATCCATCTGGTGCTGGACTCCACGTGGGACATCCACTGGGATACATCGCTTCAGATATCTACGCGCGCTACAAAAGACTTCAAGGATTTAATGTCCTGCATCCAATGGGTTACGATTCATTTGGACTTCCAGCGGAACAATACGCGATTCAAACTGGACAACATCCTGCGATTACGACCGAAGAAAACATTGCGCGTTACCGCCAACAATTAGATCAAATTGGATTCAGTTTCGACTGGTCTCGAGAAGTGCGAACCTCTGATCCAGAATACTATAAATGGACGCAATGGATCTTCAAACAACTATTTGATTGTTATTACGATGTAAAAACAAATAAAGCCGAACGTATTTCTCAATTGATACATCAATTTGAATCAGAAGGAAATGCACACATTCAGGCTGTCACA